>CAZHNZ010000042.1:0-30084 GCA_964534355.1 uncultured Parabacteroides sp.
CGAATTGGCCAACCCCTTGTTGACGGGTGCATATTCTATTATGGTGTGTCTGAAACCCGACAACAGACCAATATATTGACGCACCGCGGCCACTTTGGCCACATCGTCGGGCACGCGCGGGGCATCCGAAAAGATGTAGAGAACAGACTGAGCTGCCAGCGCATTCCGCCTGAGCGACTCCAACATGAGGCGGGTTTCGCGGGGGCGATTGAACACAAACAGAACCAATGGCGCAATCATAAGCCAGATTTTTGGGCAAATAACTTTAAACGTAACGAAAGCGGAAAACACAAAAGCAGCAGGTAGAGCAGCATTTTGGGTTTCGGGGCGTAGCGGCATGAGCGGATTATCTCTTTGACAGTCTGACCATTGTGCCCCAACCGCAGAAAAACAGAGGCGCGCATTTCGTGCCATCGTGCCATGTAGCCATCGAACCCCGGCACCACTGCGCTATCGCGGCAGAGAGCCAGCAATCCGGCCGCCACCCGATCGGGGCATTGCGGTGTTCTTTTGGGCGCAAAAGAGGATTGTTCGGGCAAATAAAAGAGCGACAAGACCCGCATCGAATAGGCAATCCGGTAATTAACCGCCAACCGTGCCCAGGTGAGCAAATCTTCGCCGGCAGTTACCCCTTCGGGAAATCCCCCTACCCGACTTAATGCCCGACGCGAAACGACCGTATTGATCGAACAGAGCGGCGGATGCGAACAGGCCGCCACCTCGAAATAGTTGGTGAGAATGCCCGCGTTTCCGGTGAAAGGAATTTTCGACAATCGTTGTTCGCGAACTTCGCCACTCGCTGTCAGAAATGAGTATTTCGACGCAAACACATCGCACTCCGATTTGTAGCGGTCGATGAGAGAAACCGCCTCCGACAGATAGTCGGGCTCCCAGCGGTCGTCGGCATCGAGAAAAGCGATGTAGTCGTACATAGCTTCTGCCACACCTCTGTTCCTTGCGACAGAAACCCCGGCATTGCTTTGGCAAATGAGTCTGAACCGGGCATCGTCTGTCATCCACTGATCGGGCGAAATCTGCTCAACCACGCGGCCGCTATTTTCCCAATACCGAAGAGCCACTTCCACGCTTCGATCGGTAGATCCATCATCTACAATCACCACCTCGAAGTGAGTGAAGTGTTGTTTGTCGACAGAATGCAGGGTTTGAGCCAGCTGCATCTCTTTGTTGTATAGGGGAATGACTATTGTTAACATCTTTATAATTAAAAATTAAGAATTAATAATTAATAATTTGGCGGGTCGATTAATTTCAGAGGGGATATTAAAATATGGTGGGAATATCTGCTATTATATCAGGTATCGTGCTGTAACCTATACAACATGCCTATCATGGCAAAATGGTAATTGCCAAAGAATATGGAATATTTGAGCACATTGTCGGAATACATGAGCAACAGAAATGGGATGAAGAGCGTAAGGACAATGGCGTAGAGCCGGTACGACGGTTCGTCTGTCAGAAAATGTCGTTTTCGGAAGATAAACCAGGCCTGCATAACAAACCCAAAGAGCAGAAATGCAAGCCCGGCATAACCGTAGTTGTAGCGAACAGCCAGGTAATCGTTGTGTACCTCTTTGACCAAAAATCCTTTTTTTTCGAGCAGACGAAGATCGGCGCGCGGGCCATTTCCCCAAACCGGATGCTGCGTGAGGCCGGGTTTGAGCACATCGTAAATCGCCTTTCGGCCACTTGTGTTGAAATCTTTGTTTTCGATGCTGATATCGGAATACTCACCTCCTTTTTTTCCAAAAGATTTTGATTGAAACCGTTCGGAATGAAAAGCCATAGAGGCAATCAGAATCAGACCACCGCCAATCAATCCTTTTCGGATAAAACTACGATTGGCCAGATGAGCGAGCCCGACGGTAAACATAGCGGCAATGCCCATTCGGGTAACCATCAGAAAAGGAAAAATTAGGCAACAAAGATAACCGGCCAAACCCATCCACCGGTGTTCGGCATAAAAAGAATAGAGAAAAACAGCGGCAAAAACAGTCAGCGTCATCACTGTGGCAGCCGAATAGGGTGTGGTAGAATAGAGCGCATAAGTGGTGGCGCACAAGAGGATAAACAGCCACATAAAGCTCCTGAAAATCCGGTATATACGCTCAATGGCCTGTTCTGAATAATAGATTGAAGAAGCCGCAAAACCCACAAAAAGAGAAACCGAATATTGCAACGAGAGCTGTACACCCACAAAAGAGAAATCGAACAGATTGTAGCCAAAAATATAGATCAGAAAAGGCAACCAAATCCAGACCGGCATTGTCACCTGATTGCCCCGCAAAAGCGTGATAACGGACACCATCAACATGATTATCCACGCCCATCCGCGCAACGAAAAGCCAAAAACGATAAAAGGCATCCCCGGAATTTGCTCCAAGTAAGGCAATAAGGTGGTGAATATTATCCATTTCAGGAAGCTGACACTGTAATTGTCCATGGTGTTAATCTTTTTTGTGGTTGGCCATGTAGCAGAGCTCTCTGACAGCTGCGCCGTAGTGTTTAAACTCGTATTTTGCGGCATTTTCGAGCGCGTGAGCCGCCAGGTTGCTTCGCAAAGCGGGTGCAGCCAACAGACGCATCAGAGCCTGAGTGAGCTCTGCCACACCACCGGCGGGCACCAAAATCCCGTTTACCTCGTTGTGAATGAGTCCGGACAATCCTCCCGTATCGAACGCCACTACCGGTTTGCCCGATGCTTGTGCTTCGAGTACAGAAAGCCCAAAGCCCTCGTGGCGCGACGGACAAACCACAATATCAAATAGTTGCATAATACGAAAGGCCTCTTCGGGCGTTTTCTCACCCGTAAAAATAAGCCGGTCAGCTATTTGCAAACGCTGCGCCTGCAACTGCAATGCGCTGTGCTCTTTGCCTCCGCCCACCACCACCAGCACCGTATCGCAATCATAAGCCGCCAGAGTAGCAAAAGCATCGAGCAGCAAATCGACACCCTTGACAAAGCTAAGCCTTGCCACTACGCCGATGACTGTTTTGTGAGAAATGTTGTATTGCCGTTTCAGTTCCGTTATATCCAGCTCCTTTTTGTGCCAATTACACTGTTCTAGATCAATGGTATTGGGTATTACTGTGAGGTTGTGCGGTATTTTTTCGCGAAACCACGACTTGGCTACCTGTGGCGAAACGGTGACAAAACGCGTGCAACAACGCGAAGCCAGCCCCAGCAACCACCGCGCTCTGAGTCTTTGACCGTCGGCACTTTGATGCACCGTGGCAAAAAGGCATTTCACACCCATCAGCCTGAGCAGAAAAACCGGCAAAGCACCCGGTGTCATGTATTGCAAATGCACAGACGAGAAATTCCCCTTTCGCGTCAGCCTGAAAAGATGAAACCAAAGAAATGCCATTTGCGCGACTCCCTGCGGACGACGAGACAGCCGGCGCATTCCCCGGTTATCAGAAAAAAGCACCACCTCCGCCCCCACTTTTCTGAAACGGTCCACCATCTCCTTCTTCCACTCGTAGTAGCAGGCTACCACCACAGACAATCCCCAGGCTCTAAGAGCCTTTGCCAGATAGAGTGTTTGCATCTCTGTTCCGCCAATCAGCAGAGAGGGAATGCAAATTAACACCGATTGTCGGTCGGAAAACTCCTTTTTTTGCTGTTTAAATGCCATTTAAATTCAGGTTAAAAGAACATTAATTTTATCTTTCACATCTACCCAACTATTTTTTATCAGACTAATGGGACGTCTGTTTTCAATTCTTAGTCCATTTACACATTCGAATGAATCGGCCCATTGCCGCTTATAAGTCTCATCGCCCCGCAGGTGGTCAAATATCGCTATACCATTATCGAAAGCCCATTTGTGCAAATAAAAGAGATGAATTTTCCCCGGCGAAAAGTGACTGTATAAAGGTGAAGAGGCCGGCAAATAGTAGTAAAACCGGTTGCGAAATACAAACCCGAGATGACGGCTGAGAACCTCATTATTTACCCTCAATTCTGAGAAATGCAACAGACCTCCTGTCGCCATATTGTGAACTAACCGCGGATAAAACCCCTCCACCGAATAAGCGTGAGGCCATCGCAAAGCCCTGTGAGCGAGCAATTCGCTGAGCGACAGACACATTTCATCTGTCTCATGGGCACGGTAAAGATGCAACGACACCCCTCCCATCCGGGCCAGATTGCGACACTGCCGGTTGATGTCACCCCGCAACGAAGCTTTGAGATTGGCTACAAAGCCATCGAAACCATCAAACCGATTGAGATGCAACAACGGACAAATCTGACGGGTAAACATCTCTGCATAATGCATATCTTTGACCGATCTGCTGATGCCGGTCAGCTGAACTGCATCGGCCCTGAATTTATGTGTGAGCTCATGCGTGATAATTGCATAATAATCAGCCGGAAAAGCTGTGTTTTCCGAAGAGATAACCAGCGGATTAAGATAGTCGAAATCGGAAAACCCAACGGGAATCACCAGTCTTTGATGGGCATTCCGGCCATTTCTGCACCACATTACCAGCGGATAGAGAATAGATTGAAATCTGTTTTGCATGAGACAAAACAGCGGTTTTAGATCCCGGTTATGCCGGTAAGCATCCAGCCACGTCATGCCCATCTGCGGATGCTGAAACACCGTAGCAGTGGCATCGAGCGTAAAATGATTGAGCCATATTTGCTGTACCTCAGCAGAGTAGATTTCGTCCCAACCGGTTATCCAGGTCATTTTTAGGTCATTCATAATGATTCTTTATTCAGGATTTCGTTTCAGCGATTCTATCGGCTGTTGCATCAGAATTTCGTATTTCCACTTCACGGCCCGCAGCAATGCCGGTGGTAAAATTCCGCACCAGGAATGCCCGTTGGCGTTTGTTTCGCGCAAATAGAAGTGAATAAGTTCCCTTTTTTCGTCCAGCACATCCATGACAGGCAAACGAAAAATGGTCTCTTTTTTGAGTTTCAATAACTTCATCACCGAGATATTAAACCACGTCCATACCCAATATGTATAAAGTTTGCAACCCGTTTGTTCACACAAATATTTGGCCAAATAAAATGCTGCGACATGATCTTTGGGCCAAAACTCGTGCTCAGAAGGTGCGATAATCACATTTACCTGATACTGAGTAACAAACTGATTCAGAGCCGATACCGCAGCGTCATCCGAAGTAAGAGACAAATTGTCGGACACCGCACCATCGGGCAGATGCAGACGCAACACCTGACGCTCATCCAGTTTCAACCGATGCAGCACCCTCACCGAAATATCGCGCCGGTGCATAGCCACTTCGCTCTTGGTCTCGTCGGTCAGGCTTGCTTCGCCATCGGTCAGGTAGCAAACAAAAAAGCGGTTCATAGAAGAGTCGGCTGAATCTTCGCGTGCAAATTTTTTCCGATACTTAATCAGGTAACCTCCCAACCCAAACACCTCATCGTCGGGGTGCGGCGCTATTAGCAATATGCGCGAATCCGTTGAAAAAAGGTCCAACGGCAAATCTTCACAAACAGGGAAGCGAAATTGAGCGATTTGTTGCTTTATGTTTAGACGCATGGTAAAAAAATTTATTTATTCATTTCTTAACCCTGCATTTCATACAGGGCTATTCATATTCAACCACGTTGTGGTTTTTCAGGGAAAGGAATGTCAAGTTAAATCATCCCCCAATTATTAATTGTTAATCATTAATTGTTAATTAATAATTAATCCCCATTCGCTACTCTCGTAAAAAAACCGGCATACTCACAGGCTGTATGTCGCCAGGTGAAGTTAAGAGCGTGTTTTACAGCGCGTTTACTAAGGGCAGAGCGGTCTATTTTTCCGGATTCGAAGTCATCCATAATCGTGGCCATCTGCTCCGGGCTATCCGGATCGGTGTAGATAGCCGCTTCGCCACCCGCCTCGATCAGGGCACTATTGGGTGAGGTCACCACCGGTGTGCCGCACGCCATCGACTCCAAAACAGGCAGGCCGAAACCTTCATATTTCGAAGGATAAAAAGTAGCTGTGGCCCCGTTGTAGAGATGTTTGAGCAGGTTATCATCTACCCGATTCAGAAAGCAGATTTTTCCGTGCTCAATCTCACGGGCAAACTCGGTTTGAAAATTGGCCGGTGGATTGTTCCACACCAAAACGAGGATGTGCGAGGCCGATTTTCGTTGCAGGTAAATGCGGAATGCCCGCATCAGCGACAGGGTGTTTTTACGGCCAATATCGCATGACACCATCATAAAATAGGGATGCATCAACCCCCTTTCCACAAGCAGATTAGCACCACTTTCGGTCTCTCTGAGCGGGTGAAACAAGGTAGAGGATACCCCCCACGGAATAACGGTAATTTTTTCGGGGGGCAGGTTGAGGTAGTGCACCATATCGGCCTTTGACGATTGCGAACAGGTGACAATAGCCCGGCATTTCCGGGCCAGATTGGGGTAATGAGCCCGCGCAAAAGTGTGCCCCAGAAACTCTTCGGGATAGGCATAGCAAAGCAGATCGTGCATGGTAATCACCGTTTTGTGCGGATTCGAAACCTCATCGTAGTTGTGCGGTATATGAAACAGATCGTGGCGACACATCCACTCTTTGAGGCGAAGTTTATTCACCATTTTTTTGGCTAATTCTCCCCCCGGCAAAGGCAGATAGAGCTCGCGAAACGGCAGATTGTAGGTATCAATACCGCTATCGGGCAAGCGCTGCGAATAGAGATGCAGGTCGATAGGCAGATCGCGCATCTGCCTGAATGCCTGCAACAATTCGAGGGTAGTACGCCCGATTCCGCTCAGATAATTGCGCCCTGTGGGCAAAACGATTGAATTTACATCCATCAACACCTTTATCTTTTTCATTATCAAATAATTAGGAACAGGTTAAACATCAGAATCGCCAAACAATAGCCCTACAACCGAAAGCAGGGTGAGCACCATATTTTTTTCGATACCATTGCCAGTCAGGTAGAGCCGGCTACACTCCTCGTAAAGCTCCGGATAATGAAGAAGCCTGTTTATGTGGTGGTCGAAATAGAGATCGAGGTGTGCTTTGAGTCGCTCATTGGTGAAGTACCAATAGCCGATTGGCGCTACATTGTGGCACGAATCGAAACCGCCATCACCTGCTATTTTTGGGCATAACCCACACTGCCTGAGCAGATAAACGACAGACAGGCGCGGCAAATCCCGCAACGAGTAGTACCTCTTCCCCACGTGGATAACCGGCTTTTGTCTGTACCTCTTTTCGCCACCAATGTAGCGGTTTCCGTTGTGCAGAAACTGTGTGGCATCGTGGTATTTTTCAATCATCCAGGCATCGTAAAGCCGGTTGTTGTACCTCATTTCGAAAGGTATTGTCAACGAAAATTCCAGAAAATCGACATCCAGAAACGGGGAATACGACTCTGTATGTTGGGCAAAAACCAGTGGCGAACCCATATTGAAGCCACCAAAACCGGCGTTGTACAGCGAAAAGAGTTCGAGATAAATGTACTTCCTGTGCAGCCCATCCATATCCAGACGGTGCAGTAAATGGGGCGATAACCGGGTAGAAAATGCATCGGTGAAAACTGTATTTTTATCGAGCAACCCGGCATTGCAGGTGCTGATAGTGCCACTACCCCGCAGTCCGGTAAGGATAACGCCCATATTGCAGTAATTGAGTTGCGAAAAAAGATCATTTACCACAGCAGCTCCATAGTAGCTCAGCAAACCCTGATTGATTCTGACCGGGCCATCGACATCAAAAAGCGAGAATCCATCGTTTCCGGGCTTGAAAATCCAGTGGTTGTGAATCGATTCGATGATTTTTTCGGCAGTAGTTTCGTCGTAAAATCCGGTTTGCGAATAGGTGAAATTGTATGCCGGTTTGTCGGTCAGTTTGCGGGCAGCGTAGGTCACCATGCGCGAATCCATGCCGGCACTCAGGGGAATAAAATTTTCGTAACCATACTCTCTGTTTTTGTCTGTTACGCGCTGCACAGCCTGCAAAAAGAGAGCGTCAGCCGTTTCTATCATCTCGCTCTCCGTCATCGCATTATCGGGCAAATAGAAGAAATGGTTGTAGAAATAAGTTTGGCATTCACCGGCCTCACTCACCAGATATTGCCCGGCTGTCAGCTTTTTTGCCTCCTGAATAATGGTAAAGTCTTCGAGCAGGAAACCGTATGTAACCATTTGAAATGCAGATGTTTCATTCAAATGATAATCAAAATGGTTGTGCCTCATCAGATCGGTCAGACCGGTAAGCTCCGAAGCAAAAAAGAAGAGAGAATCGTTCCCTGCATAAAAGAGTGGTTTGCTGCCCGTATGGTCGGTAAACAAGAGCAACCGCTCCCGTTTCTTGTCCCACACCATGCCCGAAAAACTACCGCGCAAATGGTGAGCAAACGAGTCGCCATGTACCGCCATCATCAGCAGGCACAATTCGCCGGTATGGGCAGCATAGTATTTTTTTTTGAGCAAATGCAGATTCAGCACCACGCCACTGATCACCACCAGATAGCCCGAGGTTTCGTAGAAAACACTGTCTTTCTCAAATTTCAGCAGCAGGCGTGCTTCCGCGCAAAGCGTTTTATCTTTGTATCTTTTAGTTTGCATCGTGGCACGGTCGTTCTGCTCTACAAACTTCATATCGCCTCCTGTTACCCCTGTAAATCCGGACATAATGCTCTTTTATTAGTGTTTTTGAAACAGAATATAACTTATCAAAGATTTGAAGTAGAAACAGGTAAACGAGCAAAATTGCGAAAACCGCACCTCTTTGCCCGGTTGTTGCACCACCTGCAACAAATCCAGTGTGATAAACGGCCACCTCAGAAAACCACCTTTACCGGACGAAGCCAATGCATAGAGGCGGGCAAAATAGCGACGCAGCTGAGGCATATCGTACAATTTTTCGTCGATGCAGAGGTAATAAACAGAGAGAAACAGTTGCAAAAATGCAATTCTTTCGGTGCGTGTCAATGGTCTGAAATGGTATAACGTGACATCGATCAGCTCCTTTTGCAGGTTGTTGGCATGGATAGAGAGGTAGTCAAACTGCTTGAATATCACTTCAATTGCATAGCGCGATTGCAAGTTATGCTGACGCGAAGATATCGCATTGGGCGAAATGCGGTAGGCAACCAGCTTTTCGGGATAATTGGCCAGATTGACAAAGCGCGAGGCTCTCGAAAACAACTCAAAATCCTGAGCATACAGATAATACTCGTCGTAATTGAGGCGAAAAAGCCGCATGGCACTTGCCCTGAACATGGCCGAAGAGTGCACCATTGCACTCTCGAAAAGCAGCCGTGTGCGCAGTTCTGCCGACGAGGTTGGCGGTTTTATGTCGTACAATTTTTCGCCCTTTACATCTATCGCATCGGCATAAGTGCCTAATATATCAATATCGGGGTGAGTGGCCAGAAAGGTCACCTGTTTTTCCAACCGTTGCGGATAGGCAATATCGTCGGCATCCATTATGGCAATGTATTCTCCCTGAGACTGTTGCAGGGCTCTGTTACGCGACACCGCAGGCCCCATCTGCCGCGAATTGCGCATCAGTCTGATGCGTTTGTCGGCATACGAAAGAAGTATTGGCACAGAAGCATCGTCTGAGCAATCATCCACCACCAGCAACTCCCAGTCGGTTAGTGTTTGCAGCATCAGGCTATCTACGGCCTCCCTCAAAAATGGCCCGGCATTATAGACAGACATTATGATACTCACTTTCATCATTTTATGGTTTAGGTTAATGATAATAATTACAGAAATGCGCCCTCTTTTTTCGATTTTTGGCGGTAATAGACCAGGGTCGGATATTTGGCCAGAGTAAACAGCAATATTCTGAAAAATAGCAAATTGCGAAGAATAATTGTTTTTGTTTCCGTAGAAGATACGACGGTAAAAATCTCCCGTCTGAGCTGTTTCAGCCAGGTGGGCATCGTCGCATTTACATCCGACCCGTAAATAAGTGTTTTTATTCTGTATCTCGTATCGAGGTATTTGAAGTAAGAGGTCTGTGGCTTAGGCTGTTGTGGTCTTTCGTGGTAAGCCACTGCATCGGTGGCGATGTATATCTTATACTTATTAAACAATATACGTGAAGAAAAGTTATTATCTTCTCCGTAATGGTAAAATAACGGTGAAAAACAGCCCACTTTGCGCACCACCCCGGCCGGTATCAACCAAATGGCAGCATTCACAAAATCAACACATTGCAGAGTTCCGGGGCAGGGATATTTCTCCTTTCCATCGTTGTAATAGAGTTCGAAATGATGATCCAGCTCACCGGCTCTGTAATATTGCATCGGGCTCAGAATACCAATATCGTGCCGTAGAAACCGTTTTTCGAGCAGCACTTCGAGCGTGTTTTTTTCGAGGTGTGCATCCTGATTGAGCAGCAACACAAAATCGGCCTCCCGCTGCAAGGCCAGTCGCAATCCGATGTTGTTGGCTGCGCCAAAACCCCTGTTTTTGTGTAGCGGCACCAGTTCCACACCCGAATACCGGGTTCTGATTTTTTGAACCGTTGCATCCTCAGATGCATTGTCGATGACCACAACATGTGTTTCCACCGAACTTTCGCGCAAACCGGACAGACAGCTATCGATCCAGTTTTCCGCGTTTCTTGTTACTACAATGGTGTAAATCAGCATAATCAACAATAATTATTTAGTACACTCTGATACTCTTCCAGAATCTCTTCGGCATGATGCCTGATGTTTTCCACTTTGCGCGGGGCTTTCTCCGACAAACGCCGGATGAGTGCCGGATTGCTTTCAAAAAATGCAATCAGTTCTGCCAGCTCATCGCTGTTGAGCGGGTCGTAGAGATAGCCGTTTATCCCCTCTTCTATCTGAGCCTCGGCGCCACCGCACCGGGCGGCAATCACCGGTTTTTTCAACATCAGCGCTTCGGCGATATTCAGGCCATACACTTCGAGGCAAATGGTCGGATGCACCAGCACATCCAGTTTTTGTATCCATCTGAATGCTTCCGGCTGAGGCAGTTTTCCGTGGTAAATGATGCGGTTTCGGGGCGATTGACCAGTCGGTCCCCGTTCAACATAACGGGTGTAAAGCCTCTCCCAATAGCCTGTTTCCGCCCGGCTCTCGGCACCACCGATTATATGCAGTTCGCTCTTTGATAGTGGATTATCACGAAAAAAGGTATCAAATGCTTTCAACAGAATGTGAATTCCTTTTTCGTAACTCAGCCGGCCAAAATAGAAGAACCTGACGCCGTCGCCATTGCCTATCACTCTGTTTTCGTCCGCCTCCACAGGCACAATAGGTATGCCGTGCGGAATCAGTTTGAGCTTGTTGGCCCGTACGCCGTTGATCAGCAAACTCCTGAGCATTGCTTCGCTCGGGGCTATAAAGTGTGTGGCTCTATCTCGCAACAAACTCCACTCCTGCAACTTGCTGTCTATCTGTTTGGTCGATGAGATAAGAGGCGTGAGGTAAGGCACAAATCTCTTTTTTTGAACAAATAAACCCCATTGTATACGCTGCTTTTCGGGAATCAGTTTCAACACAGGCGACCACATTTGACCACCGGGAATTTTGCGCAATATGCACGACAGACAATCGCGGGTAGTGGCACGTTTGTGGCAAATCTGATCTTTGCTGTCGAGCAAGGCTCCCTGCGGACAAACTATGCCTCCGTGGTGTACCGTCACCACACACGGAATTTTGAGCTCGTGGCAAACCTCTGCGGTCATCGACTTGAAACCGTGTGCATGCACCACATCGGGCAAAACATCCAGTATCTTCTTTTTCAGCAGATTGCGATCCATCCCCACTCTCAACACCGGATACACATCCACACCGCGGTAGTTCGACACAACATCTTCGGGCTGCCCATCTTTGGCGGCTGTGAAAAGTATAATTTGCTCTTCTCTGCGAATAAATTCATCTGTCAGATTTCTGAGGTACTGCTCTCCTCCTCCGTATTCCGACAAGAAATCGTTGCCCGAAACCAACAAAATCGTCAAATGCTTTTTCATACCTCACTTGATATTTACCTCAATAAAATAACGTAGCCATATTATATTTAATCTTCTGTTTTACAGGTGCTTTGTAACCTTTCATCCGCGCATCAGCCATCACCTCCCGAAGCATTCGGCTATCCTGTCTCTGCCGCGCATCTTCGATAAAATAGTTTAGCTCGCGCCAAAACCATTTTTGCGAAGCGGTGGTTGGAAGCTTGTATTTATCCATCAGATAAAGTCCGATTTTGAAAAAACCACGCCTGAATTTGAGCAGTTTGTCGGGATTTTGCGAAACAGAGAGCGACTCGTGAAGTGCAATCACAGTGGTGTCCTGATCGATAAACACAAATCGTCCTTTGAGCGCCATCTCCTGAAAGAGCTGAAAATCCTGCGTTGTAAACTCGGGATTGGTGAACAGATATTCATCTTCGGCCAAAATCTGTGCCATCAGATCGCGCCGGTAGCACACGGTTGAGGTTTTCATGGGTCTGTGATTTCCCTCAAACTCAGCTATCACACCATCTATACCCTTGCTGCGTTCTCTCACACAAACACCCTCAAAGCGTATCATTCGGTTTTGGTACTGATTATCATCTTCTCTATACAATTTGAAGTTTGTATGCACCAATGAGACATCCGGATTCGATTCCAGTATGTCAACCTGTTTTTGCAATTTGTGCTTGTCAATCCACCAGTCATCTCCTTCGAGATAGGCGATGTATTTACCTTTGCAAAAGCGAAAACTGCGGATAAAATTCTGATTCAGACCTATGTTTGTCGAAGAGGTTATGAGCTTTATCCGGTTGGGGTATTTCTGCATATACCTGCGGCAAATGTCGGCTGTTTCGTCGGTAGATGCATCCTCGCCGATGACAATCTCTACCTGAAAATTGGTCTTTTGAGACAAAGCGCCTTCTATGCAAGAGGCAATATATTTGGCCTGATTGTGCGTGAGCAACAAAACGCTTACCAGAGGTGTTTTCTTTACTTTAATCATAATAAATAATTGATTTACATTTGATTTGATGTTTTCATTGAAGCAAAAAACAGGTAGATAAGATTCGTCATATTGAACCCCAAAACCTTGATAGCCGAAAGCGTCATCTTCTGTTTGGCGGTGAGGTGAGCACAGAATATATCGCTCCACAATGCTGTTTGGTGGCGCATGGTTTGCAATAGTTTAGCCTGCTCTTCGGCACTGAATGCACAAAGGGTATAGAATTGCCATTGGCACAAACGCAAAAAAAATGCGGCTCTCTCAGGTTTCAGATTTTGATAGGTGAGCGCGTGTCTGTATAGCGCAAGGGTCGCTTCGAGTTGATTTTGATTTTTGACCGACAAATCGGATTTCGAATTCAGAATCGAATCTTTTCTGTATCGGTAATAGTAGAGTCCTTTATCGGAAATAACTACTTTTCGAATCTTTTTGCAGAGCGGAACAACGACAAAAATATCCTCATACACCTTCTTTTCCGGATATTGTGTATCGTCGAAAAGTTCCCGTTTGTATATTTTATTCCAGGCCGAATAGATGAGTTGATCGTTTTTCCACCAGGCGGCAAAAATCTCTTCGGAATTGGTGAGTACTTTGGCTGTTGGTCTGAAAATTCGCTCTTTTTCGCCCTCCCACTCCATCAGTACGGGGTATTGCACAAAGTCGATTGCCGGATCGGATGCAAAATAGAGCATGTTTTTGGCATAGGTATCTTCGTGCACCCGATCGTCCGAATCAACAAAGGTAATAAGCTCACCGGTAGCCATTTGTATGCCTGTATTGCGGGCAGCACTCAGGCCGCTGTTGGGTTGAGATACCACCATCAGCCGCGGGTCCGATTCGTATTTGCGTATTTTTTCGCGGGTGAGGTCGGTGCTGCCATCGTTTACAACTATTATTTCGAGATTCCTGTAACTCTGATTCAGAATAGACTCGATGCAACACCCGATGTAGTCGGCTACGTTGTAGGCGGGCACAACCACCGATAATTTTAGTTCGCACCGGGGCGAACTGCCAAAGAAAGATGCCATGGTAACAAGGTTTTTGGTTAATTTTGTTCGAAGAAATTCCGTATTTTGATATAAGTAATATTCAGACAGACAATCAGATGAGCCGACCAGCGACGAAACCATTTGTCTGAACCGAAATCGTCGGCCAGCACATCGAGTTGCAGGCGTTGCAGGTTTTGCATCCGTTTGTAGTCTGCCAGCACCCGTTGGGGCAGAAAACGGTTCAGCATATCGGCCACCTCTTGCAGGTGCAACGACTGATTCTCCTCCTTCGAGGCATACCCGTCGAGTTCGTAGTAAATGACCGGAAATGAGAGGTGTTTGTAGGTACAGTTTTCGAAAATTATCTTTTCGATAAAGAAAAACCTGTCCGACACAATGCGGTAATGCTCGTCGTACAGCTCATTTTCGAATAGAGAACGGCGAATAAAGGTTGCATTGTGCTGTATAGACAGGCCGTAGAAGTTGAGCATCGTCAGTTCGTCGGGCTGAATAAAGCAGGTACCGACTTTTAGGCCATCTTTCGAAGTGTAGAAATCGCCATACACAATCATCTCGCCGTGTATCTCCGAAAAAACCCTTTCGAGCACCTCATCTTCGAGAAAATCGCCCGAATTGAGAAACAGAATGTAGTCTCCTTTCGATTTCAGAATACCCTTATTCATAGCCGAATAGATGCCTTTATCGGGCTCCGAAACTGCAAAATCGATGTAGTTTCGGTATTCGGCAATGACGGCTGCACTCGTGTCGGTAGATGCGCCGTCGATAACGATAAACTCGAAATCGTCGAACGACTGACAGAGCACACTCTCGATAGTGCGGCGCAGTCCGACAGCATGGTTTAGGTTAATGGTAACGATAGACAATTGCATAATGGGTACATATTTGGTTCTACATCACAGCGGATATTCCTCTTTGAAGCGCTGCGTCATGCGGTCGAACACAATCCGGTGCGCCACGCCAAAGTGTCGGTTTCGAAAACGGGCTGTTATCCAGTCTGTTCTGAACAATTTCAGCCGGTCGATAGCGGTCACATATTTTCGCAGTCGCTTGTATTTAGCCAGCAATTTTTTTTCATCAGCCGTCATCGCATATTTGGCCAGCTCCTCTTCGGCTTCGAGTTGGTATTCGTGCATAAAATTCAACGAAAGCTGATTGCTGCTGCGCTGGCGGTAGCATCCAATGCAGGCATCTGTCACATAGAGCCTGTCGCGGGCAAAAAAGCGCAACCACAATTCGAAATCGCCGGCATACTGCATCCGGGTTTGCAGCGTCGCTCCGGCCTCGTTCCACAGTGAGCGGCGCCAGGCCACCGACTCCTGCTGTATCCAGCGGTAATCGCCGATCAGGAAATCGTACTTAGTCTTCACTCCGGCGCGTTCGGCGGTCACTATCCTCCCCTTTTCGTCGGCTGTGAGCATAGCCCCCTGCAACCACCTGAGCTGCGGTATAGTGTTGAAAATCTCCGCCAGCGTAAAGAGCGTGCCGGGCAGATAGAAGTCGTCAGAGTTTATCCAGGCCATTATTTCGCCGGTACTTTGGGCAAATCCTTTTTGCAGGGCATCGTACATCCCGCTATCGGGTTCGGAACACCAAAAGGCCAGTTTGTGGGCATATTTTCGGATTATTTCTACCGAATTATCCCGACTGCCCCCGTCTATGATGATGTATTCGAGATTAGGGTAGTTTTGATTCAAAACAGAGATAATGGTATCTTCGAGATACTTGCCCTGATTATAGTTTGGCGTTACAATACTTATTTTTGGATAGTTCTGCATGACTGACTATTTTATACATTATATTTTTAAAATCGCGGGTAAATTTTTCCAGCGTAAACTCTTTTTGAGCGTAGTTGTAGGCATTGTGGTGCATGGTTTTCAGCTTTTTCGACGGCAGAGTCGATAGTCGGACAACCACATCGCGGATGTAGCAAATCCGATAGCTTTCGAGCAGAAAACCGGTATCGTAATCTATCTCTATGCCACACTCGGGCGTCACCACCGGAATCAGGCCGTGCATCATGCCGGTCACCACCGAATTGGATATGCCCTCTGAGCACGACGGCAAAATCACAAAGGCACATTTGCCCACAATATCATTCAGAAATTCACTCGAATCAATCTCAATAAATCCATGATTTACAATATTTTCAGAAGAATACCCTTCCACCAAATCTGCCTCCTCAGCAGAGAGTCCGCAAATGTGCAGCGTCACTCCCGGCAAGGTAGAGAATACCTCCAACAGCAAATCGAGCCCCTTGTGTATAGCGCCACTCGAACCGAGCCACAGGAAGTGTTTACGGGCCATATCCATGTTTTTATCTCTGTGTATGGTGAAGGCCTGATTTTTCAGTCCGGATGATTTTATCAGGTATGAATTTTTGAAAAAAGGTTTCGAACTTTCTGCATTTTGGATCGAATTTTTGAGTATCCCGTAGTCGGATATTTCGAACTGAGAGATTGTATAATATTGATTTCGGGGCGTGCCTGTTTTCCGTATTTTGTTTCTTTCGTAGTAATATTCTACCCGCTCCCGAAACTTTCCGGCTACCACTTCCGGATTATTCTCTGTCAGATAAAGTATTTTAACAGCATTTGCATTTGATTGCGACGCACGAAGATAAACCGGACCAAAACCAAATACAATGTCGTAGCCCGATTTTTCGGTTTGCTCATCGTCAGACAATGGCCACACCACATCTATCGCATAATCCATTTCGATAAAAACACGGATAATCTGACAGGCTTCGTAGCGATTGGAATGAAACATTAGCTCCTCTTTTGCCCTGAAAAACTGATCGGGAATGTAGCAAATCAACACTTTTTTCTGCGTGCGGGTCAAATCAATATTGATATTTCTGAGACAGAGAGACTGCTCCAACTCTGCCAGATTCGGGGTGCTGACTACCGGTACAGGCCCGGCTGTCAACAGATTTTTGAGTCTGTTAATCCACATCACTTTTGGGTTTAGGTTAATAAAAACGAGCGACTCAATGCGCTGATATACTGATTGTTTTACTGCAAACGGCTTAGCTTATCGGTTTCGAGCAGATATTGCTCGTCAAAGAGTTGTATAAACCCGTTGCCATTGCGGTATTCAAATACATTGCCTTTTACGCTGATGAAACCCGGTATTTCGAGCCGGATCAGGGGTGGCACCCGAAAGAAATATTCGACACCCGGACTAGTAATATCGAGGCAGAGGTTATAGTTGCCTTTGTGTATGCCCGACGAAAGAAATATTGTCTCCTGCAAAAAGAAGAGACCGCTCTCATATACTTTGTATTTCCGGCGGTTGTGCCCGGGGCTGAACATGGCCATCGGCACCTCGTTTTCGTCAAATATCCTCCCCTCTATTTCGAGTCGGGTGCGCTTTTCTATTCGCCCCGAAACCTCAATTTTAAGCACATTCTCAAAATCATCGAGCACCGGACAGAGCGTTTCCCTGCCATTGATCCGAAAGCTGTATATCTCGATATCGGGCGATACACGCACACCGGCCTCGCGGATTGTTTGCTTGTCGTTGATCTCTTTTTTGAGCTTTTTTTTGTAGATAGAAATGGCCTCATCTGTTTTTCCATCGCACACCAACATTCCCTGTTCCAGCACAATGCCGCGCGTGCAAAGGGCTTTCACAGCCCCCATATTGTGACTCACAAAGAGCACCGTGCGACCATCGGCGGTAGTTACATCGCGCATTTTACCCAGCGCTTTTTCCTGAAATTCGGCATCACCCACAGCCAGCACTTCATCCACAATCAATATTTCAGACTCTAAATGTGCTGCCACCGCAAAACCAAGCCTCACCAGCATGCCCGACGAATAGCGTTTCACAGGAGTATCAATATAACGGGCCACACCCGAAAAGTCGATTATTTCGTCGAGCTTACGGGTAATTTCGGAACGGCTCATGCCCATAATGGCACCATTCATGTAGATATTTTCGCGTCCGGTCATTTCGGGGTGAAAACCGGTGCCCACTTCGAGCAACGACGCCATTCGTCCGCGATAGCGAATTTCGCCGGATGTGGGCGATGTAATTTTCGACAGAATTTTGAGCAGAGTCGATTTGCCGGCACCATTGCTTCCGATAATGCCCAGAATATCGCCCGACCGCACATCAAACGTTATTTCCCGCAGGGCCCAAACATAATCTGATGTGGCTTTTTCGGTGCGGTTGTTCACTTCGCCCACCTGCAAATAGGGGTCTTCCCTACCCCTCAGCTTACACCACCAGCGGTGTAAGTCGTGCGAAAGTGCTCCGGTGCCTATCTCACCAAGCCTGTATTTTTTGCTTAAATATTCAGTTTCCAGTGCATTCATAACTTCTGTTTTTTAATAGTGACAAATCAGACATAGTCCATAAAAGTACGTTCTACCCGATTAAACAGAGTGGCACCCACGACCAATAGCAACAGGGTAAAAACCAGACTGTAAAGCAGATAAATCCACGAGAATGTGCCCACACCGAGCAAGCCCAAACGGGCCGTTTCCACTACCGCCGTCATGGGGTTCAATGCCATCAAGCCTCTGTATTCTACAGAAATAGAGGACAGCGGATAGATTACCGGTGTGGCATACATCCAGAGCTGAACGCCAAACGTTAGCAAAAAAACAAGATCTCTGTATTTCGATGTCAGGGCGGTAAACAGCAGCCCGAATCCCAGACTGAGCCCTGCCATGATAAGGATAAGCAACGGAAAAAGCAACAGGTAGGATGTGATTCCCACCGCAAACCCTTTGCCTATATAGAGCAGGTAAACGGTGCCAAAAAGCAACCACTGTATAGCCATTTTTATCAGGTTGGATACCACCACCGAAAGCGGTATAACGATGCGCGGAAAATAGACTTTTCCAAACAAAGTGGAATGGGTGGTAAATGTGGTGGAAATGCGATTGAGGCACTCCGAAAAATAGTTCCAGCATACGATTCCGACCATGTAAAAAAGGGGTTGCGGCAGCGAATCGGTCGATAATTGCGCCAGCCGACCGAAAACAAACCAAAAAATAAGAGTGGTAAACAGGGGTTGCAAAAAAAACCAGACAGGCCCCAGTATCGTCTGTTTGTAGAAGGTGATTACATCGCGCTTCACAAACATACGCAGCAGATCGCGGTAGCGATAGAGCTCTTTAAAATCCATTATCCGGCCAACACGACGAGCGTGGATTTCCGTAGTCCACGAATCAACAGAAAGGTTTAGGTTCATTTTAACAAAATATTTGTTACCAGAATAAAACATCAGGCAATCAAATATGGTTCAATTGCAAATATATTTTAACCGAATAGGACACGGGGCTCATTATAGTTAATTTACAACAACAACAATCAAACCCGACATACCCATGCAAATATGTACATAAACCATCAATTAAAATGGAAAAATGCCCTCAATTACCCCTTTTTTTTGTATTTTTGGGGCAAATAAAAAAAGCCATTGACAGATGAATGAAGCACTTTTTAGAAGTTCAGACGAAATAAAGGAATTTATATCCCAATACAAACGATTAATTTCGTCGTTGACAGGTAGCTTTTCCCCTATTGAATTGAAACTTTGCAAATCGATTCTCAGCCGTGCCATACAGCAGGGATGCTACACCAAGGATGAATATGATTTTAATCCGCTGAGCCGGCTACTCGCCACAGCCAATGTGCTGATCGAAGAGGTCGGGTTGCGCAAAACCTCAATTATATCGCTTTTCCTCTACGAAGCTGTGGTATCGGGCTCCGTTTCTGCCGCAGAGGTCGAAAAGCATTTCGGGGCAGACGTCATGAAAATTATTCGTGGCTTGTCCAAAATCAATGAACTGTACGCCAAAAACCCATCCATTGAGTCCGAAAATTTCAGCAAACTCTTTATCACCTTTTCCGAAGATGTGCGCGTGGTGCTGATTATGCTCGCCAGCAGACTCTTTTTGCTGCGGGCTCTCAACACTCACCCCAACAACGAATTCCGCCGACAGGTGGCCTACGAGGCATCGTATCTGTATGCCCCATTGGCACACAGATTGGGTTTGTATCGCGTAAAATCGGAAATGGAAGATCTTTCGCTAAAATACACAAACCGCGAAATTTACACCGAAATTGCCGGAAACCTGAGCGACACCAAGCGTTCGCGCGATTTGTATATTGCCAATTTTATCGAACCAATCAAACAAAAACTGACCGAAGTCGGCCTGAAATTCGAAATCAAAGGCCGCACCAAGTCTATCCATTCTATTTGGAATAAAATAAGAAAACAAGAGGTTACATTCGAAAAAATATACGATTTGTTCGCCATCCGGGTCATCATCGATGCCTCTCAGGAACGCGAAAAAGCCGAATGTTGGCACGCCTATTCTATCGTTACAGATATGTATCAGCCCAACCCCAAACGGCTGCGCGATTGGCTTTCTATCCCCAAAAGCAATGGGTATGAATCGCTGCACATTACCGTAATGGGGCCCGAGGGCAAATGGGTAGAAGTGCAAATCAGAACCCAACGCATGGACGATATTGCCGAACGTGGTTTGGCCGCCCATTGGAAATACAAAGGCGTAAAAGGTGGCGAAAAAGGGCTCGACGAGTGGCTCAACAATGTGCGCGAAGTGCTCGAAGCGCACGATGCCAGTCCACTCGACGTGATGCAGGAACTCAAACCGGCCCTCTACGAAAAGGAAATTTTTGTCTTTACACCCAAAGGCGATTTGTACAAATTGCCCAAAGGGGCTACTGTGCTCGATTTTGCATTCAACATCCACACCGGATTGGGCAGCAAATGTGTGGGGGCCAAAATAAACGACAAGAATGTCACCATCAAGCAGAAATTGTCGAGTGGCGACCAGGTAGAAATCATCACTTCGCCACTGCAAAAGCCCAAACAGGATTGGCTCAATATTGTCACCACTTCCAAGGCTCGCATCAAGATAAAACAGGCGCTCAAAGAGGCCACGTTCAAAGAGGCTGAGTATGGCAAAGAGGTGTTGCAACGCCGCCTCAAAAACCGCAAAATGGAACCCGACGAGGCAACCATGATGCGTCTGATGAAGAAAAACGGATACAAAAACTCGACCGACTTCTTTGCAGATTTGGGCACCGATAAGCTCGATGTCAACAAGATAGTAGATCAGCTCGTCGAAATAGACCGCAAAGAGAAGGGCAAAGAGGCCAATACCGAAAACCGGACAGCCGAAAATTACACCGTATCGCCCACACAAGAGACGGTCCACAAAAAAGAGGACGAATTGGTGATCGACCAAAACCTGAGAGGTGTGGAATATAAGTTGGCCAAATGTTGCAATCCGATTTATGGCGACGAAATTTTCGGGTTTGTATCCACCATAGGCGGTATCAAAATACACCGCACATCCTGTTCCAATGCGCCTCAGATGATTTCGCGCTTTGGGTACAGAATCGTGAAGGCTAAATGGGCGGGAAAATCGGATTCGCAATATTCGATTACTCTGCACGTGATTGGCAAAGATGATATAGGAATTGTCACCAATATTACCTCTTTTATTTCGAAAGAGAAAAATGTGGTTTTGCGGTCGATTTCAATCAACTCGCACGACGGCCTTTTCAGCGGAAACATCACCATTTCGATCAACGACACTGCTGCCTTAGAGGCATTGATCAAAAAAATCAAAACGGTTAAAGGGGTCAAAAGCGTTGAGCGTAGCAGCCACATTTAACCATCAACCAAATTTACAACCATGAAACTCATTTATCAGCAAAACGAATATACCATTGAGCAAATACCGGCTCTGATTCATCTGAAAAAAAGCCAACCGCTATCCGATTGGGAAAGAGCCTTTTTTCGTTTCCTGTCGGCTTGGTTCGACCGCAAAGATTCGGTGCAGGTAGTCACTTCCGGCTCTACCGGCGAGCCCAAATCGCTGTTGGTACGCAAAGAGAGCATGCTCGCTTCTGCGCGGCTCACCAATAGCTATTTCGGATTGCAGGCCGGCGACCCGGTGTGGCTCTGTCTTTCGGCCAATTACATTGCCGGCAAAATGATGATTGTCAGAGCTGTTGCCGGCAATCTTACGCTTATTGTCACAGAGCCTGTTTCCACACCCGTTATTTCCACACCGGTCAAATTTGCAGCTATGGTGCCCATGCAGGTAGAGGCTTTGTTTAAAAGCAAATCGGGCATGCAAACGTTTAGCCAAATCCCGAAACTGATTATCGGGGGCAGCGCAATATCCGAAGCGCTCGAAGCCCGCATTCAATCTCTTCAAACTGTTTGCTTTGCCACCTACGGCATGACCGAAACGGTCTCTCATATCGCCGTTCGTCAGCTCAACGGAACTCAGGCTTCTGCGTCCTATCAGGCATTAGAGGGGGTTACCTTCGAACAGGACGAGCGCGATTGCCTCATCATACACGCGCCTCACTTGCAGGATAAGCCATTTATCACCAACGACATAGTCTCTCTTCTTTCGCCGGTTTCCTTCGAATGGAAAGGCCGGTACGATCATGTAATCAATACAGGGGGTATCAAGGTAATACCCGAAACGCTCGAAGCTAAACTATCGCCTTTTATTCACAAAAGATTCTTTATTACGGCACTACCCGACGAGGTTTTGGGTCAGAAAATCGTGTTGGTGATCGAGGGCGAACCCTTCTCTACCCGGCAGATGCAGGATCTTCAATCGGTCTTCACATCGCGGTTTAGCCGCTACGAAAAGCCACGGCAAATCCTCTTCGTTCCCCGCTTCGTAGAAACATCATCGGGTAAAGTCAAACGCATTATTCCGGCAAATGAGGCGTGACAGTACACTTTCTACCGGCATCGATAATCTTCGCTTTTTGGCTACCGTGGGTGTCATTTTGCTGCACGTATCGGCAGCTCTATTGCCCCATTTCAGTTCTCTGCCGTTCGATTATTGGGTGTCGGGACTTGCATTTAATGCCGCTACGCGTTGGTGCGTTCCGGCTTTTGTCATGATTTCGGGGGCACTTTTGCTGCCCAAAGAGATGCCTGTTCGGGAATTCATACAAAAACGGTTTTCCCGCATTTTATTCCCTTTTCTTTTTTATGCCGGCCTCTACCTGCTGTGGTTTCTCTCTCTTCGGTTGTTGTATGGTCATCACAACAGCCCGCAGGATACCTGGCTATGGTTGTCTCATAAACTAAAAAGCGGTGTTTCGTACCACTTTTGGTTTGTCTATATGATCCTCGGGCTCTACCTTTTTATACCGGTTTTGGGCAAATGGATCAGACAAAGTACTGACAAAGAGATACTGGGATTCATTATCCTCTGGTTTGTGGCCAATCAGGTTAATGATTCCGGCATTTTAGCCCCCTGGTACAAAAATGAACTGGGCTATTTTTCCGGCTATATCGGCTACCTGGTGTGGGGGTACTATCTGGCACACCGGTTTACTATATCTAAAACCGGGGCTAAACAAGCAGCCGCGGGTCTCATTCTATCGGGTTATTTCGTAATGTTTTTTTCCTCACTTTTCGTTTCTATCGGGGCAGGAAAAATGATTGGCTCTTTCTACAGTAATTTCTCGCCGTGTGTAGTGGCAATTGCATCCGGACTTTTTCTTTTGTGCAGGGTACTGCCCGGCAATAACAGATGGTGGAATGCCTCTGCCGGATTTGTCTGCCGATACAGTTTCGGCATCTATCTCATTCATTTATTGGCGCTTAAATGGCTCACCATGTGTAGTATTCACTGGAATATGTTCCATCCTGCGCTGGCTATTCCGGTCACCACCGTTCTCTGTCTGTTGCTCTCTGCCGGTTTGGTATGGTTAATCCGGATGTTGCCTTTGGGGGATAAAATTTCGGGTTGATTTTGGTTATCAATATTGATTTGTGTCAGATCAACATACAGATCTCTATTTGATTTATTGACAAATATTTTATTGTTCCGTATAGGATACTAATCCCCATTTTTATCTATACAAAGTAGCCCGATTATCATAGTTAAAAATGAATGATATATATAATTTATATCCCCACTACTCAGCATATTTAATAAAATAGATTCCGACTTTCACTCCATCGTATGTTTTTCAACTATTTTTCCAAATCATTGTGTTAATTTTTTAGGACACACACCCTCTTTTTCCCCTATTTCCTTTGATTTTAAATTGACAAATTGTATATTTACAAAAATTACAATTTTAAAATACAGTTTTTTCTGATTCATAAGAGTATTTCTAACCATTGATCATACCGCAGAATTATGAAAAGCACTTATACCCATATAACATTTTGGCTCATCTGCCTGTTTCTATTTTCGTCCCGTACTTTTTCGCAATCATATTGTAGTAATATCTCTTTCGAATCCGGGACAACAACAGGTTGGTTAGGTAAGAGCGGATCGTGTTGTCCTGTCTCTCTGAACAAATACGGAATAATATCCGGAAGCCATACCATCGTAAAAGACACATTGCAAAAAGATCCGCTGACAGGATACGCTCTACCCAAAATTCCTTCCGGGAAAAAGTATTCACTCCGTTTGGGTAGTGAGCTGAATGGCAAAACCGCCGAAAATATCAGTTACGCCCTCACCATAGATAAATACAACTCACTAATTTCTATCCTATATGCCGTGGTGTTGATGAGCGACTCTGTTCCTCAAAAAGCTCAGTTCAACATCTCTGTTAAGGATAAATTTGGTCGGGTTCTGAGTGAGTGCCTCAAATTCAATGCTGTTTCTACCAATACCATTGGCAGTTTCTACCGAAATAAATCTGTACTTTGGCAGGATTGGAGCATTATTAATTTCGATTTATCTGACTTTATGGGTGAATCGGTTACACTTGAGTTTACAACTAACGGAAACGGAGCGAAAACCGATGACTACTGCTATGCTTACATTGCCCCATCCTGTGGCAAAGCCGATATCATTTCTTCTTTTTGCGAGAACGACAACAGAGCTTCGTTAGTAGCACCAGCAGGATTTCTCAGTTATACATGGTCAAACGGAATGGTGGGCAAAAATATCCAACTCATTAATCCGGATGACAACAGCAACTGGAGTTGCGCCATGAAAACACAAAACGGATGCACAATAACCAAAACAATTTCACTCAAACGCACATCTATTATCCCGGCATTCAAATACGAATATGCCAATTGTGATCAGAAACAGATATCATTTACAGACATGAGTAGTGTGAAAAATGGCGACTCTTTTGAATATCTGTGGAATTTTGGTGATGGCAAAAAATCGACCGGCAGAACTGTACTTCATCAATACGATGCTTTCGGCTCTTTTCCGGTTACCCTTACGGTTAATTCTGTGCCCTCCGGATGCTCTCAGACTTATACTCAGACTGTGGTTGTGTCTGCGTTGCCCCGAATCACTATTTCCGGAAAGAAAACAATCTGCACCGGAACTACAACCACATTAACTGCCTCGGGAGCTAACTCATATTTATGGAATACTGGAGATACAACTTCTGCTATTGTCATCAGCAAAGGTGGCAAATACAGTGTTACCGGCAAATTGAATGAAGGGTGCAATCTTTCAGTTTCGGCCGAAGAGACTATCGAAGAAGTAAGCTTACCGACTGTTTCAATTGCCGGTCCGGCTTTTTTGTGCGAAGGTGGGTCAGTATCTCTTACAGCCAGCGGAGCCGATTCTTACCTATGGAATGATGGACAAAAAACGGCATCCATTTCTGTCAGCAAAGGGGGAATATATACTGTTATTGGCTCAAACCTTTCCGGTTGTAGCTCTACCTCCAGCTTTGTTCTTAAAGAGAGCGAAAATGCAATAAAACTGGTTGGCGATACCTTCTTTTGTGCCGGTAGCGGTGCATCTCTCAAAGTGACCGGTGCTGTATCCTGCCTGTGGAGCACCGGGAATAGCGATTTTTCAGAGTTTTTTACCAACCCGGGGACATATAGCGTTACGGCTACCTCTTCCGGTGGTTGTATCAAAACGATTACTTTTGATATTATCCGCAATGAGATTCCGACTGTTACAATTGGTGGAGACCCTTATATTTGCTCAAACGGCACAAAAAAACTAAAAGCATCCGGTGCTCAGTATTACATTTGGAGTACTGGTGAAACAGGCGATTCAATTGAAGTTTCTTTACCCGGCACCTATTCTGTTGTTGGCTTCAACGGGTCTAAAAACTGTTCTTCATCGGCTCAGATTACATTAACCGCTTATCCTTCTCCCAAAGTCAGCATATCAGGACGTACTACTTTTTGCAACGGCGACAGCTCTTTGTTGGTGGCCTCCGGTGCAAAAACGTATCTGTGGAGTACCGGCTCTCGGGAAGATAGAATTGTTGTACGAAAATCAGGTGTCTATACCGTTACCGGCTTCTCCGAAAACGGTTGTGCCAATACAGGTTCGGTTCAGGTTATCAGCGAAGATATTCCCCTGATAATCGTGGGTGGTCCCTATTTTTGCAAGGGAGACAGCGCCGTATTGGTTGCATCTGGTGCGGTCAGTTATCTTTGGAGTACCGGTCAGACTACACCGAAAATTACAATCAAATCTTCAGGTTCCTACTGGGTAAAAGGCATAAACGGAAATGGATGCGAAAAGGTGGTTTCTATCGAGATGAAAGAGGTAGGATTTCCGGTGGTTAATATTGTAGGTACACCAGAATTGTGTACCGGCAGCTCAACAGTACTCAGAGCTGTTGGTGCTACAAACTTTATCTGGAGCACCGGCGAAAGAACAGCTTCGATTATTGTAAAAAAAGGTGGTACTTACACCGTAACCGGTTACAACGAAGCTTACTGTCCGGGTGAAGCGTCTGTAAATGTGGTGGAAAAAGATCTGCCCGTTGTAAATATTACCGGTAAAACAGATATTTGCGAAGGTGAAAAAACAATCTTGTATGCCGAAGGTGCCGAAAAATATCAGTGGAGTACCGGTGAAACCACCCCTCAGATTACCGTGTCCAAGGGGGGTACTTACAGCGTAACCGGTAGTAATTCCAATGGATGTGGAATTACAAAATCTATCTTTGTAAATGAAAATATTATTGACGTAAAAGTAAACAGTTCATCCAATTACTATTTTACGGTTTGTAAAGGAGATAGTATATCCCTCACAATTACCGGAGGAACCAAATATATTTGGGATAATGGATATACGGGGGCCAGAATATTTGCAAAAGAACCCGGTGTTTACCGTGTAACAGCTTATAATGCACTCAACTGCAGCAAAAATATATCTATTCAGGTCGTTCAAAATGAGCTCCCTACAATTTTGCTAAATGGAAATTTCTCCTTCTGCACCGGCGAAAGCACGTCTATTACTGCTACAGGTGGGGTTAGTTATGTCTGGAGCACCGGCACATTTGGCTCTTCTGTGCAAATTGCCAAAGCCGGAAACTACTGGGTGAGGGCTACTGATGCCAAAGGTTGCTCCGACACCAAGAGCTTTACTGTTACTGAAAAGAAAATTATCCCTGCATCAATCAGCGGAAAAATTAACTTTTGCGAAAATGACAGTACTATTCTGACCGCATCTTCTGCCGCCCGATATCTTTGGAGCAACGGCGAAACCAATCCTTCAATTGTGGTAAAAAACCCCGGAATCTATTCTGTCACCTGCTTTTACGAAAACGAATGCTCTTCTGTCGCTTCTGTTACTGTGGGGCAAACCGTTGTTCCTCTTGTTCTCCGAGGCAATCTCTTTATCTGTACAGGCGATAGTACTTTGTTGACAGCTTCGGGTGCTCTCTCTTATTTGTGGAGTACGGGCAGCAAAACCAATACGATCTTCTTAAAAGAGGCCGGTGAATATTGGGTGAAAGGAACCTTAGCTTCAGGATGCGAAAAAACAATACGTTTCTCTGTTCGTTATTCAGGAAAACCGGTCGTCTCTGTCAACGGTGTACGCTCTTTGTGCACAGGCGGTTATACCCGCCTTACAGCTTCGGGAGGCCATCATTATTTATGGAGTACCGGCGATACAACTGCTGCTATATCTGTATATAAGGGTGGGGCATTCAAAGTTTCGGCTTTCAATTCAGATGGTTGCGCCACTACACTTTCTGTCAATGTTACCGAATATAGCTTGCCCGAACTCGCTGTTTCCGGAAATACCGAGTTGTGCGAAAATGGCAATACACTACTTACTGCCCGGGGCGCCACTTCCTACCTCTGGAGTACGGGCGAAACAACGCCTTCTATATGGGTGAGCAAAAAAGGATACTATACTGTCACCGGCAAAAATGAAAATGGATGTTCCTCCACCTACACTACATATGTGGATCAAAAACCAATTAGTCTACTCATAAACAATTCTGAGTCATTCAATTTTTCTTTGTGCGAAGGAGATTCTTTGTTGTTAATTGCCTCAGGGGCCAAATCGTACCAATGGAGTACAGGACAAAACAGCGACTCGGTGTACATTAACTCTCCGGGCGTCTACACGATTACGGCATTCAATGCATTTGGCTGTAGCCAAAATTTTATGATAAATGTTTCTGCTCTTAAAAAACCGGATGTAAAAATCGCAGGGAATCTGGCCATCTGTTCAGGAACAAACACCCGTATTACGGCTACCGGTGCCACACAGTACAGATGGAGCACAGGCGAAACCGGAAGCTCTATTCTGCTCTATAAAGGTGGAAACTATTGGGTTAAAGGAATGGCGCCTAATTTGTGCGAGAAAATAGTCCATTTCACCATAACAGAAAATCCGATTCCGCAAATTACTTTTACCGGTGATATGAGATTTTGCACTGGTGATTCTGCTAAAATTACAGCTAATGGTGCAGCTACTTATTTGTGGTATAACAAAAAAACCTCTCCCTATATTTATGTCAAAAAAGGAGGAACTTACTCCGTTACCGGCACTTCTGCTCAGGGTTGTAGCAGAACAGCCTCTGTGACTGTCGAGGAAGTTATCAGACCAAATTTGTCAGTCTCCGGCTTTATGTATATCTGCTCCAGCGATAGCACTCTTATTTCGGCACAAGGAGCTACCTGGTACAGATGGAGCACAGGCGAAACTACACCTTCTATCATCATCAAAACACCGGGTGAATACAGCGTTACCGGCCTCAATAGCCTCACTTGCGATACAACAATCTATTTCACCGTAAGAAAAGCAATCAAACCAACCATTACAATTACTGGTCCTACCGAGTTTTGCTTCGGTGATTCTATTCTGCTTCAGGCTATTGGTGCTCAGTATTATCTCTGGAGTACAGGTGCTGCAACAGATCGGATTCGGGTTAAAAAGGGTGGTACTTATACCGTTACCGGGTTCAACTCATTCGGTTGTTTTGGCACAGCGTCTACCAAAATTACAGCTCATCTTGAAAATCTGGCTATCACAGGTAATTATTTCTTCTGCCCGAACGACAGCACCAAACTGACCGCCACCGGAGCCGATTCGTACCTGTGGAGTACCGGCCAAAAAAGTGCATCTATTTATGTCAAAAAACAAGGATTATATAAAGTAACCGGAACTAAATCCGGTGGTTGCTCACAAACTATCTCTCAGTTTATTTCTCCTGTCGCCAAACCGGTTATTACAGTGGGCGGACAAACTGAAATTTGTACCGGCGAAAAAGCAATTGTATTTGCCAATGGAGCTGATCGTTACCTTTGGAGCAACGGCGACACCGCCCGCACTACTACATATTTATCTCCCGGTGATTACTACGTTTCTGGTTTTAACGAAGCCGGATGTGAGACGGTTTATCCATTTAAGATTTCCGAAATTCAGGGCCCGGATTTAATTATTACCGGTCCGGCCATGCTTTGTCCGGGTTCAAAAGGCACTTTAACCGCCTCCGGTTACAAAACTTATCTGTGGAACAACGGTAAAACAACCCCTTCTATTCAGATAACCCAACCCGGCGAATACTCTGTTGTGGGAACATCTGCCAGTGGTTGCAAACGAACAGCCAAATTTGTGGTTTCCGATCATGTTGTGGTTTCCGGAAACAGAAATATTTGTAAAGGCGAATCATCTGTGATGACTGCTCTGGGTGCCACTACCTACAAATGGAGTACCGGTGATACAACTTCTACAATAAACATCGACTCGGCCGGGCTTTATACTGTGACCGGATATGGCCCCGGCAACTGTATTTCCGAGGAGGTTTTCACAGTAGTTGTTCACGAAAAACCATTTGTTTCTATCCGCGGAAAAAGCTATTTAACCACCGGCGACTCCTTGGTTTTAACCGCTGTTGG
>CAZHNZ010000043.1:0-29407 GCA_964534355.1 uncultured Parabacteroides sp.
GCTATCCCTTCTGCCGCGGGCGACTGTTTACCGTGGTGGAAAAAGACCACAAGCAATACGAGCACATTTGCCCTGTATTTTGGGCAACCGGAGCTGCTTTATTTATCCGGACAGCCGACTTCAGGGAGGTGGGTGGCCTCGACGGAACATTTTTTGCGCACATGGAGGAGATTGACTTGTGTTGGCGACTGAAGTCGTGGGGCAAAGAGATTGTCTGTATTCCACAAAGCGTGGTCTATCACCTGGGAGCCGCCACGCTGGCAAAAGAGAGCCCACGTAAAACATACCTCAACTTCCGAAACAACCTGCTGATGTTGTACAAAAACCTGCCCGCTCAGCGGGTGAAACAGGTGCTCATCATCCGGTTGATGCTCGATTGCATGGCTATGCTGCAAATGGCACTGACCTGCAAATTTTCAAATGCGGCAGCTGTCTTCCGGGCTATTCGTGATTTCTATCAGATAAAGAATGAGTACCGCGAAAAGCGGTCCCGCAACCTGAGTAAAGCGGTAAAACGCAATTTTAGCGAAATGTATGACGGAAGTATCGTGGTCGATTATTACCTGAAAAGGCAGAAAAAAATAAAGATGTAATACCGGCTGGAAGCACACGTATTACATCTTTAATATAAAGAGACAGACTACTGTTCAGAAATATCCTTAATAATTAGTCCGGCCAGTGTTAAACCAAATATGGCCGGTATGTGCGATATTGTTCCATTGATCTTTGCTTTCAGGCTACACCATTCGTGATTGACCAGATCCGGATCGCCCGGTCCGTTCAGCGCTTTCGGACAGAGGCACTTTTCTGTGCCACACGAAGCATTTTCGCCCTGATTTTCGAGCAACTCATCGCTATATACGCAGGTTACTTTTTTATCCAGTCCGCCCTGTTGTCTTATTTTCCGACGCAAAGCGGCAGCCAGCGGACAACCCTGCACTTTCCAAAACTCAGCCACCTTTATACGCGACGGATCCATCTTCAAAGCTGCACCCATCGACGAAAAAAGACGGGCGTTGGTCTGTGTGGACATGCGCATCAGATAAACCTTGTTTTCCAGACTATCTATCGCATCCACGATATAATCATAGTCAGACAATCCGAATGAATCGTGCGTCTCTTTGGAATAGATTTTTTGCAGAGCATTGATCTCTGCTGTCGGGTTTATCTCGAGCAATCGTTGTTTCAACACCTCTGTTTTCACCTGACCGACCGTTTGTGTGGTTGCCATCAATTGACGGTTGACATTGGTAACACAAACCCTGTCCGAATCAACGATGGTCAGATGACGAATGCCCGAGCGTATCAGACTCTCGGCACACCAGCTACCTACACCGCCTACACCAAAGATAATCACCCGCTTTTGCGAAAGAGAATCCATCTTCTCTTTCCCTATCAGTAATTCAGTTCGCTGAAATATTCCTTTCTCAATTCCCATTCAGCCAGATTATTTATTCAGTTTCCACTCAAAACCATCTTTCGTATCCTTTATTTCGAATCCGAGAGCGGTCAGCTGATTGCGTATTTTATCTGCTGTAGCCCAGTCTTTCTGTGCTTTGGCTTCTATTCTCATATTCAGCAGGATATCAATGGCCTGAGAATAAGCTTCAACATTCACATTATCTGCTTTTTGCGGTGGCATCATTCCCAGAATATCAAACAGGAAGATGTCAAACAAAGACTTTAACTCATCAAACTCAGCCTGCGATATTGTCGCTGATTCGTTCAGTATCGTATTGATAATGCGGGTGCCCTCAAACAGATGTGAGATTACCATCGGACTGTTCAAATCATCATTCAATGCCTCATAGCACTTCTCTTTCAGACCGGCTACAGGCACTGTAGATTGGGCTGATGGTGAAATTTTTTGCAGGTTTGTGTAGGCTTCCATTAGTCTGTTGAATCCTTTTTCCGAAGCAATCAGAGCCTCATTGCTGAAATCAACAGTGCTGCGATAGTGTGCCTGAAGAATAAAGAAACGAATGGTCATCGGGCTATATGCCTGTTCCAGTATGGCGTGCGAACCGGTAAAAAACTCATCCAGTGTGATGAAGTTCCCCAACGACTTACCCATTTTCTGACCATTGATGGTTATCATATTGTTGTGCATCCAGTAGCGAACAGCCTCTTTGCCATGAGCGGCTACAGATTGAGCTATTTCACACTCGTGGTGTGGAAACAGCAAATCCATTCCACCACCGTGTATGTCAAATTCATTGCCCAGATATTTTGTGCCCATAGCCGAGCACTCCAGGTGCCAGCCGGGAAATCCTTCGCTCCAGGGAGATGGCCAATGCATAATGTGCTCGGGAGATGCTTTCTTCCAAAGGGCAAAATCAACGCTGTTGCGTTTTTCTTGTTGGCCATCCAGCACGCGGGTTGTATTGAGTAATTCTTCTATATTTCTGCCCGACAGCTTACCGTAGCGGTAATCTTTGTTGTATTTTTCCACATCAAAATAGACAGAGCCTTCGCTGATGTAGGCATATCCGGCATCCAGTATCTTTTTCACATATTCTATCTGTTCGATAATGTGTCCCGACGCATGTGGCTCAATACTGGGGGGCAACACATTGAGTGCTTCCATCGCCTTGTGGTATCGGTTGAGGTAATATTGCACCACCTCCATGGGTTCCAATTGCTCTAATCTCGCCTTTTTGGCAATCTTATCTTCACCTTCATCGGCATCGTTTTCGAGGTGACCTACGTCCGTTATATTTCTGACATATCTAACTTTGTATCCCTGATGACAAAGGTATCTGTATAATAAATCAAATGTGATGGCCGGCCGTGCATGCCCCAAATGGCCATCGCCATAAACGGTTGGTCCACAAACGTATATGCCTACGTATGGCGAATTTATTGGAACAAACAGCTCTTTCTTTCGGCTGAGTGTATTATAGATTTGCAGGGTGTGAATCATAATTCTGAGGTATTACAATGTATCAACTTGATTTTAAGCTTACAAAATTACAACTTTTTTCCTTTAACCGAAAGAATATCGCTTTGTAATATTGTTCATTTGCGCCTTTGTCTCTGTTTTATTTTGAATCGGTTTGAATTATATTTAGCTCTGATTATAAATATAGTTAAGAAACTTCGCAGAAATGAGTATCTTTCTTTTTTTTGATTATGTTTGTAATCAGAATGAATATGGACTTACACAGCAACAATAAACAAAAAAGCGTTTTGCTCGGAATGAGTGGTGGTACCGATAGCTCTGCTTCTGCTCTTCTTTTGCAGGAGGCTGGGTATCGGGTTACCGGTGTGACTTTTGTATTTTTTTCCGACTTCAACAATAAACATATCGATGATGCAAAAAGGGTAGCCAATGAGCTCGGTATTGAGCATTTTGTTTACGATGCGTCTGCCATTTTTGAAACTGAAATTGTTCAATATTTTGTAAGCGAATACATGCGCGGACACACTCCTGTGCCTTGTGTGAAATGTAACAATCAGCTGAAATGGCCACTTTTGATGCAATTGGCAGATAAAATGAGGATTGATTATGTCGCCACCGGGCATTACGCACAAGTAGTAGCGCAAGGCAATAGTCATTATATTTATTCGGGGGCAGACCCGGATAAGGATCAGTCTTTTTTTCTTTGGGGATTGAGTCAGTCTATTCTTCAAAGAATAATTCTGCCACTGGGGAATTATACAAAAAAAGAAATTCGTTTATTGGCCGCAGAAAAAGGATTTCACCACGTAGCGCAAAAAAAAGATAGCATGGGCATCTGCTTTTGTCCGGGCGACTACAGAGATTTTCTCAAAAATAATCTGCCTGAGCAATCATTCCAACCCGGTGATTTCCTTGATTCAAACGGCCAGGTGATGGGGCGTCACGAAGGATATCCATTTTATACAATTGGACAACGGCGGGGGCTTGGCATTCATGTAAACAAACCGATATATGTAAAATCTATTTCTGCAGAACGGAATGAAGTCGTGCTGGCGCCTTTATCTGAATTGTATAAGAAGGAGGTATTTTTGCATTCTGTCAATTTTGTTTCTGTGGATGATTTTCAGAATGAGGTTGTATGCCGCGTTCGCTACCGGAAACAATCAGCTTTGTGTCGGGTTGAATTTCTGAAAGACAACCGGGCAAAGGTCGCTTTTTCTGAGTCTGAACACTCGCTGGCACCGGGTCAGTCTGCTGTTTTTTATATGGACAAAAAAGTTATTGGTGGTGGAATTATGGAGTAATATATTAATACCAAAGAAGTTAAAATGCTGTACATCTACACAACAGAGGTTACCGAAAGGTTGAAATACACATTACATTTCATTTTCAATGTGGTATTGAAGGTGGATTACGAACTGACTACAGACAAGGAGTCCTGCCGGTTATCTCAACAGGCTTTTATCAATTATTCGGGTGAGGTCTGTGGGAAAAGTATTTACATTCCCTGTCTTGGCCTGCTCTCCGAAACTGGTTGGGAGCAAAAAAATCCATCTGTTGGTTATTGGGATGGACTACCAGTGCTATTTGCGTGCACAGATGCAGATATTCCATTTGACTTTTTTTCGGCAACGTTCTTTCTAATAAGCCGTTATGAAGAATATCATTCAAGCAACTTAGACAAACATGCCCGGTTTGACTACAAGGCTAGCATTGCCTGGAAAAATAATTTTCTAAAGCGCCCCATTGTTGACGAATGGATTATGAAGCTGAAAAGTGTATTACAGTCTTCTTTTCCTCAGTTAAAGATTAAAACGCCTGATTTTAAGTGTGTTTCGACGATAGATGTTGATCATGTCTATCGTTTTTTGGGTAAAAGTAAGTTGTTGATGACCGCTAAAATTCTGAAACATATAATAAAAGCTGAATTTTTAGAGGCTAGAAAAATTGCAAATGTTCTTTTGTATCGCGAAAACGATCCATATCAACAATTTACTTATCTTAATAATGTACATAGTGGAATTAAGTCGAAATACATTCTCTTCATGCATGTTGGCCCTTTTGGTAAATACGATCGTAGAAATATTTACCCGCTTTACTCATTCTATAAGTATCTCAGGCAGGAAAATCATTCTTACATTATTGGTATTCATCCTTCATACAAAGCATCTTTTAATCCCGGTAGCATCAGGACTGAGAAATCGCGTCTCGAGAAATGCCTTCATTATCCAATAACATATAGTCGCAATCACTATTTACGCATTCAAATCCCGGAGAGTTATAGGGTGTTAAATGGTATGGGGATTAAGCATGAATATTCGCTGGGATATGCCGGTATGTATGGTTTCCGGGCTGGTACATGTCACCCGTTTTACTTTTTCGATGTTGAAAATGATAAGGTGAGTAAAATGAAAATTCACCCCAACATAGTCATGGACGGTACACTTAATTATTATCTGAAAAATAGTCCCGAAGAGGCTATCTTGATTTGTAAGGAAATGGCCGATGTTTGTGCCTCTGTTCATGGCGAATTTGTAATGCTCTGGCACAATAATTCACTGGCAAATCTCGACGAGTGGAAAGGTTGGAATACTGTATTTGAGCAATCGGTCAGGTATGCAGCCGGTTTAGCGGCTAATGTTCAATCCAAGTAACTCTTCAATGTATTCTCTGGAGTTTGAAAGTCGGGGCACTTTGTGTTGACCACCGAGTTTCCCTTTATTCTTTAACCATTTGTGAAACAAACCTTTCTTTGCACAAACAATTTGCAGACAACTAAGGGTCATGTCTTTGTAGCGTTTTGCTTCATAGTCTGAGTTAATAGATTGCAATGATTCATCCAACAGGCTCGCAAAGTCTGATAATGATTCGGGTTCTTTTTCAAATTCAATCAGCCACTCGTGATGCCCTTTCTCCCGGGCCGACATATAGTAGGGTGCAACCGTATATTCCTTCACAATTGCACCTGTTTGGGCACATGCCCGTAGCAATCCTTTTTCAGCATTGTCAATCATCAGTTCTTCTCCAAACACATTGATATGATGTTTAGTCCGTCCTGTTATTTTAATTTTATAAGGATGAACGGATGTGAACATAACCGTATCACCCAGTTTGTATCGCCATAGTCCGCTATTCGTGGTGATAACAACTGCATAATTTTTGCCGGTTTCTACACCCCACAAGGGTAGAATGGTCGGATTTTCTTTTCCGTATTCACTAAAAGGGATGAATTCAAAAAAGATGCCGTAGTCGAGCATAAGCAATAAGGAGCTGTCTTTTGGTTCATCCTGCAGCGCAAAGAAACCCTCAGAAGCATTATATGTTTCCAGATAATGCATATGAGGTGAGGGGATTAGAGATTCGTACTGTTCCCGATATGGGCGAAAACTAACGCCGCCGTGAAAAAAAAGCTCCAGATTCGGCCACACTTCTGTCAGATTCTCTTTCCCTGTTTTTTCTAAAACTCTTTTTATCATTACCAGCATCCATGATGGTACACCGGAAAGGCTACGTACATCCTGACCTGATGTTGTGTTTACGATGCATTCCAGCTTTTTTTCCCACTCATCCATTAGTGCAACCGAGCGATGTGGTGTGCGGATCCAGTTGGTATAGAATGGGTTGTTGTGAATAAGGATTGCGGATAAGTCACCTACGAAAATTTGATTGATCCGGTTGCTTATTTTATGACTGCCACCTAATATTAGTGACTTGCCACTAAATAATTGGGATTGCGGATTGGATTTCAGATAAAAAGTAAGGCAATCTTTGGCACCTCTGTAGTGGCAATTCTTCAAAGCCTCTTTGCTTACAGGTAGGAATTTGCTTTTATCGTTAGTTGTTCCGGATGATTTAGCAAACCAGTTGATTTCTCCGGGCCAAATCAGATTCTTTTCGCCCTGTAGCATTCGTTCGATGTACTGTTTTACCTCTTCGTAGCTTTGTATAGGCACCAATCGGCAAAAATCTGCGTATGAGAAAATCTTGCTGAAGTTGCATTGTTTCCCCCATTCTGTTTTATCTGACGATCTGACTAAATGCAACAATTGCTCCATTTGTATCTTTTCGGACTGATTGTAGAGTGGACGAATTTCTGATTCTCTTTTTTGAAGAAATGTATAGGCAATTGATGTAATATTCATAGCTTGTGCATAAGTTTACAAATGTAAAAAAAGTCTTCGAATTATTATCTCTTTTTGCATAATATTTTGAGTTTCATTTGTTCGATTCTTCTACATTCGTAGTCAAGTGTATTTAAGTGTTAAGCTCTTGTAATCTGTTGATTTGTTTTAAATGTCAGTGTTCTGGTGCGTTTTTTCAATTATAGTCAATAATGATTGGTTGGAAATATAAATTTGAGGATTATTGTTGTTCGAATAGAATTATTTGCTAATTTTGCAACGTAAAGTCAATCGGCCGATATTGCCGGAAGTGTTTAATATTTAACTTAAAAACAATGGAAGAATTGATTGGAACGAATGCCGGATTGGTTTGGAGCTCGTTGAATGAAAATGGTGATTTGACATTAAAACTATTGAAAAAGCAAACCAAATTGAAAGAAAAAGAGATTTATGCTGCGTTGGGTTGGTTGGCGCGTGAATCGAAAATTTCAATTAAGGAAACTGAGTTGGATCTTATTATATCTTTGATATAAAAGTCTTTACTAATAAAAAAGAGAGGCTGGTCTGTTGCGGATCAGTCTCTTTTTTTTGTTTTTTTGCAGTCTGTTTGTTGTTAATATATGTATCACTGACTTCGGTTTTTTGTCTTTGTATGAAAGCAAAAAGGGACTCACTTTTATTGTAAGTCCCTGATATTCAGCGGTCGGGGTGATACGATTCGAACGTACGACCACACGCCCCCCAGACGTGTACTCTAACCGGGCTGAGCTACACCCCGCTTTTGCGAGTGCAAAGATAATTCTTATTTTTCTATCAGGCAAAAAAATAGCGGGAAAATTGTGTATTTCTCCGCTATTTATTGTTGTTTTGGGGTTTTAGTTATAAGAAGCAGGTTGCAAAATAATCTAAAGATTCAAAAATCTCTTCTTTTGTAGCTTGTTGATTTATTCGGATATCACCTATGTCGCTCATCAGTGTGAAGTTGATGATGCCCGATTCGTTCTTTTTATCGTGCGTCATTAGTTCATGTAGTCTGTTGTAGTGTGCGCAACTGAAAAAGAATGATTCGTAGTTTTTTTGTATAAAGCGTACTGTTTCCCGTAACTTTTCTGTTGGAAACCCGTTTTTTTGCTGCGATAAATAGAGTTCGCAAACCAGACCCCAGGCCACCGCGTATCCATGTTGTACGGGTCTGTTTTCTTCAAATGAAAAGCTTTCGAAGGCATGGCCAATAGTATGTCCAAGGTTTAGTGCTTTGCGAATACCGTTTTCGAACGGATCTTCCAGCACGATTCTCTCCTTTATTAGTACCGATTCGCCGACAAGACGGGCCAGATAGTCGTAGTCGGGATTGTCGAAGTCGAAAGTGAGTAGCTCTTTCCATGAGGTGTTATCGCTGATAATGGCGTGTTTTAGCATTTCTGCAAATCCGGAAAGCAGTTGCTGTTTATCGAGTGTTTTAAAAAAATCGGCGTGGATGATAACCGAATGTGCCGGGTTGAATACGCCAATTTCGTTTTTCAGGCCATTGAAGTTTATGCCTGTTTTTCCACCCACAGCAGCATCTACTGCACCAAGTACGGTAGTCGGGATGTTGAAGTAGCTGATGCCGCGTTTGAATGTTGATGCCGCAAAGCCGCCCAGATCCGTTACCATGCCGCCGCCCAGATTGATTAGCAGCGATTTTCGCGATGCGTGATTGTTGCTAAGTTCCTGCCACACATGCGCCAGAGCTTCCAGAGTTTTGTGGGTGTCGTCTGCCGATATCTCTATGCGGTATGCCTGATTGAGAATTTCGCAATTGTTGAGTAGCGGCAGGCAGATGCGACTGGTATTGCAATCTGTAAGTATGAATATACGGTCGGGAGCGATCTCACGAATGGTTGTTTCTACATCTGTAGATAATATTTTACTGATGATGATTTTTTGACTCATATTTTATTCCTCGGTTTTTTGGTCCTTTAATTCTTCCATTTTCTTAGAAAATATTTTTTGAGCTGTAGCTCCGGATACGTTGGCTGATGGGCCTGTAATGCAGCCGCCACCACATGCCATAACCTCGATAAACTGAGCCGGTGCTTTGCCTTTTGAGTATGCCCGAAGCAGTCCTATGTTCTTTTTGTTGAGGTCTGCTATCTGTAGCGACTTAAGATCTGGGATTACATTTAGTGATTTTACTGCGGCGATTACGCCACCTGTCATTGCAAAACCACGTCCTTCTTTTTGAGCTGCTGGTGCAAAAGAGCTTTTAATAGAACGGGTTATTTCTATCCCAAGTCCATTGAAAAGCCCATCGATTTCCTCAAAGGTCATTACAAAATCGACGCATTCGTCTTTTAGCGCCTCATTGCGTTTGGCCAGACATGGGCCGATGAATACAATTTTTGCCTCCGGATATTGTTTTTTTGCTATGCGGGCAGTGTAATACATGGGTGATCCGGTGTTCGATACAAAAGGTTTCATAGCCGGAATATGCTTTTCAACCAGATTTACATACGATGGGCAGCAAGAGGTGGTCATAAATGGTTGTCCCTCTTCCAGCTTTTCTTTCAGTTCGGCAGCTTCGTGACGGGTTGTTTCCATTGCGCCATGCGCTACCTCCAGTACGTCTGTAAAGCCTATTTCTTTGATGGCCGAAAAAACTGACTCCCAATCGTTTTCGTATTGCCCTAATATGGATGGAGCGACAATGGCAACAACCTGTCGTTTTGCTTTTATTTGTGTCAGAACATTAAATATTTGCGATACCTCGAAAATTGATCCAAACGGACAGGCGTTGATGCATTTGCCACAATATATGCACTTTGTTTCGTCGATTATTTCTATTCCGTTTTTGTCTTTGGTGATTGCTTTTACCGGACATGCTTCTTCGCAGGGTATCGGTATATATACAATAGAGTGATATGGACACACCTCTTTGCATATACCGCAACTGATGCATTTGTCGTGGTCAATTTTTGCCTGTCCATTGCTTCGGAATTTTATGGCGTCTTTCGGGCAGTTCATGTAGCACGGTCGGGCAACGCAACCTTTGCACAGGTTGGTTACTTCATAATTAACCTGTACGCAAGAGGTGCATGCTTCGTCTACTACGCACAATAGGTTATCCTTCGGTTTTCGATCGAGTTCGAGTGCTTGCTCTGCGTAATAAGATAGCGGGGTCAATTCGTCGTCTTCGTCTGTTGTGTTGAAGCCCAGCCACGGAAATGCTTTGTATTTCCATACAGCTCTTTCTTTGTGTATGCAGCATCTGCCTCTGACTTTGGAGTTTTTGGGTGATAACTCGATGGGAAGTCTGTCTATATCGCTAATCAGGCGATCTTCTTTCCAAAGTTTGACTAATCGTTCCAGTAAAACGCGTCTGACTATCAGAACATTATTTACATAAGCCATAAAATTGTTACTTTGAAGAATGAATAATATGTATAATCCTGTCTATAATTAATTGTTGTGTTGCCGGTTTGTTTTCTGACTCTCTTAATAATTCGTGTTTGTTGATTTAACTGTTTGTTGTTCAGTGAGCTATGTGCATTGTCGGTTGTCTGGTGTTTGTGTCGGAAAATCTGCATTTTTATTAGATTTTCGCTGCAAAGTTACTTATTTTAGCCGGAAACCAATCATTATATATACATCTATTAAGTTGTACTTCTTTTTTTCTTTTTCTCTTTAAAAGTTTTTACATTCAAAAGTAATTGTTTTCAATTTTTTGTATTTGAATTAATTATATGTTAAATATATAAAATTAGTAGAATGTAGATGTAAATATTTAATGATTGTTTGGAATCATTATTGTACATTTGTTCATCTAAACTACGGATGGAATTTCTGTAGTTAAGGTTTAGGTTAAATGGTTGAGGGGCTCTGTGAAGCGCTCCTCAATTTTTTTACCCGTTAGGGCTCTTTTTTTTAGTTATTTTTCGCTATAATAATCAATTGTCAAGTCGTCGTAATCCCTTTTTTTTGTAATTTCGCGCCCAGTTACAAATAACTGATACAGAACAAATCTTCAAATATATTTTAGTTATGGCATTAAGAATTCTGACAGCCGAAGAGGCTGCAAGCTACATCAAGCACAATGACAATGTTGGGTTTAGTGGATTTACGGCAGCCGGGAGCCCCAAAGTGGTGGCTAAGGCATTGGCGAAAATAGCAAAAGAAGAGCACGAAAAAGGCAATCCGTTTGAAATCGGAATGTTTACAGGTGCCTCTACGGGTGATTCATTGGATGGAGAGTTGGCGCGTGCCGAAGCTATCAAATTCCGTACTCCCTACCAGTCAAACAAAGATTTGCGTGCTACTCTAAATACGCACAATGCGCAGTATTTCGATTATCACCTTTCTCAACTGGCGCAGGATATGCGCTACGGGTTTTTGGGTAAGGTGAATGTTGCCGTTATCGAAGCTGCCGATGTAAGTGAGGATGGCGAAATAGTTCTAACTTCTGCTGTAGGTATTTCACCTACCGTTTGTCAGTTGGCAGATATTGTTATTATCGAGAGAAATAAGCAACAACCCAAAGAGCTGCGTGGGTTACATGATATATATCTTCCACTTGATCCACCCAATCGTCGTGAAATTCCGGTGTACAAACCCAGCGACCGTATTGGTTCACCCGTTGTAAAAGTTGACCCAAAAAAAATAGTGGGGATTGTAGAGACAGATCTGCCGGATGAGGTAGGTGGTTTTACCCCACTTGATGAAGTTACAATGAAGCTAGGAGAAAATGTGGCCAATTTCCTGGCAGCCGAGCTTAAAGCCGGACGCATACCAGCTAGTTTTTTGCCTATTCAGTCTGGTGTGGGAAATATTGCCAACGCCGTTTTGGCTTGCCTGGGTAGCAATCCCGACATTCCTGCTTTTGAAATGTACACCGAGGTGATTCAGGATGCTGTTATCGGTCTTATGCGCGAAGGAAGATGTACTTTTGCCAGCGGTTGTTCTCTCACTCTAAGTCGCCCTGTAATGCAGGAGCTTTATGGTGATCTCGATTTCTTCCGCAATAAGTTGGTGCTTCGCAATCAGGAGATTACTAATAATCCGGAAGTCGTTCGTCGTCTCGGATTAATCACGATTAATACAGCTCTCGAAGCTGATATTTTCGGGAATATAAACTCGACACACGTGGTAGGTACAAAGATGATGAATGGGATTGGTGGATCGGGTGACTTTACACGTAATGCTTATATGTCAATCTTTGTTACTCCTTCTTTTGCAAAAGGCGGGGCAATCAGCTCATTTGTGCCGATGGTGGCGCATATGGATCATAGCGAGCACTCTGTTAAAATAATAATTACAGAAAAAGGTGTGGCTGATCTTCGAGGTAAATCACCTATACAGCGTGCGCACGAAATTATCGAAAACTGTGTGCACGAAGATTATAAACAAATGTTATGGGATTATCTCAAACTCGGACAAAAAGGGCATACACCTCAAAATCTGGCAGCTTGTATGGCGTTCCATACTCAGTTTGTCAAAACCGGCGATATGCGCAATGTTAATTGGGCTGATTACGTGTAGAGCTTGTTTGGTCAAATATAATAAGGGTCGCCTTCTTTTGTGTAGGCGGCCTTTTTTTTAATTATGTTTTCCTTTTAGTTTGGCAGATTTGTTATTCGTTGTCTGCTTTTTTGTATTGCACAAAGTTTGTTGTTTTCGGTATGTTGTTCTGCTTGTTTTGATGTTTTTTTTATTAGCTGCTAAATATTCGTCAATTTAAGTGATTCGAAACATATTTTTGCTTTATGGGTATAATTAATGTCAAAAGAAAATGATAATATCAAAGAATAATCAAATGAAAATCTTTATCTTCTTTTTCTATGTTTCTTTTGAAAATTGAGTGTTACTTTTGTGAGTTTAAATGCCGCTAATAATCCTATCTTCTTTACATATGAATTATCAGGATATGACAAATCAGGAGTTGATTCAAGAGCTTCAACGACTACAAAAACAAATAGAAGAGAGTCATCACCTTGAACAAGACCTTATTCATAAAACCGCACTGCTCTCAGGTTTGCTCGATTCTATACCCGATATTATTTTCTTCAAGAATCTGGATGGGGTATATCTGGGTTGTAATCTTGAATTTGCCAAGCTGATCAACCGGGATATTAATCTTATTGTCGGGTATACTGATTACGATTTTTTTGACAAAGATCTTGCCGATTTCTTTCGGGATCGGGATCACGATATGCTTGCTGCGGGCGTACCGCGGCAAAACGATGAATGGATTGAATATCTTGATGGACGCCGGGTGCTAATCGATACGCTAAAAGCACCCCTCAAAACACAAACTGGTGAAATAATTGGTTTGGTTGGCGTTAGTCGAGATATTACTCAGCGAAAATCAGAGGAGGAGGAGTTGCGTCGGGCTCGCATTGAAGCCGATGAAGCTAATATGGCAAAGACAGAATTTTTATCCCGAATGAGTCACGAGTTACGTACTCCGATGAATTCTATTCTTGGGTTTGCTCAGTTGCTTAGTATGGGTGATCTGAATTCTACTCAGAAAACCGGAGTTACGCATATTCTCAAGAGTGGTGATCATTTGCTTCGTTTAATTAATGAAGTGCTTGATATCTCCCGCATTGATACCGGGCATATCTCTTTGGTATTCGAGCCTGTATCTCTTAACCGGGCCGTGCCCGAAATGATCGATGTTGTACAGCCTCTTGCCCAATGGAGATCGGTATTTATTAATTATCAGCCTGTTTCTGAGAATATTGCCTGTGTATTGGCAGATCAGCAGCGGGTGAAGCAGGTTTTGCTAAATCTCATAAATAATGCAATTAAGTATAACAGAGAGGGTGGGAGTGTGACCATTTCTGTAAAAAATAATGAAGAGTTCAACACTGTCCGTATAGAAGTAGAGGATACTGGTTTTGGTATTGCCCCCGAAAATCTGAGCAAACTTTTCCGTCCTTTCGAAAGAATTGGTGCTGAAAAAAGTAATACAGAAGGTACGGGTCTTGGTCTCGCTGTGGTTAAAAAGCTTATCGAAGCTATGAATGGCTCCTTTGGTGTAGAAAGCAAGGTTGGGGTGGGTAGTTGTTTTTGGATAGAACTTCCCCGAAATGCAGCAGTTCACAGCGAACAAAATATTTCTGAGCAAGTGGTTAAGGATATCCTTGCACAGGAAGCGCAGGAGGGTCATATATTGTATGTAGAAGATAATTGGGCGAATATTGAGCTAGTGCGAGAGATTTTGTCTTATTACAGACCCCAATTGCAGCTCTCAGTGCGTGTAAAAGGGGCAGAGGCAGCCGATGCTGTTGCGTTACTCAGGCCGGATTTAGTTTTGTTAGACCTGAATCTTCCTGATATGCATGGTAGTGAAATATTACAAACGCTCAAAGAGAATAAACAAAACAGGCATATTCCCGTTATTATTGTCAGTGCTGATGCGATGCCTTTACAACGCGAAAAAATGATACAGGCTGGTGCGCTGGATTATTTATCAAAGCCGATTAATGTGAAGTTGTTTCTTCATATTATTGATACAGTGTTGGGCGGTTTGTCTGAGTAAACTGTAATTAAATGGCTTTGAAATCTTATAGATTCTCTTAAATAGAGCGGTATTTCTTATATATTCTCATTTTTTAGAAATAAAAATGCATTCATTTATTTTGTTTCTGAAAAAATATATCTATCTTTGCCAACGAAAATTATAACAAAAAAGACCAATGAGATTAGACGGACTTCTACTAAGCATTATTATTCTACTGGTGTTGCCGGTGAGAAGTGGTGTGGGTATGTAGTTGCGTTGAGCATTTTATTTCCAGAAGCCTTTCTCACTTTGCGGTGAAAAAGGCTTTTTTTCGTAATCGAAAAATGTGATGACTTCTTTCTGAAAGGGCTTTTGATGTAGAAAATGAATATACTAAACTAATTAAATAACAAGTACTTATGTCTGATAGATTGTTTATATTCGATACAACGCTGAGAGATGGCGAACAGGTGCCGGGTTGTCAGTTAAACACAATCGAGAAAATTCAGGTGGCGAAGGCTCTTGAAGAATTAGGTGTCGATGTTATCGAAGCCGGCTTTCCGATATCCAGCCCGGGTGATTTTAACTCAGTTATAGAAATTTCGAAAGCTGTTACATGGCCTACCATTTGCGCCCTGACCCGTGCCGTAGAAAAAGATATTGAGGTGGCGGCAGATGCGCTTCGTTTTGCTAAAAGAAAACGTATTCATACCGGTATCGGAACCTCCGACTACCACATCAAATACAAATTCAACTCTACCCGCGAAGAGGTTATCGAGCGTGCAGTGGCAGCTGTAAAGTATGCCCGCCGTTTTGTGGACGATGTAGAGTTTTATGCCGAAGATGCCGGTCGTTCCGACAACGAATACCTGGCACGTGTGGTAGAGGCGGTTATCAAGGCCGGTGCTACGGTGGTCAATATTCCCGATACCACCGGTTATTGTCTGCCCGATGAGTATGGTCGCAAAATCAAATTCCTGATGGACAATGTGAATGGTATCGAAAACGCCATTCTTTCTACTCATTGCCACAACGACCTGGGCATGGCTACGGCCAATACCATCGCCGGTGTGATGAATGGAGCCCGTCAGGTTGAGGTGACAATCAATGGTATCGGTGAGCGTGCCGGTAATACTTCTCTCGAAGAGGTGGCCATGATTTTGCGCAGCCACAAAGAGATTGGTATCGACACAAACATCAATACAAAACGTATTTACGGAATCAGCCGCATGGTGTCGAGCCTGATGAATATGCCCGTACAGGCCAACAAGGCTATTGTGGGGCGCAATGCTTTCGCTCACTCCTCAGGTATTCACCAGGATGGCGTGCTCAAAAACCGCGAAAGCTACGAGATTATCGACCCCAAAGATGTGGGTATCGACGAAAACTCTATCGTACTTACTGCCCGCAGTGGTCGCGCTGCACTTAAGCATCGTCTTGAGGTACTTGGTGTTACCCTTGATAAAGAGGCATTGGATGTTACCTACGAAGAGTTCCTCAAACTGGCCGACAAGAAAAAAGATATCAACGACGACGATGTGTTGATGCTTGTAGGCAAAGAGCGTCAGGCGCACAGCCGAATCAAACTCGAATATCTGCAGGTTAGCTCTGGTATCGGTATCAAACCGGTGGCCAGTGTATGTCTCAATATTGCCGGCGAAACCTTCGAGGCTGCCTCGTCGGGCAACGGTCCGGTAGATGCTGCTCTCAATGCGATCAAGCAAATTCTTCGCCGCACTACGATAGTCAAGGAGTTTCTCATTCAGGCCATCACCAAAGGTAGTGAGGATGTGGGCAAAGTACACATGCAGGTAGAGTACGATGGATCTGTGTACTACGGATTCGGAGCCAATACCGATATTATTGCAGCTTCTGTTGAGGCATATATTGATGCGATAAACAAATTTGTGAAGTAAATTGTTGCTTCTGTTTTGACTATATATTAAGTAAGAATAAACATCATTATAAAAGCGAAAGCCGGAAATTTATGAAAACATTATTTGACAAAATCTGGGATGCGCATGTTGTCGCTACTGTGCAGGATGGCCCCACTCAAGTGTATATAGACAGACATTTCTGTCACGAAGTAACCAGTCCGCAGGCATTTGATGGCCTTCGTAAACGCGGACTCAAGGTGTTCCGCCCCGAAAAAACAATCTGTTCACCGGATCACAATATCCCGACCATCGAGCAGGAGAAGCCTATTCAGGATCCTATTTCCCGTTTTCAGGTGGAGACTCTCACCAAAAATGCCAATGAGTTTGGTGTTACGCTTTGGGGATTGGGCCACAAGAAAAATGGTATTGTGCACGTGGTTGGTCCCGAAAACGGACTTACTCTGCCGGGCATGACCATCGTTTGTGGCGATAGTCACACCTCTACTCACGGTGCGTTTGGTGCTATCGCCTTTGGTATTGGTACCAGCGAAGTAGAAATGGTATTGGCTTCGCAGTGTATTTTGCAACCACGCCCCAAAACAATGCGTATCAACATCGAAGGTGAGCTGGGTGATAAAGTGTCTGCCAAAGATCTTGCCCTGTACATCATTTCTCAAATGACTACCGGTGGTGCTACCGGTTATTTTGTGGAGTATGCCGGCGCTGCTGTGCGTGCTTTGAGCATGGAGGAGCGTATGACGGTTTGTAACCTCAGTATCGAGATGGGTGCGCGTGGCGGTTTGATTGCGCCCGATGACACTACTTTTGCTTATGTAAAAGGTCGTGAATTTGCACCTCAGGGTGAGGAGTTCGAAAAGGATCTGGCTTACTGGAAAACTCTGAAAACAGACGATGGTGCTGTGTTCGACAAAGAGGTGACTTTCAATGCAGCAGATATCGAGCCGATGGTGACTTATGGTACCAATCCGGGTATGGGTATGGGTATCACTGCCTCTATTCCTGCACTGGATACTATCGATGAAGCCGGTAAAATATCGTTCAAAAAGTCTCTCGACTACATGGGCTTCGAAGCCGGCGAGAGAATCGAAGGCAAAGCAATCGATTATGTTTTCCTGGGAAGCTGTACCAATGGTCGTATCGAAGATTTTCGTGTGTTTGCCAACTTTGTGAAGGGTAAGAAGAAAGCCGACGGTATCGTTGTTTGGCTGGTGCCCGGTTCGTGGGCGGTAGAGCAACAGATTCGCGAAGAGGGTCTGGATAAGATTCTGGTAGAGGCCGGTTTTCAGCTGCGTCAACCCGGTTGCTCGGCTTGTCTGGCTATGAACGACGACAAAGTGCCTGCCGGTAAATATGCTGTTTCTACTTCCAATCGCAACTTCGAAGGTCGTCAGGGACCCGGTGCCCGCACCATTCTGGCCGGCCCGCTGGTGGCTGCCGCTGCCGCTGTTACCGGTAAAATAACAGATCCACGTAGCATCTAATTAGTACATCATAAATAAAAAAATATAGACGGATACCCGTATGGAAAAGTTCACTACATTAACATCGACTTACATTCCTCTGCCCATAGAGAATGTCGATACAGATCAAATTATACCGGCTCGTTTTCTGAAGGCTACTACACGCGAAGGTTTTGGCGACAATCTGTTTGCCGACTGGCGCTACGACAAAGCCGGTAATCCTATAGATTCTTTTGTGCTCAACAATCCAGCCTATTCGGGTCAGGTATTGGTGGCCGGCAAAAACTTTGGTAGTGGCTCCAGCCGCGAGCATGCAGCCTGGGCGATAGCCGGTTACGGACTCAAGGTTGTTGTTTCCAGCTTCTTTGCCGATATTTTCAAAGGAAATGCACTGAACAACGGCGTTCTTCCTGTTGTTGTATCCGAAGGATTCCTGGCAGAGCTGTTTGCTTCTCTCGAAAATAACCCCAAAACAACGGTCACCGTCAATCTCGAAGAGCAGACTATTGTCAACAATGCAACCGGTAAACAAGAATCGTTTGATATCAACAACTACAAAAAGGGTTGTATGTTGAACGGTTTCGACGATATCGATTTCCTGTTGAGCAACAAAACTAAAATCGAGGCCTGGGAATCTGCAAAATAAACAGATTGTAACACAGCAGCGCATTCACAAACTATGATAGAAATAATGGATACCACCCTGCGCGATGGAGAACAGACTTCGGGTGTCTCTTTCGCGGTACAGGAAAAACTGAGTATAGCCCGCCTTTTGCTCGAGGAGTTGAAGGTGGACAGGATTGAAATAGCTTCTGCGCGTGTGTCGGAGGGTGAGTATGCAGCTGTGTCGAAAGTGGTCGATTGGGCTACCAAAAGAGGCTTTCTCGACCGTATAGAGGTGCTCGGCTTCGTCGATGGTGGTGTATCGCTGCAATGGTTGCAGGATGTGGGCTGTCGCGTGCTGAATCTCTTGTGCAAGGGCTCGCAGAAACATTGCGAGTTTCAGTTGCGCAAAACGCTTCAACAGCATATCGACGATATTTGCCACACCATATGTATGGCTACTCAGATGGATATCGCCGTGAATGTCTATCTAGAGGATTGGTCGAACGGGATGATTGACTCCCCGGAGTATGTCTTTGAATTGATGGATGCTCTGAAGGATCAGCCTATCCGGCGCTTTATGTTGCCCGATACGTTGGGTATTCTCAATCCGTACAATACATTCGATTTTTGCCGCATGATGGTAAAGCGGTATCCCGATAAGCATTTCGACTTTCACGCGCACAACGATTACGATCTGGCAGCAGCCAATGTATATTCAGCCGCAAAAGCCGGTGTAAAGGGTATTCATACCACAATCAACGGTTTGGGCGAACGGGCCGGTAATGCCCCTTTGTCGAGCGTAATAGCTGTGTTGCACGATCAGTTGAAGGCTGAAACAAATATCAACGAGCAAAATGTGAACTACGTCAGCCGCATTGTCGAATCGTATTCGGGTGTGCGTATCCCATCGAATAAACCTGTCGTGGGCGATAATGTGTTTACGCAGTGTGCCGGAATTCATGCGGATGGCGATAGTAAAAACAATCTCTATTACAACGATTTGCTTCCCGAACGTTTTGGCCGTACCCGCGAGTATGCGCTGGGCAAAACATCTGGGAAAGCCAATATTCGCAAAAATCTGAGCGACCTGGGTATCGAACTGGACGAAGAGTCCATCCGCATGATTACGGACAGGATTATCGAGCTGGGTGATAAAAAAGAGATTGTGACGCAGGAGGATTTACCTTACATTATATCGGATGTGCTTAAGCAGGATGTTCAGGAGAATAAGGTAAGAATTCTGAATTATTCCCTTATGTTAGCTCAGGGGCTCAAGCCGGTGGCTTCCATAAAGATTGAAATTAACGGGCAACAGTACGAATCGTCTTCCAATGGAGATGGTCAGTACGATGCATTTATGAAGGCTGTTCGCCGCATTTACGGAGAGCAGCTCAATCGTCCTTTCCCGATGCTGACCAATTACATCGTCAGTATTCCGCCGGGTGGGCGTACAGATGCCTTTGTACAGGCCGTTATCTCGTGGAATTACAAAGATATTGATTTCAAAACAAGGGGGTTTGATGGCGACCAGACCGAGGCTGCTATCAAAGCTACCATCAAGATGCTCAATAAAATAGAAAATATGTAGAGTGAAAAGGGTATAAAGGGGTGTTAAGCACTGCTTTATACCCTTTGACTCATTACGTAGTCGTCCAGTAAATAGTTGCCCAAATAGTTATCCTCTTCGTGGTCGATGGTAAAGCCCATTGTAATATATTTCTGTATCGAGTTGATATTTTTACGGTTGACATTCAAAGATAATTCTGTAGCCTCTTTTCGTCTGGCAAAATCAATGGCCAGTTCCACCGCTCTCTTGCCTATTCCTTTCGCCTGATACTCGGGGTAGATATACAGTTTATGTAACTTACAGTTAGTTTGATCCACCAGGCTGCAAGACATGTATCCAACTGTCTTTTGATCAAATTCCAGCAATATCCAGTAATACCCGTTTCTGATCTCTTTGCTGAGGGTTGCGTAGTTATACATTTCTTCCAGCATAAATTCTATTTGTGTTTTGCTAATGATCCCCGGATAATACAGGTGCCAGATCTCTTTGGCTAATCTCTGTATTGCGGGAATATCCCTCAATGATGCTTTTTTGTGGCTGAACATATCTATTTCTTTTGTTGAATGTGGATGCAAAGGTAACCGTTGTTTCTTAATCCATTGGAGGTTGGCTTTCTTTTTTTTCAAACAAATAATCAACCTGAATGTTTGCAGTCTATCGCTACTCTATCTCTACAATATGAGGTTCATTTCGTCTGTTGGCTTATAATTTATAAGTTTCGGTCTTTTTGCGAAAATGCCAAAATTTAAGGTTGTCGATATTCTCTGTTGCTATTTCTTTAGTTTCGTTCTAATCAGCTCTTCAATTTCACCCTCTGTCGGTAATCCAATCGAGGTGTATGGTTTGCCTGTTAGTGGTATGTAGAGTAGCATCGGGATATTTGTTACCTTGAAATACTTCGCTAACGCCTCCTGCTCGTCCACATTGATTTTGTAAATCACGATATCACTTCTTTTTTCTGCTATTTTGCTCAGCAGTGGGGATAGTTTGCGACACGGAGCGCACCAATCGGCATAGAAGTCGATAATTGCGGGTTTATTACCTAAGAATTTCCATTGTTTGTTGGCGTCGAAGTTGTGTACTTTAAGTTTGAATTCCGCCTCTGTCAGGTGGGTGATTTTACTTTTTTTCTGAGCTTCAGACCGGATAGATGCCATACAAAATAGCGGTATTATCAATATCCAGGGTTTAAATAGTCGTATCATTGTATCTCTGTTTATGGGTTTAAATAGTAAAAGTAGATATTTTTGCTGTGGAATGCAATTTTTTTACCGAAAATATTTGCAGGATTCCAAAAAAGCTGTACCTTTGCAACGCCTTTGAAAAATAAGGCACCGGGAGAGATGGCAGAGTGGTCGATCGCGGCGGTCTTGAAAACCGTTGTACTGTGAGGTACCGGGGGTTCGAATCCCTCTCTCTCCGCTCTGAAACGGCTGATATCCAATAAGGATAATCGGCCGTTTTTTTTGTGTTATAAAATCCGAGTCTAAGAAGTTATCCGGCATTTGCCCGGATGGTTAGGTCGGGTTTGATGCCTTTGTTGTTAGTGGTAGAATGCAATAAAAAAGAGGATGTTCCGGTGTGGATCATCCTCTTTTAGTATTATATAGTGATGGGTTGATTAGAGAATGTTGATCTCTTTCAATACATCGTTTGTAGCACGAACAGCAGCAGCGCTTTTTGCAAATTCAGCTTTTTCAGCATCGTTCAGGTTAAGTTCGATGATTTTCTCAACACCGTTTTTACCGATTACAACGGGTACACCGATGCAGATATCGCTTTGTCCGTATTCGCCATCGAGCATAACGCACGAGGTGATAACTTTCTTTTGGTCGCGAACGATAGATTCTACTACCGCGGCAGCAGCTGCTCCGGGAGCATACCAGGCTGAAGTTCCGAGAAGTTTAGTGAGAGTTGCACCACCTACCATGGTGTCAGCGCTAACTTTGGCGATTTCTTCTTCGCTCAGGAATTCTGATACAGGAATACCTTTGAGGGTAGCGAATCGGGTAAGAGGAATCATGGTGGTGTCACCGTGACCGCCGATAACGATACCTTCTACTTCGTTCATGTTGGCGTTGAGCGCTTTGCTCAGGTAGCAACGGAAACGTGAGCTGTCGAGTGCGCCACCCATACCGAATACCTGATTTTTAGGAAGTCCTGTTGCTTTAAGCGCGAGGTATGTCATGGTGTCCATGGGGTTGCTGACAACAATAATGAAGGCGTTAGGAGAGAATTTGAGGATGTTTTCGGCTACCGATTTAACGATACCTGCATTTACACCAATCAATTCCTCGCGGGTCATACCCGGTTTGCGGGGAATACCTGATGTGATAACAACTACATCTGAGTCTGCTGTTTGGGCATAATCATTGGTGCATCCGGTCAGTTTTGTGTCGAAATCAAGCAGGGCAGATGTTTGGAACATGTCCAATACTTTGCCTTCGGCTACGCCTTCTTTGATGTCGAGTAATACTACTTCATTAGCTATTTCGTTAACAGCCAATACATTTGCGCAGGTTGCGCCAACTGCGCCCGCGCCTACAACGGTTACTTTTGCCATAATTAGTTGATATTATTTTATTAGTTAGAAAATATTCTATTTGTTAGTTTGGTGCAAATGTACAACAAATCTGTTGATTGTGGAAAAATTTCTTTATTCAAGTTGATTAAAGAATATTAATTTGAGGTTCGGATTAACGAAAAAGAGTAACTTTGTAAGTCAATTTTTAAAATAGTTGTATTTGGTTATGATTAAAAATAATAAGTGGTTGTTTGTTGGATTATTTCTCTCGGTTGTAGTGCTTTTAGGTGCAATATTTTATATTTACCGTCAACACCAGGAGATAACCGGTCTGGAACAGCAATTTGATATTCAAAAAGAGGAGTTGGAGTCAGAGTACTCTCAGTTGGCAGTTCAGTATGAGGAGTATGGAAAGATGAATATCAAGAGTGACTCGTTGCTAGAACTGTGGGAAAACGAGAAAATGAAGGTGCAGCGGTTGCTGGAGGAGTTGCATACTGTAAAAGCGACAAATTCTACGCGAATCAGTCAGCTTAAAAAAGAGCTGGCTACCTTGCGTACAATTATGAAAGGTTATATCGTACAGATAGATTCGTTGAATGCAATTAATGCGCAATTGACACAGGAAAATGTAGAGGTCAAACAGCGATACAGTGAAGCTTCTCAGACTGTGACTCAATTGTCGAAAGAGAAGCGTGAGCTTTCTGATAAGGTGAATCTGGCTTCTCAGCTGAATGCTACGAATATTGTGGTGACCGGTTTGGATAAGCGGGGAAAGAGTGTGGCTAAGATTAGTAAACTTGTTCAATTGAGTATAGGTTTTAAGATTGCACGCAATGTGACAGCTTCGACAGGTGAGAAGATTGTGTATGTTCGGATTCTGAAACCTGATAACGATGTGTTGACTAAAAACAGAATGGATCTCTTTAAATATGAGAATAAAGATATAAACTATTCATGTCGTCGGATGTTTGAATATACGGGCGAAGAGAGTGATTTGGTTTTGTACTGGAAGATAGAAGAGTACCTTTCGCCGGGAGATTATCGGGTGGATATTTTTGTGGATGGCAATATGATTGGCCAAAAATCGTTTAAATTGGACAAATAGGTTTAGTTATATATAATAGTTGAAAATCTGTACCATTGAATAATTATTTAGAAGAGTAAGATGAAACAATATCTGGATTTATTGCAAAAGGTTTTGAGTGAAGGCGCAAGAAAAGAAGACAGAACCGGTACGGGGACTATTAGCCTATTTGGATATCAGATGCGGTTTGATTTGCGGGAGGGTTTCCCGATGTTGACAACTAAGAAGCTTCATCTTAAATCGATAGTTCACGAATTGCTATGGTTTCTTTCGGGGGATACAAATGTTCGGTATCTGCAAGAAAATGGTGTTCGCATTTGGAACGAATGGGCGGATGAGAATGGAGATTTGGGTCATGTCTATGGTTATCAGTGGCGTTCGTGGCCCGATTACGAGGGTGGACACATTGATCAGATTAAAGAGATAATTGATACAATAAAGAATAATCCTGATTCGAGAAGAATAATTGTTAGTGCGTGGAATGTGGCAGACATTAAGAATATGAAGTTGCCACCTTGTCATGCGTTTTTTCAGTTTTATGTTTCTGAGGGACGCTTGAGCTTGCAATTGTATCAGCGTAGCGCAGATGTTTTTCTGGGTGTTCCGTTTAATATTGCCTCATATGCGTTGCTTCTTTTGATGGTGGCGCAGGTGACAGGTCTTGAAGCAGGTGATTTTGTGCATACGTTTGGCGATGTGCATATTTATACCAATCACATTGATCAGGTTAAATTGCAACTAACGAGAGAACCTAAAATGTTGCCACGTATGCAGTTGAATCCTGATGTTAAAGATATTTTTCAGTTTAAATTCGAAGACTTTACCTTGAGCGATTACCATCCGGACCCTCATATTAAAGCAGAAGTATCCATTTAATTAAATTCATAAAACACTATGTCAACAATTTCATTAATTTGCGCTTTGGCCCAAAACCGGGCTATTGGAAGGAAGCAGGAGCTTCTGTGGCATTTGCCAAACGATATGAAGCGATTCAAAGAGTTGACCGTTGGTCATATTGTAGTGATGGGGCGTCGTACCTTTGAATCTCTGCCAAAAGGAGCTTTGCCTAACCGAAAAAACATTGTACTTACATCGATGCCCGAAGCAATGGGGGTAACCAGCATTGCTTGTTCTTCGTTGGATGAGGCTGTTCAGTTTAGTGAAAATGATAAGGAGATCTATATTATTGGTGGATTTGGTGTTTATCAGGAGGCGCTTGGAATTGCCGATAAAATGTACCTGACTTATGTGCATGCTACTTTTGAAGATGCGGATACTTTTTTTCCTGAAGTGAATTATGACGAGTGGGAGGAAGTGTCGCGGAAGGAGTTTAAGGCTGATGAAAAACATGCTTACGATTACTCTTTTGTAGAATACGTTAGAAAAAAATAATCGATGAATGTAATATTATTTGACGGCAACAGTCGGAACGACTTGTTGCCGTTGACTTTTACCCGACCTGTGGCCGAAATCAGGGTCGGGATTTTTTCTGTCCGCGAAAAGTGGGAACGACGTTTGTCTGCTGTCTGTTCGTGGATTACAGAGGACTATCTGACTCAAAAATTTCCTTTTGCCGGAGGTGATGATGCTATCTTTATTGCCGGAAATCTTTTGCCGGATGACTTCCTGACAGAAACAATAAAAGGGCTGAAAGAGAATGAGGCGCTATATTGTGGTGAAGAGTTGTTGGCGTATCGGGGATCTGTTGCCGGGTTTGATCAGTCGGAGCAGTTCATCCGGGTTTCTTTCGGCGGTCAGGTGAGGCAGATTAAGCAGGTGTACGATATATTTACCCGTAACGGGGAGGAGATTGAGTCTGATTTCAGGCTGATAACCCGCGGGCGGACGAGTGCGCAGCTTAGCCCGACTGTGCAGATAATTGGAGAACAATACTTTGCTGATGGCACTCCGAAGCTATTTGTGGAGGAGGGTGTTGTAGCTGAGTGTGCAACGATAAATCTGAAAAACGGACCTGTGTATCTGGGACGTGATGTTGAGATAATGGAAGGAAGTCATATCCGGGCGCCGTTTGCAGCCTGCGATCATGCGGTGGTGAATATGGGTGCCAAAATATACGGACCCACTACGCTCGGACCTTATTGCAAAGTGGGCGGGGAGCTGAATAATGTGGTGATGTTTGGTTATTCGAATAAAGCCCACGATGGATTTCTGGGAAATGCAGTCATTGGTGAATGGTGTAATCTGGGTGCCGGAACAGAGTCGTCGAACCTGAAAAACGACTATTCGGAGGTGCGGATCTGGAATTATCCGGCCCGGAGGTTTGCCAAAACCGGTTTGCAGTTTTGCGGATTGATTATGGGCGACTATTCCAAAGCCGGAATTAATACACTGTTTAATACAGCTACGGTGGTGGGTGTAGGGTGCAATGTGTATGGGTCGGATTTCCCCCGTGTGTTTATTCCTTCATTTTATGAGGGAGGCGCATCCGGATTTGAGCGTGCCAATCTGAAAAAGTTTTTTGTAACCACCGAAAAAGTGAAAGCCCGCAGAGGACTGGAGCTGACTGATGCCGATAAGACAATCTGCGAAAAAATATTTGAACTGGATTTGAAATAAGTAGAGGACTAATGGAGCAGGCTTTTGCATTCGAAGATTGGGGCGAAACAGATTATCTGCAAGCCTGGGAGCGGCAGCGGCTGATTTTTGACAGGGCCGTATCGGCTAAGCTTGCCGGATCTGCTGTTGCAAATACATTGATATTTTGTGAGCACAGGCCTGTTGTTACAATCGGAAAAAGCGGAAGTAAAGCGAACTTGTTGTACGATGCCCGGGCTTTAAAGGAGCGGGGTGTCTCTTATTACGAGATAGACAGGGGCGGAGATGTTACGTTTCACGGACCCGGTCAGTTGGTGGGATATCCTGTTTTTGATATTGAACGGTTTGGCCTTGGCTTGAAATCCTATATATATAAGGTAGAAGAGTGTATTATACAGTTGCTGGCCATCTATGGTTTGAGTGCATCCCGTTTGGAGGGTGCAACCGGTGTTTGGCTCGATGTGGCTGATGCTGCGAGAACCCGAAAAATCTGCGCGATAGGAGTGCGGAGTAGTCGTTATATTACTATGCACGGTTTTGCGCTCAATGTTAATACGGATCTTGGTTATTTTTCGCTGATACATCCGTGTGGCTTTGTGGATAAAGGGGTAACCTCGTTGCAGGCCGAGTTGGGAAGTGTGGTGGATATGGAAAAGGTGAAAAGAGAGTTGAAATCAATTTTTGAAAATATGTTTTATTGAAATTATGGCCGAACAGTTGTTTTTTCTGATTCTGATTTTTATTGTTATTGATTATATATTGGAGCAGTCGCTCTCAGTATTGAACCGAAGTATGCTCTCTCCGTTGATTCCGGATAAGTTGAAAGGAATATACGAAGAAGAGAAGTATGCCCGGCAGCAACAATATTCGCGCGCGAACAGTCTGTTCGGCGATTTTAATCGTTTATTCTCATTGCTTTTGGAGCTGCTTATGTTGCTTCTGGGTGGATTTGCCCTGCTGGATGGCTGGGTGCGGGAAATTACGCAAAATGAAGTATTGGTTTCATTGCTTTTTTTTGGAGTTCTGTTTTTGGGAAACGGCTTGCTGAGTCTTCCGTTTTCGGTTTACAGCACCTTTGTTATTGAAGAGAAGTTTGGGTTTAATAAGACAACTGCGAAAGTCTTTGTGTTAGATCTGATTAAGTCGACGTTGTTGAGTGTCGTTTTGATGGGGGCAATTCTTGGTTTTGTTGTCTGGATATATCATTTGACCGGAGATTCATTCTGGATTATAGCCTGGGCGGTTATTTCTCTCTTCTCGCTGGTGATGATGCTGTTTTATTCGGAGTGGATTGTGCCGCTGTTTAATAAACAAACACCACTGGCTGAAGGTGAACTTCGTACAGCCATTGAGGCTTTTTCGGCAAAAGCCGGTTTTGGGCTCGATAATATCTATGTGATGGATGGCTCGAAGCGAAGCAGTAAGGCGAATGCCTATTTTACCGGATTCGGGAAAAAGAAGCGAATTGTATTGTTTGATACATTGATTGATCAGCTTACGGTGAATGAGGTCGTGGCTGTTTTGGCACATGAAGTGGGTCACTATAAGAAAAAGCATGTGTTGCGCGGGTTGATCACATCGTTTGCACATTCGTTTGTGTTGTTGTTTCTTTTGTCGTTGTTTCTGAAGTATCCTGTTTCGGCAGAGATTTTGGGAGTGGAAAAGCCCTCGTTTCATATTGGAGTGCTGGTTTTCGGGTTACTCTATCAGCCGGTTTCCACGCTGCTCGGGTTGGTGATGCATCTGTTTTCGCGCAGGCATGAATATCAGGCAGATGCCTATGCCGTTGGGTTTGGGCTCGGAAATGAACTGGCGGAAGCGCTGAAGAAAATATCGGTACATGCCCTGAGTAATCTTAATCCGCATCCCGCTTATGTCTTCTTTCATTATTCTCATCCCACGCTTTTGCAGCGGATTGAGCGTATGCAATTGGCTGAAAAAGAGTTGTAATAAATTATTTGTATATGAAAACAGAGATTATAACCATAGGAGATGAACTGCTGATAGGGCAGGTTGTGGATACAAACTCAGCCTGGATGGGGCAGGAGTTGAATAAAATTGGGTTTGATGTGGTGCGAAAAATCACAATCGGAGATGAAAAACATGATCTTTTGGATGCTTTCGAAGCTGCATTGTCGCGGGTGGATGTTGTGCTGGTGACCGGTGGAATTGGTCCGACCAAAGATGATATAACGAAAAAAACTTTGTGCGAATTCTTTGATACAGAGCTTGTTTTTGATGAAAATGAGTTGCAGCGTATTGAGGATATGTTTAAGCACCGGGGGATGAAGATAAATGAACTGACCCGTACGCAGGCTTATGTGTCCCGCGATTGTGAGGTGATACCGAATACCGCAGGAACGGCGCCTGTCACCTGGTTTGAGCGGGATGGAAAGGTGCTGGTGTCGATGCCGGGGGTTCCGTTTGAGATGAAAACAATTATGAAGCAGGAGGTTTTGCCCCGTTTGCAGAGCCGTTTTGCCAAGGATATTCATATAATGCACCGTACATTTTCGGTGAAGAACTATTCTGAGTCGGCACTTGCGGCCTATATTGCGGAGTGGGAAGAGGCGCTGCCGGCTTTTTGCAGACTGGCATATTTGCCATCACCCGGAGTGGTTCGGCTGAGGATAACGGGACGGTTAGCCGATTCTGAGCAGCTGGAGTCGGCCATGGAGGATGCTTCAGTATCTTTGCGTGCACTGCTCGGAGATGCAATTTTTGTAGATTCGGATGCGCCCATGGGGGAATTTGTTGGAGAGTTGTTGCGAAAATGCGGTTTTACGCTGGCTACAGCCGAAAGTTGTACCGGTGGTTATATTGCGCACCAGATTACAGCTGTTGCTGGAAGCTCGGCATATTTCAAAGGAGGAGTTGTGGCCTATTCCAATGAGTTGAAGAGACGGATATTGGGAGTAAGTGAGGCGACGTTGGCGGCATTTGGCGCAGTGAGTGAAGAGGTTGCGCGTGAGATGGCAGAGGGCATGGCCGCCGTTGCCGGCGCAGATGTGGCTATCTCTACTACCGGTATTGCGGGGCCCGATGGCGGTTCTGTTGAAAAACCTGTCGGGACAGTCTGGATTGCAGTAAAGGTGAAAGAGCAGATTCGGGTAACCGGATATCGGTTTGGCAATCAGCGCGAAGCCAATATTCAGCGAACCACAAGTACAGCCCTTTTGACTTTGGCAGAAATGTTGCAGGAG
>CAZHNZ010000044.1:0-29240 GCA_964534355.1 uncultured Parabacteroides sp.
GAGGATGCAAAAATACACTAATCTAACGAAGAACAGGCAAAAATAGTGTTCAAATCGTTAAATTAGTGTATTATATATCGAGAATAGCTCAGTTTTTACTCACCGCGGCTGTAATTGGGTGCCTCCTGAGTGATAGAGACATCGTGCGGATGGCTTTCGGCCACACCGGCATTGGTGATGCGGGTAAATTTAGCTTTGTGCAGCGCATTAATATCGCCGGCACCACAGTAGCCCATACCGGCACGCAGACCACCCACCAACTGATAAACCACTTCGAAAAGTGAACCTTTGAACGGCACGCGGGCAGCAATACCTTCGGGAACAAGCTTTTTCACATCATCCTCTGTATCCTGAAAATAGCGATCCTTCGAACCTTTTTGCATGGCGTCGATAGAACCCATTCCGCGATATGATTTGAATTTACGACCGTTGAAGATAATGGTTTCGCCCGGCGACTCTTCCACACCGGCAATCAATCCGCCCACCATGATAGAGTATCCACCGGCAGCAAGCGCCTTCACAATATCGCCCGAATAGCGAATACCGCCATCGGCAATAAGGGGCACCCCTGTACCTTCGAGAGCCTTGGCCACATCGTAAATAGCCGAAAGCTGAGGCACACCCACACCGGCAATCACACGGGTGGTACAGATAGAACCCGGTCCGATGCCCACTTTCACCGCATCAGCACCCGCTTCGGCAAGCATTTTTGCAGCAGCTCCGGTGGCTATGTTTCCAACCACGACATCGAGGTTAGGATATTTTGCTTTCACTTCTTTGAGTTTATCCACCACCCCTTTTGAATCACCGTGAGCGGTATCAATCACAATAGCATCCACGCCGGCTTCAACAAGAGCATCTACACGCTCCATAGTTTCGGGTGTTACACCTACTCCCGCAGCCACACGAAGACGACCTTTGCTATCTTTGCAGGCCATTGGCTTATCTTTTGCTTTGGTGATATCTTTGTAAGTAACAAGCCCTACAAGTTTTCCGTCTTTATCGAGAACGGGCAGTTTTTCAATTTTGTAGTTTTGCAAAATTTCGGCAGCCGCTTCGAGATCTGTCGATTGATTGGTAGTCACGAGGTTCTCTTTGGTCATCACCTCGTCGATGGTTTTGCTGAAATTACGTTCGAAACGAAGGTCGCGGTTTGTAACAATACCCACAAGCTGCATATTGTCATCCACTACGGGAATACCACCAATTTTGTATTCGGCCATCAGCGCCAAAGCATCCGATACGGTAGAGCCACAACGAATGGTAACGGGGTCGTAAATCATCCCATTTTCGGCCCGTTTCACAATGTGTACCTGTTTGGCCTGTTCGGCGATGGTCATATTTTTATGAATAACGCCAATGCCGCCTTCGCGCGCCATAGCGATAGCCAATTTTGCTTCGGTAACGGTATCCATGGCCGCCGAAACAAGAGGAATATTCATTTTAATGTTACGTGAAAAACGAGTTGACAAGTCAACGTTGCGCGGAAGAACTTCCGAATAAGATGGGATGAGCAGAACGTCGTCGAAGGTGAGTCCGTCCATGATTACTTTATCTGCAATAAATGACATAGTATATGCGTTTTGAATTTATTGCGTGCAAATTTAATCAATTTTCCTGACATTAAGCGGTAACAGACGTAATTTTTTGATTATTCCAAACAATTGACTAAAAGAGCTGCTTATCACAAATATTGTTAAGTCGGTATCAACTAGCAGAATATTGATTAATTTCGCAATACCAAATTTTAAAACAATAAGAAAATGAAAAAATTGATAGTATCCCTGTTCGTAGCTGCATTGGTATTGGCCCCTGCCGCTTCATTTGCACAAGATGCAAAACCTGCTGCCAAGACTGAGTCTTGCTGCAAAAAAGAAGGCAAAGACAAAAAAGCATGCTGCAAAGATGCCAAAGACAAAAAAGGCTGTGGCGATAAAAAAGAAGGTTGCGGCGAAAAGAAAAGCAGCTGTTGTAGTGGTGAAAAGAAAGCTGCCGAAAAGAAATAATTTTTCGCAACTGACACATATTGAAAAGAGGCTGACTCATTGTTGAGACAGCCTCTTTTTTTGTGCGTTTATTAAAACAATTTCTTTTTAAAGAGAAAGGCAAGATTGACCAACGCAATCATAACAGGCACCTCCACAAGCGGGCCGATGACTGCGGCAAATGCTTCGCCCGAATTGATACCAAAAACGGCAATAGCCACTGCAATAGCCAATTCGAAATTGTTGCTCGCAGCCGTGAATGAGAGCGTTGTTGCCTGCTCATAACTGGCCCCGGCCTTTTTACTCATATAAAATGAGCCGATAAACATTATGATAAAATAGACAAGCAACGGCACAGCAATCAGCACCACATCCATCGGAATTTTAACGATATACTCTCCTTTGAGCGAGAACATGACCACGATAGTAAAGAGCAGAGCTATGAGCGTGAGCGGACTGATTTGGGGAATAAAGCGGGTATGATACCACTCTTTGCTTTTCAGCCTGACAAGGATGAAACGGGTAAGAAATCCGGCAATAAACGGTATACCAAGATAGATAAAAACGCTTTCGGCAATCTGCCCGATGGTAATTTGAGCCACGGCATCGCTCGTGGGAATGCCAAACCACGCCGGCGCAACGGCAATAAAAAACCACGCATAGACCGAAAAGAACAGCACCTGAAATATACTGTTGAAGGCGACCAACCCGGCGGCGTATTGCGTGTCGCCTTTTGCGAGGTCGTTCCACACAATCACCATGGCAATGCATCGTGCCAAACCAATCAGAATAATTCCATACACATAGGGCAGATTGGCATTATTTTCTCCGGGGAAAAACCTGAAGAGCAGAACGGCAAGCGAGAACATCAGCACGGGCCCGAAAACCCAATTCTGAACCAACGATAAGGTGAGCACTTTGGTATTGCGAAACACTTCGCCCAACTCTTCGTACTTCACCTTTGCCAATGGCGGGTACATCATCACAATCAATCCGATAGCAATCGGGATGTTCGTGGTGCCGGACGACAGACTGTTCCAAAATGCGGCGATGGACGGGAAAAGCCAACCGGACAAAACGCCTGCTCCCATCGCGAGAAAAATCCAAAGCGTGAGAAAACGGTCGGTGAATTTAAGTCTTTTATTTAAAGGCATATATTTTATTTTTTAGCTGAGATTGTAATGCTTATGATTCCAATATCTCCATTTGCAAAACTTTCCATTTCTTCTTTTTGCATATAGTTCAGCAGAACATTTTCGGGAATAGAAATCACTTTTTCTTTGTGAATAAGAATATCCCTGAATTTCTGTTTTCGTATTATCGCCAAATAGTCGTCGATGCTACTTGCGCCCGAAACACAGCCGACATACATTTCTGCATCTTTTTGTAACTTTTCAGGCAAAGAACCTTTAATCACCACATCTGAAACACAAAAATGGCCTTCGTGCTTTAACACACGATACATCTCTGAAAATGCTTTTTGTTTATCAGGCACTAAGTTCAGTACACAATTTGAGACTATCACATCAAAGGCATTGTCGGGCAGTGGCATTTTCTCAATATCACCCCGAATGAACTCCACATTTGCGTACCCCATTTTGGCATTATTGGCTCGCGATTTCTCAATCATAGCATCGGTAAAGTCAATCCCGGTTACTTTGCCATTCTCTCCCACAATGGCACGGGCAACAAAACAATCGTTTCCGGCACCACTGCCTAAATCGAGTACAGAGTCACCCTCTTTTATATTAGCAAATTGGGTAGGAATACCACACCCCAAACCTAAATCTGCTTCAGGGTTATGACCTTTGACGTTTGTATATTCGTCGCCAATCATACTAAATTCCATTTCACCGCAACATCCGGAAGCACCACAACAAGACGATTGTTTGTGAAGCAAACTTTGTTGAGCTATTTTTCCATACTTTTTCTGAACAACTAATTTTAAATCATTTGGTTTCATAGCTGCGTTTTAATTTTTTCGAGATAAAACTGATAAAATCCCTCTTTGATCTGATCGCGAACGCGGATAAATTCGCTCCAAATGTATTCGTCGGTGCCGATGACGTGGCTGGGATCGTCGTACCCCATGTGCAGGCGATGTTTTACTTTTCCGAAAAAGGCAGGACACTCTTCGTTAGCCCCCCCACACACGGTGATGACGTAGTCCCACTCCTCGTTAAGGTATTTCTCCACAGAGTCGGAAGTGTGGTTACTGATGTCTATTCCGGCATCCTTCATGGCTGCAACGGCTTTTTGGTTGAGACGGCCTGCGGCCTGTGTACCGGCCGAGCAAACAGTGATGCCGGCATCAAACGATTGAAGAAAGCCGTGCGCCATCTGGCTGCGGCAACTGTTTCCTGTACAAAGAATTAATACTTTCATAACTTATTGATTTTGAACTTATAATTAATCAGAAACTGAAATCAGCACATGGTTTCGCAATCGACTCCGGCTGATTGTATCCGGGCAAAAAACGCATCGAACTTGCTCAGGTAGCCGCTGATGGATGTGCCACAGAGGCAATAATTGATTTTCAGCCCGTCTATCTCTCCATGGATAAGCCCCATGTCGCGCAACTCTTTGAGGTGCTGCGAGACGGTGGTGCGGCTCAGGGGAAGTTTGTCGGATATATCGCCCGATATGCAGGTTTTGGCTTCGGCTAGGTATTTGAGTATCGCCAAACGGGCAGGGTGAGATATCACGCGGGCAAAATCGGCCAACTCCTGCAACTCTTTGTCAAAATTTTCGTTTTTTCGCATGTGATTATGTTTTATGTCGCAAACATACGACATATTTGTATATCAAGCAAATAAATGGCATTAAATTTCTGTTACATTTCAAATTGGAAAGATGTGTTTCGGAACAGACAAGTTGACGGTATCGTGTTGAGAAATGGATTTTGAGGAATTTAACTGACTAGAATTGAAATAAAACCAATAATAAACATATATAATCCTCTTTTTCTGCTATTTACAATACACAAACAATCTATTTATATATTATACAGTACTACTAATTACATTTTTTACACGATATAAATGTAGTTACAACACACTTTTTACGCGTAATAAGTGTTATGCTAGTACACTTTTTACAAGATAAAAGTGTATATTTGCAACATAAAATACAAGATACAGCTATGAAAAGAGATAAACTGAAAGAGCTGCAAGCCTGGAAAACGAGCAATTTGCGAAAACCATTGATCGTGCGGGGCGCACGACAAGTTGGAAAAACATGGTTGTTGAAGGAATTTGGTAAAACCGCTTTCAGCAAATGTGTCTATATAAATTTTGAGGATACGCCACAATTGCAATCGTTGTTTAAAACTGATTTCAACATAAAACGGATCATCACTACACTGGAAATAAGTAGTCAGACAAGCATAACGGCAGGTGATACACTGATTATACTGGACGAAATACAAGAAGCCGAGAGAGGAATAACGGTTTTAAAATATTTCTGCGAAAATGCGCCCGAATACCATGTTGTGGCTGCCGGATCGCTATTGGGGATAGCATTTCACCGGCACGAGTCGTTTCCGGTAGGCAAGGTAGATTTTATAGATTTACACCCGATGTCGTTTACCGAGTTTTTGACCGCAGCAGGTGAGGAACGACTTTCGGAAGTACTTCAAGAAAAGGACTGGGGTACATTGCAGATTTTCAGAAACAGGCTGACAGAGATGCTGAGATATTACTTTTATGTGGGTGGACTGCCGGAAGTGGTACAAACATATATTGATACCAACGATTTCGGAAAAGTAAGGACGGTTCAGAACAGAATATTGCTGTCGTACGAAGGCGATTTTTCGAAACACGCGCCCTACGAGATTGTGCCGCGCATCCGTATGGTATGGCAAAGCATTGTGGCACAACTGGCCAAAGAGAACAAAAAGTTTATTTACGGTCAGATACGGGAAGGTGCGAGAGCCAAAGACTTTGAGTTGGCAATACAATGGCTGACAGATTCGGGGCTTCTGCTGAAATGCAACAAGATAACCAAACCCGAAATACCACTGATTGCTTTCCACGATTTATCGGCATTTAAGCTATATCTGCACGATGTGGGTTTGCTGCTGGCGATGTCGGGCATAGATAGCAGTAGTATTATTGAAGGAAATGCTTTGTTTGCTCAATTTAATGGCGCAATAGCCGAACAGTATGTGATGCAGCAACTGGCGCTTGAAAGCAACAGATACATCGGATACTGGACCAATGACCGCAGCACATCGGAAGTCGATTTTGTGGTACAGGTGGAAGGAAAAGTGATTCCGATTGAGGTTAAATCGGGTGAAAACCTGAAAGCGAAAAGCTTTAAGCTATTCTGCGAAAAATATGGACCGAAAGGCGCTGTACGGACATCATTGGCCGATTATAAAGAAGAGAGTTGGATGACGAATGTACCGCTTTGGGTTATCGGGGTTTATTTGTGAAGAAATTTTTGTCTAAAAAAATAGGAACGCGGATGACCGCGGATTGGACGGATGAAAACGGATTGGACGCCGTTGTTGTTTTCTTCGAAAACGGGCGGTATGAGGTCGTTTTGAGTAAAATGGAAGGTTATTGATTACCGAAAAAGGAAAATCATTTTACATGATTCAAAATGAAAAAGATATAATCTTTTCATCGAAAGAATAGAAACGCGGATGACCGCAGATTGGACGGTTGAAAACGGATTTTTGTATGCGACGAAATGAGTGGTAACCTCGCGTGAGGGATAGCAGTGAAGAGCCCACAGCCCTGTATTTCAGGGCGAGGACTCGCAACGGATAGCCCGACCCCGTGGGGGCACGCCCATATATTTTTTTTAATACGGCGGGTTTTTACTACTTTTGCAGTTTGTGATACGAATTTGAAAAGAAGGAAATGAAACGACGCAGCATAGAGTTGTTGGCTCCGGCCAAAAATGCAGAGATTGGAATGGAAGCCGTGTTGCACGGGGCGGACGCGGTGTATATTGGTGCGCCGCAGTTTAGCGCACGGGCGGCGGCCGGTAATTCGCTGGAAGATATCGGGCGGCTGGTGCGGTTTGCGCACGGGTATCATGCGCGGGTGTATGTGGCGCTGAACACGGTGCTGACTGACGCGCAACTGCCTGAGGCTGAGGCGATGATTGGTGATCTGTACCGACTGGGCGTGGATGCGGTGATTGTGCAGGACATGGGTATTGCTGAGCTGAACCTGCCGCCGGTGGCGTTGCACGCGAGTACGCAGACGGATAACCGGACGGCGGAAAAGGTGAGTTTTCTGGAAAAAAGCGGGTTTTCGCAGGTGGTTTTGGCGCGCGAACTGACGGTGGCGCAGATGGCCGAAATTGGCAAACAGACGGGCGTGACGCTGGAAGCTTTTGTGCACGGGGCGTTGTGCGTGAGTTACAGCGGGCAGTGCTACATCAGCGAGGCGTGCAAGCAACGCAGTGCAAACCGGGGCGAATGCGCGCAGTTTTGCCGGCTTCCGTACAGACTGGAAGATGCTGAGGGTAAGGTGATTTCGAGAAACAGCCACCTGCTTTCGCTGAAAGACCTGAACCGGGGCGAGTCGCTGGAAGCGATGATTGACGCGGGAATTTCGTCGTTTAAGATAGAGGGTCGATTGAAGGATTTGTCGTACGTGAAGAACGTGGTGGCTTGGTACCGGGCGAAACTGGATGCGATACTGGCGAAGCGACCTGATCTGAAACGGGCTTCGTCGGGGGTATCGAAGGTGGATTTTGTGCCTGCACCCGGGAAGAGTTTTAATCGCGGATTTACACCATACTATATAGAGAGAAAACGGAATGAGCGGACGGATCTGACAAACCCCGTCAGCCCGAAATCGCAGGGCGAATATGTGGGCGTGGTGAAGAGTCTGTATGGCAACCACTTTACGGTGGCGGGCATCGTGCAGCTGCACAACGGCGACGGCCTCTGCTACGAAAACGAACAGGGCGGCCTGGTTGGTTTCAGGGTGAACCGGGTGGACGAGAACCGGGTGTATCCGGCTGAAATGCCCAAACTGAAACCGAAAACAAAGCTGTACAGGAACTTCGATCAGGACTTTGAGCGGATGCTGAGCAAGAATACAGCGGAACGAAAAGTTGGCGTGAAGGTACATCTGTATGAGGTGCCGTTTGGCTTTGCAATACAGATGAGCGATGCAGACGGATACAGCGCTACGCTGAGTTTTGCCGCAGATAAAAATCCGGCACAAACGCCTCAAAAAGAGAACATTACCCGACAGCTGAGCAAACTGGGCAATACCATATTTGCGTGCAGCGAAGCTACCGTAACCATGCAGACCGAGTGGTTTCTGCCCGCTTCGCAACTGGCCGAATGGCGGCGACAAACCACAGAAAAGTTGCTGAGCGTAAGAATGATAGCCCACAGACCCGAAATAAGACGAAAGAGTAGCGAAACAGTCCCCTACCCCGAAAAAAAACTCAGCTATCGGGGCAATGTGGCCAACGAAAAAGCAAAAGAGTTTTACCTGAAACACGGCGTGGAAGAGGTGGCCCCGGCCTTCGAGCTGAAACCCGAAAAAGGTGTACCGCTGATGATTACCAAACACTGCATCCGGTTTAGTCTGGGCATGTGTCCGGTGCACCAAAATCCGGCAACTGAGTTGAAAGAACCACTCTATATCATAAACAACAACTACCGTTTTCGCCTCAGCTTCAACTGCAAAAGGTGTGAAATGGAAATTTACGCAGCGGATAACGAATAAAAAACAGAGCAGAAAAAGCGATTGCAACATGAAGAAAACAGCCCTATTTATATGCCTCGGTCTGGCACTTTTGTCGTGCCGCAAAGAGCAGCAGAAACAGTTTATCGTGGGAAAAGTTGAGGGGACGAAAGGGATAAAAACCTTTTTGCTGAACGCAGCCGGTGTAAACACAGTAACCGATACACTGCGTATGAGCGGTGGCTCGTTTAAGGTGGAAGAGGCCCCACAGGATGCGACCATGAAGACTCTACTGTTTGAGGGCAGCAACAATTCGGTCACCTTTTATGCCGATGCCGACACCCGCCTGCAAATACACGGCACAGTAAGCGAAGCAGAATTTTTGCGCATAGAGGGCGACACGGTAAACCAATCGCTCACCACCTACCGGCAGACATTGCGCAGCGAAATAACGAAGCTGAAAAATCTGAACAAACAGGCAGAAAAAGCCTGGGAAAAAGACAGCATGACGCTCTATCACACCATTCAGAACTCAGCCGCAATGAGAGAGGCCACGCAAAGCTGGCTCGGTAAGCTACGTGCATTTGCCAAACAACACAACACCTCGCCCGCGGCGGCCATTGCCATGTACGACTACATAGCCACCACAGGCAACGAAGATGTACTGCCCACGCTGCTCACAGAGCTCAAAGGCGACCGGGTAAGCGAATTTCCAGTTACCCAAACCCTGAAAAAAACAGCCAAAGTCTATCAGAAATCAATTATCGGGAAGAGCTTTCCCGCATTTCAGGCATACAGCAAAGAGGGCAAGCCTGAGTATTTCTTTTCCACAACCGGAAAGCAAATGTTTATTCTGTTTTGGAACACCGACGACAAATATTCGGTCTATCTGAATAAAAAATATCAGGCCGAAGTAGCCCGCAAAAACAGCGACTCAATCACCTATGTCGCCATCTGCCTCGACGACAACATCGACACCTGGAAGCAATACCTCAAAACCAAAAACCCCGGCGGACGACAACTCTATCTGCGGGGTGGAATATTCAGCGAACACCTGCAAGGTGCTACTGTAACCCACACGCCCTTCACCGCCCTGGTTGCCCCCAACGGCATCACTGTGATGATCGGACGAAAGGGCGAAAACCTCATTCAATCGGGCAATTAGCCCAACCCAATACTGAATTGCAACGAACACACCGGCAATCCCGGTGTTTCGTCGGCGCAACTCGACTGCGACGAACTGTAAGGGCAATGCAGCAGGTGCGATATGTCGGCGCCATTGAGCAACGCCCGCACCACGCCATTGTCGAAGCCACACACCCGCGCACCATCCACCTCAATTAGTGGACGACGAATAAGCAGAGGGTCGGCCAGCATAGCTGCCAAAGCATTGGCTTCGCTGATACGCGCAGGATTTATCATTCCCGACTTCACATCCGGCGCAGACGGGTTAAACCATTCCGACACAGGCAATTCGCCAAAAAATGAGCGCAATCGCTCTGCCGTCCACTCCTCTGTCAGTATTGAACCAACCAGCACCGTGTGCCCTTTTTCTGCCAACAAAAGCTTCTGCTTTTTATTATTTATACAACCCGGTTTTTCGTAAAACACTACTCTCATACCTTCGCTTTTTCCTGTTTCAACCTACTGTTCAACTCATCCCAAACCACACCGGCTCTGTACGCCGCCTCAGCGCATGCCGGTATATCTTTATAATCGCCCGGCAAACGGTCTTCTATCAAATCATGAAGCTCACCCGCCTTTTGCATCAGCGCAAATTTCGCCTTATTCACCGCCTTTTCCAATTCAATAACCGACATATTTTCCATAACACATCTTTATTACGTGCAAAGCAAAAATCGTGCCACAACGTAATTGACCTCCATTCAAGGGCGCGCCCCTTCGTTACTCTTCGGGTCGGGCTATCCGCTCATACTCCTCGCCGGTTCACCTTTTTGCTCATTTTCAGGCTGTTGTAGCCGGCTGCGGGGTATCCGCTTCTATCCCTCGCGCTTCGGGCGCACCATCCGCGGCAAAAATCTCACCCAAAGCAGGTCGGTCCATCGCCACACCGTCAACCACAAAAATGAAGCTCATTACCACCCTATTCTACATTTTTGTAGAAACCGGTTTTTTCGCCCCAAACAGAAAAAAACAGCACAAAAATTTCATTTAAATAAAAAATGCGCTATCTTTGTTCGCAAATTTACGAACAATGAAAATTTCACCCCGCAAAGTCATCACCGACGAACAGACCCAAATAGCCCGCTACGCCAAAGCCATGTCGCACCCGGTGCGCATCTTTGTGCTCGAAATGCTGGCCACACAATCGTGCTGTTACAGTGGCGACCTGTCGGACATACTGCCCATTGCCAAATCTACCCTCTCGCAACACCTCAAAGAGCTGCGCGATGCCGGACTGATACAGGGCGAAATAGAGGCACCCAAAGTGAAATATTGCCTCAACCGCGACAACTGGAACGAGGCCAAAACCCTGCTTTCGGCATTGCTCAGTAAATAAAAAAATTTGCAAACAATGTTCGTATTTTTGCGAACTACGAATAAAACAATAAACCCATAACCAAAAGATTATGAACATCAAAGTATTAGGAAGCGGTTGCAGCAAATGCAACATCCTCGAAAAAATGACCCGCGAAACAGTAGCCGAAATGGGTCTGTCGGCCGACATCAGCAAAGTAGATGACATCGTACAAATCATGGGATACGGTGTAATGACCACCCCCGCGCTGGTTATCAACGAAAAGGTGGTTTTCAGTGGTCGCATCCCCACCATTCCCGAACTGAAAGAGCTATTGAGTAAACAATCCTGAAAACGAACCGAAAGATGAAAACAGTCAGACAAACCATCGCCCTGGTGCTGCTATTTACAGCCTTTTCGCTGTCGGCACAAACAGCCAAAACCCGCCTCAAAGCCTACTACTTTCACTTCACAGCACGGTGCGTCACCTGCCAAACCGTAGAGTCTGAAGCCCGAAAAAACCTGACAGAGCTCGCCGGCAAAAATGTCGCTTTGCAGTCTGTCAACCTCGACGAACCATCGGGCGAAGCATTGGCCAAAAAACTGAACATAGCCACCCAAACACTACTGCTGACAAACGGCAAAAAACAGATCAACATCACCAACGAAGGCTTTATGTATGCCCGTTCCAATCCGGCCAAATTCCGTGAGGTGATGAAAAGAAAAATTGCCGAACTAACGAAGTAATGTCCGCAATATCAGAGCGATAAAACAAGAAAGATAAACAACGACCATTCAACCATTTAACCCATATGGACTATTTTAATACATTGCTCGAAAACAGCACACTGCCCTGGCTTTCGGCTCTGGTATTGGGACTGATGACCGCCATCAGCCCCTGTCCGCTGGCCACCAACATTACCGCCGTGGGCTTTATCAGCAAAGACCTCGAAAACCGCAACCGTGTATTTATCAACGGATTGCTCTACACACTGGGGCGTGCAATCAGCTACACGGGGGTGGCGCTGGTCATCTATTTCGGTGCCAATCAGTTTCAGATTGGGGGATTTCTGCAACAATACGGCGGCCGTATGCTGGGGCCATTGCTTATAGTTATCGGACTGTTTATGCTCGATGTTATCCGCATCAAATTCCCCGGCATGGATAAATGGAATGCCCGCATGCAGTCCAAAACACATTGGGGCTATGCCGATGCTTTGCTTCTGGGCATGCTTTTTGCCCTCGCATTTTGCCCGTACAGCGGCGTGCTCTATTTTGGCATGCTGATACCAATGACCGTTTCGGGCAGTTCGGGACTCTGGCTGCCTATGGTATTTGCCCTGGCCACAGGCATACCGGTCATCCTCTTTTCGTGGGTACTTGCTTATGCCGTTTCGCGCATTGGCAACATCTACAAAAAAGTGAAGAGCTTCGAATACTGGTTCAGGCGCGTTATCGCCGTGCTCTTCATCGGCACCGGCATCTATTACATTATCCGGATGTTTCTCTGACACCGGCATTTCACAAAAAAAATATCGCTATGACACGAAAAATAATTCTGACAATCAGCCTGTTGTTTCTCTGGATTGTCGCCTACATCAATTTGCAGACAGTCACCGACTGGTTCATTTATTCTGTACTGAAACTCGAAGCCGGAACGCATCTGACCGAGTCCATTCGGTTTTTTGTATTCGAAATGCCCAAAGTGATGCTCTTGCTTGCGCTGATTGTCTTTGTGGTCGGTATTATCCGCTCTTACTTTTCGGCAGAGAAAACACGGCAGATGCTCGAAGGCAAATCGCTGTTTACCGGCAATGTAATGGCCTCGGTTTTGGGGATATTTACCCCGTTCTGTTCGTGCTCGGCCATTCCGCTTTTCCTCGGTTTTGTAGAGTCGGGCATACCGCTGGGCGTCACATTCTCGTTTCTGATAGCGGCACCGATGATCAACGAAGTGGCCATTATCCTGTTATTTGGTATGTTTGGCTGGAAGGTTGCTCTCATCTATGTACTTACCGGACTCGCAATTGCCATACTTTCGGGCTGGATTATCGGCAAGCTGAAACTCGAACACTGGGTGCAGGAATGGGTGTACCAAACCCGCTTTGGCAAACAAGAGCTGGCCGAACAACACGAAAACCTGGCCGAAAGACTGAAATATGGCTACACAGCCGTGAAAGAGATAGTGGGCAAAGTGTGGATATATGTCGCACTGGGCATAGCGGTAGGTGCCGGCGCACACGGCTATGTGCCCGAAGAGTACATGGTATCGCTCATGGGCAAATCGGCCTGGTACAGCGTGCCACTCTCTGTGTTGATTGGCATTCCGCTCTATTCGGGTGCATCCGGAATGATACCCATTATCTCGGTTTTGATAGAAAAAGGGGCGGCACTTGGCACAGCTCTTGCCTTTATGATGGCGGTCATCGGGCTGTCATTACCCGAAATGATTATCCTGAAAAAAGTGCTCAAACTACCCCTGATACTTACATTCGCAGGTGTGGTGGCCATTGGCATTCTGATTGTGGGATACCTGTTCAACTATATTTTTTGAAAACAGTCTGAAAAAACCGGGATAAACTCTCTGTTTTAATTCTATATGCTTATCTTTGTTTCGAAAGAAGACAAAAAAGCGATGAAAAAACAGTTGAGCATACTACTCATTTCTCTCTCTCTTATCCTGAACATCCGGGCCGGCAAAAACCCCGACTCGCAGATAGACTCGATAGTGAAAGACGGAATAGCCAAACGGGCATTTCCCGGCTGTCAGGTGGTAGTTTTGAGAGATGGAAAAACAATATACGACAAATGTTTTGGCACACTCACCTACGAGTCAAAACAGAAGGTACAGCCAACCACACTCTACGACGTAGCCTCGGTAACCAAAACCACGGCCACACTACTGGCTATCATGAAACTGTACGACGAAGGCAAACTGCGGCTTACAGATAAAGCCTCTCAGTATTTGCCGTTTCTGCGGGGCACCGACAAAGAGAGCCTCACCATCACCGATCTGTTGCTGCACGAAACCGGACTCCCCGGTTCACTCTTTTTCTATCGAAGCGTGCTGGAAAAAGGCGGAAAAAGGTTCAAAGAAGGGGTAGTATCCGCAATACCTGCTGCCGGTTTTTCCCTGAAAATTGGCGACAGCCTCTACCTCTGCGACCGATTTCACGACGATGCAATGCAGATGATTGCCAACGCTCGCCTCAACCCGAAAACTTTTGTTTACAGCTGCGTCAATTTCATTCTGCTGAAAGAGATTGCCGAAACCATCAGCGGCACTTCATTAGACAGCTTTCTCTACCGCGGGTTTTATCAACCCATAAAACTGAAACATACCGCATTCTGCCCGCTACGCTCACACAAAAAAGAGGATATTGCCCCCACGATCAAAAACGATATTCTGCGAAAAGGCCCGATACAGGGCTATGTGCACGACCCCGACGCGGCCTTTCTGGGCGGGGTTTCGGGCAATGCCGGACTCTTTTCGACCGCCCGCGAGGTAGCCCGCATCCACCAAATGCTGCTCAACCTTGGTGAACTGGATGGCAAACGCTACCTGAACGAAGAGACCTGCCGCATTTTCACCACCACAACTTCGGCCAACGGACGCCGGGGATTGGGATACGACAAACCCAACCCGACAGAACAAAAACTAAACCCGTGCAGTGCGCTGGCACCGGCAGAGGTATATGGCCACACCGGATACACCGGCACCTCGTGCTGGGTAGACCCGATAAACAAGTTAATCATCGTATTTATCAGCAACCGCACCTACCCCGACGACAGCGAAAACCGCCTGTCGCGGCTGAAAATACGCCCGAAAATTCAAGATGCCATTTACAAATCGTTGAAAAATAAATAGTTCCGATGAAAAAAAACCTGCACCTGACACTGCTTCTTCTGCTGGCCCTGTTTGCCGGTAGCTGCACACAGAAGCCCCTACAGAAACAAGAGACCACAAAAACCGACACAACAACCGTCGAAAAACAAGAAACAAAAGCCGAAACCACACCCAATACGCCGGCTCAAATAGTGGCAAAACCCGAAGTGCCGGTGCTCTGCTACCACCGCATTTCCGAAGGGAATAAGAGTGAATACACCGTAAGCCCCGCCACATTTGCGGCGCACATCAGGGTGCTTGCCGACAGCGGATACCACACCATTTCGCCTGATCAGCTCTACGACTACCTGCTCTACAATAAGCCTTTGCCCGAAAAACCGGTCATAATCAGCTTCGACGACTCGCGCACCGAGCACTTCGACATTGCCGCGCCTTTGCTCGAAAAGAGCGGGTTCAGAGGTGTATTCTTTATCATGACCATTACCTACAACAAAAAGAACTACATGACCAAAGAGCAAATTGGTCAACTGGCCAAAAGCGGTCACACCGTGGGCATGCACAGCTGGGATCACACTATGGTACCCAAATACAACACCCCCGACGATTGGCAGAAACAGGTGATTGTCCCCAAAGAGAAGCTCGAAAGCATAACCGGCAGCCGGGTAGACTACTGGGCCTATCCCAACGGTGTATACGACCACAAAGGGGCGGCAGAGCTGAGCAAACATTTTAAGCTTTCGTTTATCCTGTCCACCAAACGCGACACCCTGCTACCGCTGCAAACCGTACGCCGGATAATTGTTCCCGAATGGAGCGCACAAGGATTGCTCAAAGCTATGCGCAGAACATTTAAATGAGATTTAATGGATATTTAAACAAGTAATAAAGAGACAAAATGAACAGAAAATTCGCCGTTGCACTCTCACTCACCACACTGTTTATCCTCTGCGGATGTGCACAAGTCAGTGAAAAAAAGCCCAAAACCGGAACATCCGCCGACACAGAAGAGGCCCAAACAGAAGAGGCCGCAAAACCCAAAGCAGAAGTAGTAGAGCCAATTTCGTACCAAAAGAAGCTGGAAGCCCTGGCCAATGGCGACACCACCGGACTATGGCCGGTGAAGCAACAACCCGAACCACTGAAAGGTGCAATACTGCCCTTCAAACGAATAGTTGCCTATTACGGAAATCTCTATTCGAAAAGAATGGGAATACTGGGCGAATATCCCCCCAAAGAGGTCTGGAAAAGGCTAAATGAAGAGGTGAAAGCCTGGGAAAAAGCAGACTCTGCCACCCCTGTGCAGCCGGCGATACATTACATTGCCGTAGTGGCGCAGGGCAGCCCCCGCAAAGATGGAAAATACCGACTGCGCATGCCCGATTGTCAGATAGACTCGGCTCTGGCAATTGCCAAAATGGGAAATGCGATACTGTTTCTGGATATTCAGGTGTCGAACAGTACCTTGCGGGAAGAGGTGCCCCGTCTGGAAAAATATCTGAAAATGCCACAGGTACACCTGGGCATCGACCCCGAATTTTCGATGAAAGATGGCAGCATACCCGGCCGGAAGATTGGCACAATGGATGCCGACGATGTGAACTACTGCTCGGAATATCTGGCTAAACTGGTGAAAGATAACAACCTGCCCCCGAAAGTACTGGTTGTACACCGTTTCACACAAGGCATGGTGCGCCGATACAAGGATATAAAACTTTGCCCCGAGGTGCAGGTAGTCATTAACATGGATGGATGGGGCGAGCCGGTACTGAAACGAAGCACCTACAAGCTCTACATCCGCAAAGAGCCCGTTCAGTTTACCGGATTTAAGCTCTTCTACAAAAACGACCTGAAAAAAGCGCCCCACGTGATGCTTACCCCGTCGGATCTGATGAAACTGAAACCTCAGCCCATTTACATTCAATACCAATAGTTTACATTCGGAAGATGGAGACAAACCCGGGGTACACCGCTTTTTACTCACGTTAATCATGATATGGGTAAATAGTCTGAATGGAGGTTTGCTCCACAGCTTCCTGCATAAACATATTAATCAGCTGATTTAGTTTTATTCTTTTCTGTTCGTTAGATTCTTCATTGCACAAAGATAATTAGAGAATGCGCCATGCGCCATTAATTACTGACGCACCCGCTCTGGCGGAGTTTGCAGAATAAATTTCTCTGTTCGCCAGAATAGACAATAGAAACGCGGATGCAGCGGATTGACATATTTTGCTTCGACACATTGGTGGGCGGGTACAGAGATTATTGTCCGATTTTTTTTCGCTCAATTCTTTCACGAGCTTCAATTAACGATTTATGGAGCTTAGTTTCTAAGATATTTTTCGGCATTAATTCTGTCCAGTATTCAGCTACCATTATACCGTCTTTATGCATTTCAAGCAATTCGATTTGTTCTTTGCTGGCTTCTGCACACAATATTAGTCCAATTGGCGATTCTTCTCCTTCTTGTTTTTCATATTTATCTAACCATCTCAAATACAATTCCATTTGCCCCTTGTATTTTGCTTTGAATTTGTCAATTCTTAATTCAATGGCTACAAGTCTTTTCAGTTTTCTATGGTAAAAAAGTAAGTCGAGATAAAAGTCATCACCATCAATTATCATTCTTTTCTGTCTTTCAACAAATGTGAAACCATTTCCGAGTTCGAGAATAAATGACTCAAGGTCTCTCAAAATTGCGGATTCTAAGTCATTTTCGAGATATCCGGTTTTTAATTCAAAAAAGTCTAAAAGGTATGGGTCTTTGAATATGTTTTTTTCGATTGTATCGGAATTGTAAAGTTGAAGATTAGCATGTTCTGTTCTTTCAAATAGTTTTCTGTCAATTTGCTTTCTAAGTTCACGAACACCCCAATTGTTGTTTGCCGATATTTTTCCATAAAATTCTCTGGCTTCATTGTCTTTAAGAGGTATAATTGCCAGAAAATGTGACCATGATAATTGTCGTGACAGTGTAACGACAATCTCAAAATCAGAAAACTTCTCGACAAACTGGATCATTCGTCTTAAATTCTTCTCTTCATAATTATTTCCAAATCGCTCAACCAATTGTCGTGACACTGTTACGACAATTTGTTTTCCATATTCTGCTCGCTGATTTTGGAGTGTGTGATTTAAAATTCGTTTCCCGATATGCCAAAAAAGAATTGTAAGTGAACTGTTTACGTAAGAAACAACGTTTTGTTTAGATTCTTCGATTAACGATATAAGGTCTTCAACAAGGTGTTGATATTCAGATTTTTCTAAATTCATGTTTTCTGCTTCTGTTTTTGAAAATTATGTCACAAAAATTACGTATTCCGGTGATATGCACCCGGTGGAAAATCAGCATGACAAAATTACTGTTTTTTTCTTTATATCTCTTCTTTGGGATTAGAACGGTGCGAATTAATGTAAGCAATCGGCCAACCACGCTTTTCCCGGCATATTTTAAGCAGATATCTTTGTCGAAAAAAACTATGTCAATGAGAAATTTGTGGTATAACGATTAATGGTTTCCTCGCTATATCAGCGGACATCCGCGTAGCTATTTAAACCTGCTATGGATTTAAAATATTATCAAGTTTTGCAGGTAACGAACAATTTTTTATATAAAATAAATTTCTTTGCGAAAATCCTTTTATCTCGGGAAACGCACTATGCAAATCTTTTGATAATTGTTCAATTACTGCGTCTCCCCAATTTTTATTTGTCCGTCACCCCGGATATACCGCAAAAAGTTGCTAAACCATCAGAGCGAAAGCAACGTTCGCCGCATGGCAATTGTAATTCAACGTTTTTTTTATGTGTACAACTTTTGATTTTTTACTCACGTTTAAAATTTCGTGTGTAGGATTTTCAATTTTTTACCCACGTTAATCATGATATGGGTAAAAAAATTCAGAATTTACCCATATTGAACATAAATAGGTGAGTTATTTCTCTTTAAGAGTAGTCACATTTGCCAATAAGTGAAATAATTCATCGTTAAGAAAATAGATTTCTTTGCCAATCTTTATTTCACTTAAGAAACCGGCTTCGCACAGTGTATGTAAATATTTTGCAGCAGTTTTACGTGTTATTCGTAAATCCTGCACCAGAAATTCAATTTTAGTATAAGGGTGTTTAAACAAGTTGTTAATCAAATCCTGACTATAAATATTTGGCAGTTCGGTTCTTATTTTTTTCTTGTGTTGCATCATTAATGCTTTAATACCTCGTACAATAGCAGTTGTTTGAATGGAGGTTTGCTCCACAGCTTCCAGCATAAACATTAGCCATGGTTCCCAATTTTGAGTAATTCGGGTTTCCTGCAGAAGTTTATAGTACGTGCCTTTATTTTGGTTTATGTAACGGCTTAAATATAGAATAGGCAAATTCAGAAGATTTTCTTTTACCAGAAACAATATATTGATGATACGACCTGTACGTCCATTGCCATCGTAGAAAGGATGAATGCTCTCGAATTGGTGGTGTATTACAGCCATTTTTACCAATGGATCCCAGTCGCTCAATTCATTATCGTTCATAAACTTTTCAAGATTCGACATATATTCCACAATCTCATCGTGATTCTGTGGAGGTGTGTAAACAATCTGCCCTGTTTGTTCATTTTTGAGTTCAGTTCCGGGCAATTTTCTAAACCCTGACCTGGTTTTTTCTAAGGCGCTCTGTATATCAATGATTTGATTGCAAGTTAGTAAACCTTGTTTTTTGACTACCGAGAAGCCATCTTTTAATGCAGTAGCATAATTATAGACTTCTTTGGCAGCAATACTCGTAAACCGTTTTGCAAAATTGTCGCTACTAAACAATTCATCATGTGTGGTTATGATGTTTTCTATAGCTGAACTATCTTTAGCCTCCTGAAGCGAAAGTGTATTCAGAATGATAACCTCGTTTGGAATGGTTTCCGCCACACCGTTTAGTTCAGCCAAAGCTTTGTGTGCTAAAGTCAGTTTCTTTAAAACTACTTTGGTTTCAATATCCTTATTTAAAGGCAATTGTGGGATTATATAATTCATTTTTATTTTATTTCGTCGTTTACTCATAAAACTCAACCAAACGCGCCAGTCTATATTCACATTCCGGTGATATGCACCCGGTTTTGTGGCTACGATTAAAAAATCAGCATGACAAAATTACTGTTTTTTTCTTTAAATCTCTTCTTTGGGATTAGAGCGGTGCGAATTAATGTAAGCAATCGGCCAACCACGCTTTTCCCGGCATATTTTAAGCAGATATCTTTGTCGAATAATAAACTATGTCAATGAGGAATTTGTGGTATAACGATTGATAGCATTTTTTCTTGGTGCAGTGGTTGCAGCATAACCATTGATGCCATTTTTTCTTAGTGCAGTAGTTGCAGCATAACCATCGATGCCATTTTTCTTAGTGCAGTAGTTGCAGCATAAACATCGATGGCATTTGTTCCTAGTGCGGTAATTGCAGCATACCGATTGATAGCATTTGTTCTTGGTGCAGTATTTGCGGCATAACCATTGATGGCATTTATTCTTGGTGCAGTATTTGCAGCATAACAATCGATGCCATTTTTCTTAGAGCAGTATTTGCAGCATAACCATTGATGGCATTTGTTCCTAGTGCGGTAATTGCGGCATAACGATTGATAGCATTTTTTCTTGGTGCAGTGGTTGCAGCATAACCATTGAGGCCATTTTTTCTTAGTGCAATCAATTGACACCCCGACTACGACAGATAGAAATTATACCATCAATTCTCTCCTCGCAGACATTCGCGTAGCTATATAAACCTATCGTAGATTACAAATCACCGGGAACAGGCAATTGCAAATTAGCTACGCTGACCGATGGTTCAAACGACGGATTATCACCTTTCTATGGCTTCATATCCGGTGTGGATGGGCGTCTGCAGAAGGGGGGATACATTATGAAAGAACAACTTTGCTTTAATGTTCTAATTAGACTTTGGTACTGTCAGTAAATGATTTCATCTTGCTATACATGTTTTTTGTAACTTTTCCTGAATTAATCCATTTGAATACGTCAATATACTTAAATGAATATCTAAATAATTCAATGCCATCTGGTGCAAATTGATTATTTTCATTTTCATTTATTTTAAAATGATTCTTTTCGTTTATCTGAAAAATTCCAAATGAAACCTTGTTTTTGAAATTTAATTGATGGAATTTGATTAATATTTTTTTATCAGTAAGATCTCTATCACAGATTTTTATATAATACTTATTCTTATCTTTAATCTGCTTCATTCTGTGTAATCTTCTATTCCATTTAGTATTAGCCTCATATCTATTTTTATAGTGTATAAAATGAATTTCAATATCATCTAATATTCCTATTGGATAGGAAATCTCACTATCTGTCCATTTAGACTTAGAAACAAATAATAATTTTTTATCAATATAATAATCAAAGTTTTCTAATAATTTAATATAATCAGGGCCATAAATAAATAGTCCTACAAATGGAGTGTTATATTCTAATCCAAGCCTATTGTATATTTCAGCACCCCAACAATTATTTGATATAACTACGAAATCTTTATTTCTATAAAGCTTTTTATCAATTTTTTTAGTGGTAGTAACAAACACTTTCTTTATTAATTTTAACATTTGATTCGTTGTTTAAATTTACTAGTAGCATATCCTTACACAAACCTTATCCCTAGACAATAAACACAGTTTTTTATATTCTATTCATTGATAATCCAAACTAATTTACTAGATTCTGTAAATTAGTTAAATATCGAAAATAACGGTTTGAGAATAGTTTCTTGTATTTGCATTTCTTGTTTTGTCTATAATTAAGTTTTATTGTACTAATCCGCAAATATACATTATTTATCGATAACAAATGAAGTTATTTTGACAAATATTATTCATAAGCTAAATCAGGTAACGTTTTCAATACGACGATATGAGGGAGTAACTTCGCGAGAGGGATAGTAGCGGATACCCCGCAGCCGGATGCAAAGGATTGATAGTGAGCAGAAAGATGAACCGGCGAGGAGTATGAGCGGATAGCCCGGCCCCCGTGGGGCTCGCCCAAATATTAAGAAAAAAGAGAAGTAAAGGTGTTTATTTTCGGATGAGGAGGAGGTAGTCGGTGGGGGTGTATGAGGTGATGGATTTGAATGTTTTGTTGAAGTTTGAGAGGTTGTTGAAGCCGCATTCGAGGGCGATTTGGGAGATGGAGAGGCGGGCTTCGATGAGGAGTTTGCAGGCGAAGCCGACGCGCATTTCGGAGATGTGGCAGATGATGGTTTTGCCGGTTTTCTGGCGGAAGAAGCGGCAGAGGGCGGTGACGTTCATACCGGAGAGTTGGGCGATGTTTTCGATGGTGATTTTGCGGGTGTAGTTGTAGTTGATGTAGGTGAGTATTTTGGAGAGGCGCTGGTCGGTCTCTTCTATTTTGTTTTTTTCGAAGTGTGCGCCGGCGAGGAGCTGGTATTGCGTGCAGGCGGACATCTGGTGGAGGATGGAAAGTAGCTCGATGTAGCGTTCCATGCCTGTGAGGCGGAGCATGCGGAGGAGGCGGCGGCTGATGGTTTTGTTTCGCTGGTCGGTGAAGCGGATGCCGCGCTGTGCGTTTTGGAGGAGGCGCTGTATGGCGGCAAACTCGGGCAGGCTGAGTGTGGCGTGCGAGAGTAGTTCGGGAGGAAATTGTACGACTACGGCATTGACGCGGTAGTCGGGGTGCTGGGTGTAGAATATTTCGTGGTTTTTCCAATAGTGTGGTAAGTTGCTGCCTAAGAGGACGATATCGCCTTCGGCAAAGGGCTCGATGCTGTCGCCGACGTAGCGTGTGCCGTAGCTTTTGAGCACGGCTACGATCTCGAACTCGCGGTGGTAGTGCCACGGAAAGGTGAAGTGAGGGAAGTCGTCCCACTTGACTTTGATGCAGCCGGAGCCGAGGATGTTGAGTTGTTCGTGCATCATTTTCATGGTGAATGGTTGTTTGAGATTATTTGAATGTGGAATGGGAATGTTTTTAATTTGCAAATATAGCATTATTATACGCAAAAATAGTATGTGTGTGATGAAAAAAGAGAGATTAATTTTGCAGTGTGAATTGTGTTGAGCAAAAGGCACTTAAAATTTTAATCTCTAAATAATTGATTTATGGAACGTTCTGTTTTTGATGTATCGGGCAAGGTAGCTGTGGTGACCGGTGGCGGTGGCGTATTGGGTGGTAATATATCGCGCAGTTTGCTGGAGGCCGGTGTAACTGTGATTGTACTGGACATCAGGGAAGATGTGTTGGCAAAACGGATTGAAGAGCTGGAGTCTCTGGGCCGGATAACGGGCTATGTGTGCAATGTGCTGTCGGAAGAGAGCCTGAAAGAGGTGCGCGACAAGATAGTGGAAAAGCATGGAAAAATAGACATACTGGTGAATGCTGCCGGTGGAAATACGCCGGGCGGTACGCTGCGTGAGGATCAGACTGTGTTTGATATGAACCTGGAAGATTACAACAAAGTGGTGGCATTGAACTCGAACGGTACGGTGTATCCGTGTCTGGTATTTGGCGAGGCGATGGCCAAAAGCGGCTCGGGCAGTATTATTAATATTTCGTCGATGGCGACATACAATGCGATAACGCGTGTGCCGGGCTACTCGGTGGCCAAAACGGGCATCAATATATTTACGCAATGGCTGGCGATGGAGCTGGCGACCAAGTTTGGCGACAAGATACGCGTAAATGCGATTGCACCGGGCTTCTTCATTGGCGACCAAAACCGTGCGGTGCTGATTAACCCCGATGGATCGCTGACCGAGCGCAGCAAAAAGGTGATAGCCAAAACGCCGATGAAACGATTTGGCGACATCAGCGAGCTGAATGGCGTGGTGCAGTTTTTGTGTTCGGATGCGGCAAGCTTTATCACCGGAGCGATTATCCCTGTGGATGGCGGTTTCAGCGCATTCAGCGGAGTGTAAACACGGTAACGGGGAGATCATGAAAACACGGCTTTGTATTGGATTAAGCATATTAACAGTTTTTGTTGCGACAATGGATCTCTTGTCGCAGGAGAAAATATATCTGTGGAAAAAAGGATTATCCCCCAACAGCAGAATTGTTCCTGTAAATGATTCTGTATCAAACCAACGAATGTATAGGGTTTCGGCCCCGTACATTCAGGTGTTTGAGCCGGAAAAGGCAAAAAAGAACGGCACATCTGTGCTGATAATACCCGGAGGGTCGTATGCCCGGCTTGCCTTTGAGGTGAGCGGTACGGCAATAGCCCGATGGCTGAACCGGGAGGGAATAACTGCCTATGTGCTCTATTACCGTCTGCCGCAGCAGAAGAATGTGGAGGTTTCGTATCTGGCACCCTTGCAGGATGCGCAGCGGGCAATAAAGATAATAAGAGCACGCGGGAAAAATATTGACGCTGATAAAATGCGTATTGGTGTGCTCGGCACCTCTGCCGGAGGGCATGTGGCAGCGGGTTTGTGCACAATGGCCTACGACTGGGCTCTTTGTGGCGATTCTCTGGATACAGAGACGAGAATGCCTGATTTCGCGGTATTGATTTCGCCGGTGATTTCGATGGCAGACTCTGTAACACACCGCGAAAGCAAGAGAAATCTGCTTGGAAACAAAGCGGGAAATGAAGAGATAGCCCAATTGTATTCGGCCGATTGTCAGGTGGGCACCGAAACACCACCGGCCATATTAATACATGCGGCAAACGACAAAGGAGTGGCGGTAGCGAACAGTATTGCTTACTTCAACGCTCTGATAAAAAACGGAATAAACAGATCTTCTTTGCATATTTTCCCGCAGGGAGGACACAGCATATCGATGGAAAAACAACCCGGATCGACTCAAACCTGGTCGGAACTGGTAATCATGTGGATGAAGGAAAATCATTTTACAGAATGAAGAAATTTAATTAGCAAATGAAAACACTCTCTCTCAATTATCTTTTGATTATCCTGTTGCTGCTGCCCGTTGGGGTGGCAGCTCAGGTGTTCAAAGCCGACGACCAAAAAATGGAATGGTGGAAAGAGGCCAAATTTGGCATGTTTATCCACTGGGGGCTTTACAGCATACCGGCCGGCACGTGGGGCGAGCAAAAAATGAAACGCGTCATTGGCAGTGAGTGGATTTTGAATGTACTGAAAATACCCATTGCCGACTACACGCAACTGGCACCTAAGTTTAATCCGGTAAAATTCGATGCCGATGCCTATGTGCTGCTGGCAAAAGAGGCTGGTATGAAATACCTGATTTTTACGGCCAAACATTGCGAGGGTTTTGCCATGTTTCAAACGGCAGCCGATCCGTTCAACATAATGGATGCATCGCCCTACAAAAAAGATATCGTAAAAGCGCTGGCCGTGTCGTGCAAAAAATACAACATGCCCTTTGGTGTCTATTACGCGCAGGCGCTGGACTGGTATCATGCCGGCGGTGGTCATTACGATAAAAGGTGGGACAAAGCGCAGGAAGGACGTTTCAGCGATTACATCGAAAAAGTTTCACTGCCACAGGTGAAGGAGCTGGTGGCGAACTATCAGCCCCGCGTTATTTGGTTTGATACCCCGGCCGAAATGACACCTGAACTGGCCAAAAAGTTTACCGATTATTTGGCACAACATCCCGAAATTATTTACAACGACCGACTGGGTGGAGGTGTAGAGGGCGATCTCACAACGCCGGAGCAGTACATTCCGGCCACCGGTATTCCGGGCAAAAACTGGGAGTCGTGCATGACGATGAATGATACCTGGGGCTATAACTCGGATGACCACAACTGGAAAAGCACCGAAACACTGGTGCGCAACCTGATAGATATTGCATCCAAAGGCGGAAATTATCTGCTCAACATAGGTCCTGATGCATCGGGCACCATACCACCACCATCCGTAGAACGGCTGAAAGAGGTGGGTAAATGGATGAAAGCCAATGGCGAAGCAATTTATGGTACGCAGGCAAACCCATTCAGCGAAACAACCTGGGGGCGAGTAACGCAAAAGCAGGTTGGGAAAACTACCAAACTCTATTTGCATATTTTCGACTGGCCGGCCGATGGCAAAATTGTGCTTTACGGACTGCAAAACAAGATAAAGAAGGCCTGTGCATTGGCCAATCCGGCTACTAAAATAAGCGTTAAGCAGAATTCCGCACAACTCTCTATTCCCGTATCCGGAATGAAAAAAAGTGATTTCGCCACGGTTTTGGTGCTCGAAATTGAGGGCAAAGCCAATGTGGTAAATAAACCCGAAATAAAATCGAATGCATCTGTCTTTATTGATAAAGCCCGGTTTACCATTAACTCATCGACACCCAATGCCGTGCTGAGATACACGCTCGACGGCACCGAACCCACCACCTTATCGGCCAAAGCAACCGGCGAAATTTGTGTGGAAAAGGCTGACTTTGTGGTGAAAGCCCGATTATTTGTCAACAATAAAGCGGTAAGCGCGGTGGCCGAAAGGCGTTTTGTGAAGTCGATACCCATGCCTGCCCTCAACGGTGGCAGAAGCGGATTTAGCTACAACTACTACGAAGGCGTATGGAGCAATCTGCCCGATTTTGCGAAGCTGACACCTGTAAAATCGGGTGTGGCAGACCGTATAAATCTGGAAATCCGCCAACGCGAGCACAACTACGGTTTGGTGTTCGATGGCTGGGTAAATGTTCCCGAAACCAATGTGTACACATTTTATCTGGCTTCGGACGATGGCAGCCGATTGTTTATTGATCATCAAACTGTTATTGATTATGATGGTGTGCATGGCGCCGAAGAAAAGAGCGTCGAACTACCCCTTGCGGCAGGTTGGCACAAAATCACATTGCAATATTTTCAGCAGGAGATTGGTCAGGGCCTAAAACTCGAATGGCAACCGCAGGGCAAACCCCGTACAGAGATTGATAAAACCCTGTTATCGCATTGATTTAAAGAATAACTTATAACTAGTAACTTGTAACCCGTAACTCGTAACTAATATGGCATTAGAAAAAACATGGCGCTGGTTTGGCGCAAACGATACGGTGAAACTCACCGACCTGAAACAAATGGGAGTAGAGGGCGTAGTGACTGCCCTGCACCACATCAAAAACGGCGATGTGTGGCCGGTGGAGGAGATCATGAAGGTGAAAACCGAAATCGAAAAACACGGAATGCGCTGGAGCGTGGTTGAGAGTCTGCCCGTAACAGAAGGCATCAAAACCAAAACCGCCGATCGCCCGCGACTGATCGAAAACTACCGTCAGTCGTTGCGCAACCTCGGTGCGTGCGGTATCGATACGGTGTGCTACAACTTTATGCCGGTGCTTGACTGGGCTCGTACCGATCTGCACTACCTGCTGCCTTCGGGGGGCGAGGTGATGTATTTCGATTTTCCGAAATTTGTGGCATTCGACGCGTTTATACTCAAACGTCCCAATGCGGTGAACGACTATCCTGCGGATATTGTGGCCAAAGCGGAAGCCATTTTCAATGAAATGAGTGGCGAAGAGGCCGAACTGCTGGCCTACAACATTATTGTGGTGACGCAGGGCTTTATCAACGGAACAGTAGATGGCTCGACACCCGACTACAAGAAAGTTTTCCTCGATTATATCGCTACCTATAAAGAGATTGACCGCGATGTATTGCGCAACAATCTGGCCGATTTTCTGCGCGATGTGGTGCCCGTGGCCGAAGAAGCCGGCGTGCGTCTGTGCGTTCACCCCGACGATCCACCGTTTCCGGTATTGGGCATGCCACGCATTGTGAGCTCGCTCGAAGATTTGGAATGGATTTGCAACGCGGTGGACTCGCCGGCCAACGGTATTACTTTTTGCACCGGCTCATTGTCTGTCCGTCGCGAGAATGACCTCGTGGAAATAGTGAAAAAGCTGGGACATCGCATTCACTTCACCCATTTGCGCAACAATCTGTTTACCGAAAATGGCTGTTTCTACGAGTCGGGACACCTGACGGGAACCATTCAGATGGCACCAATTGTAAAAGCCCTGCTCGAAGAGCAGTATCGCCGCAAAGCAGAAGGGCGAACCGATACCCGCATTCCCTTCCGCCCCGACCACGGCATAAAGATGCTCGACGACTTCGACCGGAAAGCCAATCCCGGATATCCGCTTGTAGGGCGAATGCGGGGACTGGCTGAAATTTCGGGTTTGGAGGCCGGTATAGAGTACCTGTTGCAGAAGTAACCCGAAAAAGAATAGACCTATCTAATGTACTTATCTAATCTAAATTTTTGAAATTATGGACTTTCTATGGAATAGAATTGTCACTTTTTTTGTTTCTTTGAAACAAAATTCTAAGCCCACCCGGAAATCGATCGGAGTACTGACTGAGGCGTGGAGTGTTCGCTGGTTTTCGAGATGGGGAGAATTCTCTACAGAAACACGACAAGAGTGCGAAATTTTCACCTCAGAGAGTGAGGCCAACGAGTTCGCCAATCAGTTGAGAGAGGCTTTTCAACTGATCAGACACACTTCTAATTCAAAGGTAACGGTAGAGCAAACACAGGTCAACAGTTGTCTGATAAAGAAAGAGACGGTCGTCATTGAAAAGGAGGAGTTTACGTATTATTCTTAATAGATAATAGAAATCATTCACTAACAACAGACACATGAATTCTACTTTCAGGTTTTTGCTTTCATCGTTTTTTGTAGTCTATTCGGCAAACATGCCGGCGCAAAGCAATCTCTACAGCAACAGTTTCAACCTCAGCGACGTACGTTTGCTCGATGGTGTATTGAAACACGCACAGGAGGTGAACACCCAAAACCTGCTCAGATACGATGTCGACCGACTGCTTGCCCCTTACCGCAAAGAGGCCGGACTACCCGCCAAAGCGCAAAGCTACCCCAACTGGATTGGGCTCGACGGGCACGTGGGCGGACATTATGTGACAGCATTGGCGGCCAATTATGCCGCTACGCAAAATCTGGAATGCAAAAAACGTCTCGACTACATTATTTCTGAGTTAAAAGCCTGTCAGCAAGCCAACCGGAATGGCTACGTGGGTGGCGTTCCCAACAGTGCAAAAATATGGCCGGCTTTCCAAAATGCTGATTTTTCGGAATTCCGAAAATCGTGGGTGCCGTGGTACAATTTGCACAAAACCTACGCCGGATTGCGAGATGCGTGGCTCTATACCGGCAACGAAACAGCCCGCGGCATGTTTCTCTCGTTTTGCGATTGGGGAATAGAAATCACCAAAAACCTCACCGACGAGCAGATGGAGAAGATGCTGCAAACCGAACACGGTGGCATGAACGAGATGTTTGCCGATGCCTATA
>CAZHNZ010000045.1:0-28901 GCA_964534355.1 uncultured Parabacteroides sp.
CAATTATTCAGTATCCGAATGGAAAAACGGGCAGCAGTTACGTTATTCCGTCTTCAGTTAATTCTATTAGTATAGCTGCTTTTGAGTATTGTACAAATTTAACCAGCATTACTATACCGGCCTCGGTTACGTACATTAGTAATTACGCTTTTTATCATACCGATAATCTAACGGATTTAATTGTGGAAAGCGGAAATTTGAATTATTCGAGTGTCGATGGAGTGTTGTTTAATAAAAACAAAACTTCAATTATTGAATATTCGTATGCAAAATCAGGCAGCTACACTATACCCTCAACGGTATCATCCATTGAGACTAGTGCTTTTTATAATTGTTCGAAATTAACAAGTTTAACAATCCCTTCTTCGGTTACATCTATGGGGGATTATGCTTTTGCTTATTGCTATGGGTTAACCAACATCTATATGAACAGCAAACCTATAGTTATAAGTTCATCAACTTTTACCAATACACCAAACTGCACTTTAAATGTGCCCTACAATACAAAAACTCTTTATGCGGCTGCCAATTATTGGAATAGTTTCACAAAAATCGTTGAAGCAACTTCGGGCTTTTTATTGAGTACAAACAATATAAATATGGGTAGTGGTGCCGAAAGTTCGAAAGCGGACATTACTGCGAATGTAGCATGGGCAGCCAGCTCCGACCAATCGTGGCTAACGGTAAGTCCGACTTCGGGATCCGGGAGCAAGACTCTTACTTTAACAGCTCAAGCCAATCAAACAATTACAGCACGTACTGCAACTGTAACCGTTTCGGCATCCGGTTTTGCGTGGCAAACCATCACTGTAACGCAAGAGGGAGCACCTAAAATAATAGCCGTGACTGCCGGTGGCTTATCTACTGCATTAACCAGCTATGAGCTGGCTACAATAAAAAATCTGACTATTACCGGCAACATTGATGCCCGCGACTTTAAAACTATGCGGGACAAGATGCCTCTATTGGCAACTGTGGATTTAAGCGGAGCGACTATTGCGGCTTATACCGGCACGGAGGGAACGTCCGGCACAAGTAGCACTACATATCCTGCAGATGAAATGCCGGTTAATGCATTTTACAACAAATCAAGCTTAGTTACGATGACTATGCCTGCATCTACAATATCATTGGGTAGTTCAGCTTTTGCTAATTGCAGTGCATTAACCAGCGCTACGATTCCGGCATCGGTTACCTCTATCGGGAGTTCTGCTTTTTACTATTGCTCCGGGTTAACAAGCGTTACTATTCCAGTGTCGGTTACTACTATTGGAAGTTACGCCTTTTACCGTTGCAATGGATTAACCAGCGTTACTATTCCGAATTCGGTGAAATCTATTAGTAGTTCTGCTTTCTCCTATTGCACTAAACTAACTAATATAACTGTAGAAAGTGAAAATTTAAATTATTCCAGCTTAGCCGGAGTCCTCTTTGATAAAAAACAAACAACAATTATTCAGTATCCGAATGGAAAAACGGGCAGCAGTTACGTTATTCCGTCTTCGGTTACGTCCATTGGTAGTAATGCTTTTTATTATTGCACCGGATTAACCAGTATTACAATTCCGGCGTCTGTTACTTCTATTGCTGATTATGCTTTTTACCAGTGCAATAAGTTAACCAGCATTTATACAAATAGTAAACCTTTATTAATAGTCTCGACAATTTTTACCGGAATAAATACAACCACCTGCACGTTGAATGTACCCTATGGCACAAAATCACTTTATGCGGCTGCCAGTTATTGGAAGAATTTTGCAAATATTGTAGAAGCATCTTCCGGATTTATGTTGAGTACAAACAATATAAATATAGATAGTGGTGCCGGAAATACAAAAGTGGACATTACAGCCAATGTAGCGTGGGCAGCCGGCTCCGACCAATCGTGGCTAACGGTAAGTCCGGGTTCCGGAACAGGAAACAATACACTTACTTTAACCGCTCAAGCCAATCAAACGACTTCTGCCCGAACTGCAATTGTAACTGTTTCGGCATCCGGTTTTGTCTGGCAAACCATCACTGTATCGCAAGAGGGAGCACCTAAAACAATAGCCGTGACTGCCGGTGGCTTATCTACTGCATTAACCAGCAATGAGCTGGCTACAATAAAAAATCTGACTATTACCGGTAGCATCGATGCCCGCGATTTTAAAACTATGCGGGACAATATGCCACTATTGGCAATCGTCGACTTAAGTGGTGCTACTATTGTGGCTTATACCGGCACGGGAGGCACGTCTGGTACAAGTAGTATTGTATATCCCGATAATGAAATGCCGGTTAGTGCATTTAACAACAAATCAAGCTTAGTTACGATAATTATGCCTGCATCTACAAAATCATTGGGTATTTCAGCTTTTGCTTATTGCAGTGCATTAACCAGCGTTACTATTCCGGCATCAGTTACATCTATTGCAGATAATTCGTTTACCTATTGCAGTGCATTAACCAGCGTTACGATTCCGGCATCAGTTACCTCTATCGGGAGTTCTGCTTTTTACTACTGCTCCGGGTTAACAAGCGTTACTATTCCGGCGTCGGTTACTTCTATTGGAAGTTACGCCTTTTACCGTTGCAATGGATTAACCAGCGTTACTATTCCGAATTCGGTGAAATCTATTAGTAGTTCTGCTTTCTCCTATTGCACTAAACTAACTAATATAACTGTAGAAAGTGAAAATTTAAATTATTCCAGCTTAGCCGGAGTCCTCTTTGATAAAAAACAAACAACAATTATTCAGTATCCGAATGGAAAAACCGGCAGTTATTCTATTCCGGCGTCGGTTACTTCCATTGGTAGTTATGCGTTTTATTATTGTAGTGGTTTAACCGGTGTTTCTATCCCGACTTCGGTTAACACCATTGGTAGTTATGCTTTTCACTATTGTAGTGGTTTAACCGGTGTTACTATTCCGGCTTCGGTTAGTTCCATTGGTAATTATGCTTTTTACCAGTGCAGTAAGTTAACCAATGTTTATACGAATAGTAAACCAATAACAATAACCTCATCAACTTTTACCGGAATAAATACCGCCTGCACGTTGAATGTACCCTATTCGACTAAAACACTTTATGCAGCTGACAGTTATTGGAGTATTTTTAAAAATATAATTGAAGCATCTTCCGGATTTGTGTTGGATGTAAACCGTTTAAACATACCGGCTAACAGCGTAAGTACGCCTGTTGGTGTTACGGCAAATGTAGCGTGGTCTGCCAGCTCCGACCAATCGTGGTTAACGGTAGGTCCGGCGTCAGGAACTGGAAACAATTCGCTGAATATCAGCGCACAAGCCAATACTTCAGAATTATCGCGGGTAGGTACCATTACCGTTTCTGCTACAGGATTTACATCTCAAACCATTACTGTTTTGCAAGCAGGAGTAACAAAAACAATCTCTGTTACGGCAGGCAGTTTGGCGACAACACTATCTACCACCGAATTAAATGGCATTACAAACCTGGTTATTTCAGGAAGCATTGATGCCCGCGACTTTAAAACTATGCGGGATAAAATGCCGCTGTTGGCAAATGTTGACTTAAGTGGTACTACTATTGTGGCTTATACCGGCACGGAAGGAACCTCTGGTACAGGTAGTATTGTATATCCCGAAAATGAAATGCCGGCTAGTGCATTTAGCGGCAAATCAAGCTTAGTTACGGCGATTATGCCTCCATCTATAAAATCTATGGGTAATTCTGCTTTTTCCTCTTGTACTGGCTTAACCAGTGTTGCTATTCCGGCATCTGTTACCTCTATTGGAAATAACGCCTTTTACCGTTGCAATGGATTAACAAGCGTTACGATTCCGAATTTGGTTAGATCTATCGGTAGTTCTGCTTTTAGCTATTGCACTAAACTAACTGATATAACTGTAGAAAGTGGAAATTTGAATTATTCGGGTTTGGCCGGAGTATTGTTTGATAAGAATCAAACTACAATTATTCAGTATCCGAATGGAAAAACCGGCAGTTATACTATTCCGGCTTCGGTTACTTCTATTGGTATTTTTGCGTTTTATTACTGTAGTGGTTTAACCGGTGTGACTATTCCGGCATCGGTTACCTCTATTGGCAGTGAGGCTTTTTCCTATTGTAGTGGTTTAACCAGTGTTACTATTCCGGCGTCAGTTATTTCTATTGGTAGTTATGCTTTTTCCTATTGCAGTGGATTAACCAACATTTACACGAATAGTAAACCGATGACTGTAAGCTCATCCACCTTTACCGGAGTAAGTACGTCTACCTGCATTTTGAATGTACCATATACAACTAAAACACTTTATACAGCTGCCAGTTATTGGAATAGCTTTGCAAATATCGTTGAAGCTACTTCTGGTTTCGTGTTGAGTACAAACAATCTAAAAATGACAGCCAAAGATGGAAGCACTCCTGTTGGAATCACGGCAAATGTAGCGTGGTCTGCCAGCTCCGACCAATCGTGGCTAACGGTAGGTCCGGCTTCAGGAACCGGAAACAATTCACTGAAGATCAGTGCACAAGCCAATACTTCAGAATTATCGCGGGTAGGTACCATTACCGTTTCAGCTACAGGATTTACGCCTCAAACCATTACTGTTTTGCAAGCAGGAGTAACAAAAACAATCTCTGTTACGGCAGGCAGTTTGGCGACAACACTATCTACCAGTGAATTAAATGGCATTACAGACCTCGTTATTTCGGGAAGCATTGATGCCCGCGATTTTAAAACCATGCGGGATAAGATGCCGGTATTGGCAAAAGTAGATTTGAGCGGGGCTACTATTGTAGCTTATACAGGCACCGAAGGAACGTATAGTACAAGCAGTATTATATATCCCGAAAATGAAATGCCGGCTAGTGCATTTACCAACAAATCAAGCTTAGTTACGGCGATTATGCCTGCATCTACAAAATCTATTGCTAATTCTGCTTTTTACTATTGTAGTGGATTAACCAGCATTTCTATTCCGGCATCGGTTACATCTATTGGAAATTCTGCTTTTAGCAATTGTAGTGGCTTAACCGGTGTTACTATTCCGGCGTCGGTTACATCTATTGGTACCTCTGCTTTCTACTATTGTACTGGCTTAACCAGCATTTCTATTCCGGCGTCGGTTACATCTATTGGTAGTTATGCTTTTTACTATTGTAGTGGATTGACCTCCATCTATTCCTCTGCAGCAACTCCGGTAAATTTAAGTGAGTCAACTTCTGTCTTCTACAATGTGAACAAAGCTACCTGCACGCTCTATGTACCAACGGGTTCTAAAGGCTTGTACCAGACAGCTGTACAATGGCTCGATTTTACGAAGATGACTGAATTTGCCACCGCAGTGCCTTTCATATCGGACAAAGCAGCAATCCGGGTATATCCGAATCCGGTAGTGGATAATATGACTATTCAAGGTGTGGATACTGAAACCCCAATGAGCATTATTGACTTAAGTGGTCGCGTGTTGATACAGAAACAAATCAATGGTGATCATACGATTTCACTCGGTTCACTGCAACGTGGTCAGTATATACTTCGATTGAAGACCTCAGGCGGAGTGAAAAACTTTAAGATTTTCAAACAATAAAGCCCAATAAGAAAAGGTTGGAGCTAATGGCTTAATGGTAAAGAGGCTGTCTCGAAGTAAAATTTGAGGCAGCTTTTTTTTGATCTCAATGTTAAAAACAGAAACAGAATACAATAATTTATTAATTGAAATGATTATCATATGGAGCGATTGATTATCTTTGTGGGAATCATTTTGCACCATGAAAAAAATTTACCTGATTTATTCTCTTATTGCTTGGAGTATTATCCTGATCGCATCGTTTGGATGGAACTACTATCTGGTTGTATCGAACAATAACGAACTGGTAATCAATAAATCGCGTGCTTTCTTCGAACAAATACTGGTGACCCGACTCTGGAACGCCACACACGGCGGGGTGTATGTACCCGTGACAGATAGCACCCAACCCAATCCGTACCTAAACGATTCGCTGAGGGACCTGGTCACCACCAACGGCATACGTCTCACAAAAATCAATCCGGCCTTTATGACCCGGCAGATTGCCGAAATAAACAAAGCAAAAAACGACCTTCAGTTTCACATCACCAGCACAAACCCGATACGTCCGGCCAACAGAGCCGACCACTGGGAAGCTGACGCACTCAGGATGTTCGAAGCGGGAGCCCCCGAAAATATTGAGCTGATAGCCAGCAAGACCCTGCCCCGGTACCGGTATATGGCACCACTTATCACCCAAAAAAGCTGCCTGCGCTGCCACGCTATACAGGGATACCAAACCGGCGATATTCGGGGAGGTATCAGCATCTCTTTTCCGGCCACACCGTACCTGAGCAGTGTACACCAGCAGCTTATTTCGCTGTCATTCTTCCACATCATCGTTCTGCTACTGGGTATCGGAGGAATTTTGTTTTTCTATAGGCGTACAAACAAATACCTGCAGATTGTAGAGCATAAAAACGAAGAATTGAACCGGGCAAACGCCGAAAAAGACAAGTTCTTTTCCATCATAGCCCACGACCTTCGCTCTCCGATCAGCGGATTTCTGGGGCTTACCCGTGTTATGTCTCAGGATATAACCGATATGAACAAAGAGAATATTCTGCAGTTTTCAACTTCGTTGAACGAATCGGCCGAAAACCTGTATGACCTGCTGGAGAATCTGCTTTCATGGTCGATGCTTGAAAGAGGAGTAGTTGACTACGATCCCGAAAATTTGGCACTGAAAGAGGTCGTTAATTCCTGCTATTATACACTCAAATCGCCGTTTATGAACAAAAAACAGAGCGTTCAAATCAGCATTCCGGAAGATTTTGCCGTTTTTGCCGACCGTAAAATGCTGGAAACAATTATCCGGAATCTGCTCTCGAATGCTTCTAAATTCACCTGCTCCGGTGGATTTGTCTATATTTCCGCCCAACAAAAAGACAAACAGACTACCCTGATTAGCATCAGGGATACCGGCATCGGAATACCCGAAACAATGATCAACAAACTCTTCTGTCCGGGTGCAAAAACATCCCGACGAGGCACTGAGGGTGAAGCTACCTCCGGACTGGGACTGGTATTGTGCAAAGAGTTTACCGAAAAAAACAGTGGACGAATATGGGCCGAAAGCAAAGAGGATATTGGCACCACTTTTTATCTGGAGCTGCCCACTGGTCGGATATGATTACTTTTTTGATTTATCCTGATAGGTTATTATAGTGCTGTAATGTAAGGGATTGCACCATAACGGGCACGAATACAATAAAACCAATTATCCATCCGGATACTTCTGGAACTACTGAGAATATATAAAACAGTACTCAATAAAGCAAATCAAGATAAAAAAATCATTTTATCTTGCTCAAACAAAAAACATTCTTACCTTTGTATCAGTATTTTAACAACACTCATGTATATATAAGGTTTGTACACAGATAATATTTACTAAAGAAGAGAAGAAAGGGGTTTCTACTCAGACCATAAGTCTGTTTATAAGGATATTAATTCTACAATTATCCTGTTCTCTCCAACTATGCAAATACTATCTCAAAGCAAAAATTTAGCCAATTAACTTAATTGGGTGGGATTTAACATAAAGGAAGCCCGACCAATGAAACAACAAACAACGAGAGATATATGAAAAACACGGCAAGTCACATTATTCACGCACCACCCGGATACTGCCGGCCCTCGTTGGTACGCTAATTGCGACAGACCTTATTCTGAATAATCGTATTTTTACTTATTTAATTCGTTATCTTATGAAGAAGTTTTTTCTCCTCTCACTATGCCTGTTGATTATCCCGGGTGTATTTGCTACAGACTTTTGGGTGAATGGTGTTGCATATTCAATTATTCAACAAGGGTACTACTATAATAATGGAACAGTTGCTATTGGCACGATACCTCCTTTGCTTAGTGGTTCATACACCGTAGAGTCTGCTATCTCAAATGGAATATCAGGCTCATTCACCATTCCAGCCACAGTAACGAATGCGGGAATAACCTATTCAGTTACAGCTATTGGGAGTTATGCATTCTACAATTGCAAAGGACTAACCGCTTTAACTATCCCTAACTCTGTGACATCTATTGAGAGTGAAGCATTCTACAATTGTACCGGATTATTATCAGTTGCTATTCCTAATTCGGTGACGTCTATTGAATGGTCAGCATTTAGTGGTTGCACAAAGCTTAACTCTTTCGATGTGGCAACAGACCACACAAAATTCTCGGTCATCGATGGTGTTCTGTTTGATAAAGCCAAAACTACTATACTTAAATTTCCGATTGGCAGCAGCTCTAAATCGTATGTTATCCCCAATACAGTGAAGACTATCAGTAATTCTGCATTTTCTGGTTGCACAGGATTGACTTCTGTTACAATTCCGAATTCAGTGACGGATATTGAAAGTTATGCGTTTTCAGGATGCACAAAGTTGACCTCTTTCGATGTGGCAGCAGACCACACAAAATTTTCGGTCATCGATGGTGTTCTGTTTAATAAAGCCAAAACTACCATACTTAAATTTCCGATTGGTGGCAGCTCTAAATCGTTTGTTATCCCCAATACAGTGAAGACTATCAGTAATTCTGCATTTTCTGGTTGCATAGGATTGACTTCTGTTACAATTCCGAATTCGGTAACAGCTATTGAAAGTTCTGCATTTGGTGGTTGTAGTGAATTAACAATCACCTGCAGTGCAACGACACCTCCTACTGGTACGTTATCAAACATGAGCATTCACAATGCAATTATAATTGTTCCTGCAGGCAAGGTGGAAGCTTACACAACCGCCTGGGGCAGTTCTGCAAATGTAATATACAGTGATGATACTGAGATAATCGTCAACTCAACCGTACCGGGTAAATTAGCAACTGCAATATTCACGCAATGGAATATTCACCCGAGTTTGATAAAAAATCTGATTGTAACGGGCAACATCAACGATCAAGACATACTCTACATCCGCGACAATATGAAAGCATGTTACTCTATCAATCTGGAGGGTACATCGCTTACTTCCCTGCCTGCAGATGCGTTCAAAAATAGAACATTAATATTTAACCTAAAACTGCCCAAAAGCCTGAAAACTATAGGCGATAATGCGTTTAGTGGTTGTAGCAGTATTCAATCCATCGATATGCCAGCAGCTATTACTATTGGCGGTTCTGCATTCTCCAATTGCACAAGACTTACAGACCTCAACTTGCCGGCGGCTACTACCATTAACAGTTATGCGTTCTCCAACTGCACAGGGCTTACAAGTGTCAGCCTGCCGGCGGCTAAATCCGTTGGCGATTTTACATTCTCCGGCTGCTCAGTCTTAACAAGCATCAGTCTGCCGGCAGCTACTGCAATTAACTATTATGCTTTTCTCGACTGCTCAGGCCTTACAAGCATTAGCCTGCCTGCGGCTACTACTATTAACAGTTGTGCTTTTCTCGGCTGCTCAGGCCTTACAAGCATTAGCCTGCCGGCGGCCACTACCATTAACAGCTATGCGTTCTCCGGTTGCACAGCACTCTCAAACATCAGCCTACCGGCGGCTACTACCATTGGCGGCTCTGCGTTCTGCTCTTATAGGTATAACCACGATTATTATTATGATTATTACGCAGGCTGTACAGCACTCGCAAACATCAGCCTGCCGGCTGCAACAACGATTGGCGGTTCTGCATTCTCCGGCTGTACATCCTTAACCGCCATTACATTGGGCGCAAAACTAACCAGTATAGGCGTGTCTGCCTTCTCCGGTTGTAACAGTGTTTCCTCTATAACCAGCTACCCGCTAAAACCCGCAGTATTAGGTACTGATGTTTTCAAAGGTATTGATACCAAGACTTGCAAATTACGAATCCTCCAGGAGGCAGACTTCGATGCCTACTTCAGCGCAGCCCAGTGGGGCAGCTTCCTCCAGGTAGAAAAAATTGATCTCACCGGCCTACTCGGCGACTCCAACGAAGACGGCACTATCAACATAGTAGATGTGGTAAATATAGTGAACTACATCCTCGAAAAGCCGGTGACTAAGTTCAATACCCTCTACTCGGATATGAACAAAGACGGCAGCATCAATGTGATAGACGTGGTGCAACTGGTGAAAATGATAACCTCGGCACCGGCCGCTGCGCCCGCACTGCGCTCCGCATCGCTCACTACCGGATACTGGAATATGGCAGATGGGTTATTCTCTGCTCTTCTGCCGGGGGGACTGCGCGGGTTCGACATTACCTACACCGGCTCGCTCAATGCACTGCCTGCTCTGGATGGCTTTGTGGTATGCCCCTACACCAAAAACGGGGAGCAACACCTGCTGGGCTACTCCACAGGTGCTGCATTATCTACTGCGACACTTACTCAGCTGTTTGGCGTGAGCAATAGTGGCGGCATCACGGCTATGACATTTGTCAACGACAACGGCTCGCCTATCAGCATGATACAAAGTACCGCCACCGGCCTTGCCTCGCTGACCACACCGGATAAAGTGGTGGTCGAAAACGGCATCATCCACTGGTCTGCCGGTAGCGCGCAGGTGCTCTCTATGCAGCTCTACAATGCCAATGGCAGCTTAGTAGCCACATCGGCAACGGGCGAACTGGCCTTGCCCGCTCAGACAAAAGGCATCTGGATGCTTCGCGTTAAAACCACACAGGGAAATTTCAGTCGTAAGTTTGTTTTTTAATGATCCCGAACTGAGAAAATATGAAACGAACCCTAATCATTGCCTGGCTCACGGTTGTGTGCCTGAGTCAGGCTGTCGCCCAACTGCAACTGACCCTGCCGGCACTCTCTGCCGATGGCGGAACGACCCTGTCGGTGCCGGTCTCGCTCACCAACAGCAGTGCGGTTACGGCATTGCAGTTTGAGGTGACCTTCCCCACCGATTTCGACTATACAGGCATCGCGCTCACAGCCCGAAAAGGCGACCACACCGTTTCAGCTTCGGTGGTGTCGCCCGGGCTTGTGCGGGTGCTTATCTACTCGGCCACACAAACGGCACTGAGTGGCAGCAGCGGCGCGGTGGTCAATATGAGCTTCAAAGTGAGCAGCAAAACGGGCAGCTATGCCATTGGCCTAAGCAATGCCGTACTGAGCAACCAGGCCGGTGCATCGCTCACAGCCACTACGACCGCCGGCAGCATATCGGTGAATGGACCGATCGCCGAAATCAGCACCTCGCAAATCGACTACGGCCGGGTGGTGAGCGGAACCTACGGATATGGCTATGTGACGATATACAACCGCGGAAACCGGTCGTTCAACATCTCGTCTGCTGCGGTGAGCGATGCTCATTTCGTGGTAGCCAGCACGGTGCCGGCTACAGTCAATGCCAACAGCAGCATGACGCTCACTGTTCGGTTTTACAACAGCACCGGAGACGACTCATTCGCCGGCGATCTGACCCTCACAACTACCGACCCGGAGGCTACACGGGCCAGCTTCAAAGTCAGTCTGAAAGCCACAGCCTACTCGCTCAACACCGCCCAACTGGGCAGTGTAAGCGGCAAAACCCGCACAGAGGTGCGCATACCGGTGACGATGAGCAATCAGGTGCCGCTATCCGCCATCCAGCTGGAGGTGAGCCTGCCCGATTCGGCCCGCTATGTGGCCAACTCGATAACACGGGGCACAGCTATTCCGTCGGCTTTTCAGGTAACGGCCAATCAGGTGGGGCGGTTGCTCAAGATTATCTGCTATACGACAGATAAAACGACCATTTCGGCCTCCAATGGCGAGTATTTTGCCTTCAAGGTCGTGATGAACGAATACCCAAGCAGCTATCCCGTTACCTTCAGCCAGGCTATTCTCACCGATACCCGTGGGCAGAATGTGCTATCGTCAAGTACCAATGGGGCAATCCAGCTCACATCGCCCCGGCTGTCGGTCTCCTCATCCATTGCTTATGGTGTGCTCAATGTGGGGCAGGCTGTTTACGAGAAGGCGTTCAGCATTAGCAACACCGGGAACGAACCGTTGATTGTTTCGGCCATAAACTTTAGCAATACAAAATTCCGGGTCAAAAGCGTTACGCTGCCCTTTACGGTAACAGGTGGCTCCAGCAAAAACCTGGTGATGCAGCTGACAGATGTAGATCCCGGACTAAAATCGGCTGAAATGACAGTGCTCTCCAATGAGCGCACTCCTGTTATCTCATCTACGCTAAGTGCTGAGATTATAGCGAACTTCGAGATAGCAGCCCTCAACCTGACTGCACGCCCGGGCAACCAAACGCAATGCGAAATCAGCCTGAGAAACGACCTGAATATCTCAGCTTTTCAGTTTGACCTGACACTTCCACAGGAGATATCCCCGGCATCGCTCTCGCTCGTGCCTACCAATCGCTTAGCGGGCTGGTCGCTCGAATGCTCCAAACTGGCAAATGGACAGTTTCGCATTATGGCTTACTCGCCTACAAATGCAGCCATTACCGGAACCACAGGTGTTGTATTTAGCATCCCTTTTCAAATGCCAACAACAATGGTGCAGGGCAATTACAATATTACTTTGAGCAACGTGATCATCGCCAACTCCAAAGGCGAAAACAGCGTCACCAAATCGACCAACGGTGTAATAACAGTGACGGCAGTACCCACCGCATTGAGCAATACCTCTACAGGCCAACCTGTTATTTGCCGGACGACAGAAGGTGTGTTGATCACAACCGCCAGTCCGTCGGTAATAGAGTTGTACGACCTGAGCGGGCGATTGCTTTATCGCAAGAGCAACTGTGTGGGGCGCGAGCTCGTGGCTTTGCCGGGTCAGTTTGTCGGCGTGGTGCGGGCGGTATCGGCTGAATCGGTTGTTCAAATGAAAGTGATCAAATAGAGTTTCAATAACTGCAAACAAATTCAGGGATTTTTTAGAGTTAGACCTGAATACGCCGGCACGGGTAATCTTACTTGTGCCGGTATTTTTTATCGTTGGTCAAACAGGTTAAGAACAAAGAATATAATTATAAACCCCGATAATTAGGGATATTTAACCAACAAAACGGTTGACATGATGTTTTGAATTTATACTTTTGTCAACTAAATATAAGAAGATCTATGAAAACCATTGTAGCAGAGCGGCTGAGAAATTCGAGAATTCAAAAGGGATATTCATTGCAGGAAGTTGCAGTAAAGATAGGCGTGTCGAAGCAAATGATAAACAAATACGAGAAGGGAGATTCCTTGCCTACAAGCGAAAAGCTTATTGCTTTTTCGAAACTATTTGAGCAAAAGATAGATTACTTTTTTCGTAAATCAGATGTAGAAATTGGCGAAATAAACTTTCGTAAAAGAAGCAAATTTGGCATACGAAAAGAAAACGCGCTTAAAGAAGAAGTTCGTATTCAGATAGAGAATTATTTGTTTATTGAGCGTATTCTAAATCTAAACAGTACTTTTTCAAACCCATTGTCGGAATACAAAATAGAATCGAAGTCGGATATAATAGCGGCGACTGATCTCCTGCGTTCTGTCTGGAACATTGGACATGATACGATCCACAACATCATACAACTACTTGAGGATAAAGAGATAAAGGTGATTGAAGTCAATGAAGAGACCAACCATTTCGACGGACTGGCGACTATTGTTGACGACAAATATTATGTGATTGTAGTAAATAAATCCATGCCTATTGAGCGGAAACGCTTCACGATACTGCATGAACTGGGGCATTTACTGCTTCGCTTAAACCACCTATCAGAGAAAGAGCAGGAGAGTTATTGTCATACTTTTGCATCGGAGATGCTATTTGCACAACGCAATCTGATTGTTGAATTTGGCGAAAAACGCAATAAAATAGCATTCAATGAACTGAAAAACAGGCAGCAAAAATACGGCATAAGTATTTCTGCCATTATGTATAAACTGGCAGAGGCAAAGATTATATCGCAGGAGATGCTTTCTGTTTTTTTTAAACGTCTGAATTCTGACCCAACGTTTAAACAAGCCACAGACTCCATTGGTTTCGAGGGAGACGAAACGTCTGACCGATACGAGAATCTGGTTTACAGAGCTGTTTCTGAGGATTTTATATCGCAAAGTAAGGCCTCGTCGCTTTTGAATATCTCTTTGGATGAACTAAAAAATAGCACCTCTATAAACAACAGATAGAATGAAGCTGCTCATCAACGATGCAAATATATTAATAGACATAGTGAAACTGGGATTGTCGGATGCATTCTTATCCTTAGCATTTGATTTGCATACTACAGATTTTGTATTTGCAGAACTCAACGATCAGCAACAGCAAAGCATATTATCTGACAAATTAAAAATCATCAAAACAGAAAGTCAGCAGGATTTCGAATCAATTACATATTTGCAACACAATCATCCCGGATTGAGCTTTGAGGATTGTTCGGTTTGGCATTACACAAAAAAACTGAAAGGCACATTGATAACGGGAGATGGAGCTCTTCGCAAGAAAGGCATACAAGCCGGTTTAAATGTAAAAGGTATTCTATTTATTTTCGAAGAAATAAAAAACCAAAATATATTAACGACTTCAGTTTGCATCAGTAAAATTGAAGAGTTAAAAACAATCAATGAAAGACTACCCAAACACGAAATAGATAAAAGAATATGGGAGTGGCGGTTGGAAATTTCCATTTAACCCGTTTAACGACATATATCAAACTTCACAGAGTAAGCAAATGACCAAATAATGACGCAAATCACACCACTTAACCCCGACAGCCGGCTACCCCTCACCTGCTCGCGTACCGGCACCTGTTGCCACGGCAACAGAGTCTGGCTAAATCCATGGGAACTTCTCAGCCTGGCTACAGAGAAAGGCATTTCGGCACGCGAATTCAGAGATCAACATAGTTTGTTTGGCGGCATCCGGCTGCTGTTCAACGGAAAGGCCGGACACCGCGACCGGCCTGCCTGCAATCAATACATCGACAATTTCGGATGCAGCGTGCACGCCGGGCGTCCACTTGCTTGCAGGCTATTTCCACTAGGCCGGCAGATACAAAACGGTGCGGTCTGCTATATGTATCAGGGAGAGGATTTTCCCTGCATGGATGGGTGTCCCGAGGTGCTCGAATTGCCTCAACTAACTGTAGCGGAATACCTCGATGGACAACAAACCGGATCATTCGAAGAGGCACAGGATGCCTATCTCGATGTGATGCAGAGCCTGGCAGATATTGCTTTTATGCTGTTGCTCGACACAGGTCTGGCTGAGTCGGGCGACCGCAAAACCCTCGCGGCATGGCGGCAAATGGGCAGCGAAGAGCCCGATTTATTGGCCGCCCGCATCGGCGATGAGTGGATGAATAACCTGATGTTGCCCGATATACCGTACACAAACGACCCGGTTTCGTTTTCGGAGCAACACAATGAACTGCTTCAGCTAAAACTACAAACACTTTGCGACACCCTGCAAACCAATCAGGAGTTGCACGAAGCCGCAGTGCTTTCCATGGCACTGGCATTGCATCTGGCCCGAAGTCTGGGCGCAAAACCGGAACAACTATCAGTACACTGGATAGAGATTGCTTTGCAGAACGGGGCATTGGAGTAAAAATGAATCAAATCTCGTAATCGATAGGCTTTTACCCTGCCAAACTTTATTTTGTTCCAGAGTCGCTCGTGCAAATCATGCCAATAAGCCGCCACGAAACAGCCTTGATAATGCTGCGGTATGATTTTACTGAATTTATAAAACAGAGTTAAAGCTAATATGTTGATTCTTCATTTTGAAGGACATCATTGAAGACAAAAACAGACAAAAGGCATCCCCAACACTGATAATCAGGTGTTTAGACTGCCTTTTATTTTGTTTCTGCGGAGAGGAAGAGATTCGAACTCTCGATACACTTTTGGCGCATACACGCTTTCCAGGCGTGCCTCTTCAACCACTCGAGCACCTCTCCGGTTGTTAATTCGTGTTTTTATCTTAAATATAAAGGTTTAAAAGGTTGAGTTTTCTCAACAAGCGACCGCAAAGATACGTTTTTTTGCTTCAATAATGCAAATTTACAGTAAAAATAATTACCTCTAAACCGTAATCCCCTGTCTATTAAAATAGTACCTTTTATTCATTTTCGTATTTAAAAATACAATTCGCATTTTTTGTTGTTATTTCAGCCACTTTGGCTAATGGCACCTCATATACATCGGCCAGTTTTTGGGCAATCAATCGGATGTAGGCAGGTGAGTTGCGTTTTCCGCGGTGTGGCGTGGGTGTCAGATATGGCGAATCTGTTTCGAGTACCAGCCTGTTGAGTGGCACTTGGGTCAACGTTTGGGCCAGTCCCGAATTTTTAAAAGTAACAATACCATTTATTCCAAGGTAGAAATTTTCGTGTGCCAGTATTCGTTTGGCCTGATTCTCGTCTTCACAAAAACTATGGAAAATAGCAGTCAATCCTCCGGTGCCGCATTTTTCAAGGGCGTCCAGGGTTTCGTTGGTCGAATTGCGGGTGTGAATTATGGCCGGCAAGCCCATCTCTTTGGCCCATTGCACTTGCTGTGTAAACACCTCAATCTGCTCGGCCAGATAGGTTTTATCCCAATAGAGATCAATGCCAATTTCGCCAACGGCGCAATATTTACCACTTCTCAGAGCCTCTTCTACCCGGGCCAGATGTGGTTTGTATCCGGCATCTACCGAAGTGGGATGTATCCCCATCATCGCAAAACAATAGTCGGGATAAAGCGCAGTTACCCTGTTCATCTCCCCGATAGAATCGACATCGACATTGGGCATATAGATGCGCGAAATACCATTTTCCCGGGCGTTACCCACTATTTCAACCAAATCATTGGCGTAATCAGGCTGATAGATGTGTGCGTGTGTATCTATAAACTCCATTTTAAACCTCTCGTTTCATCAGTTGTTCGGTGAGGTGAATGATCTCACTTTTTTGCATCATATTTACCTCCAGACTGTGCAAAGCATCCATCGCCTCTTCGAAATAAGCATCCATTTTCTTTTCGCAGATCTCTTTTACCCCTATCTCTTCGTATATCCGACGGATGGCAGACACCTTTTCTCCCCGGTCGAAATCGGCTTTGGCCACCCAACTATCCACTTCTGCTTTTTGTTCATCATTGGCCGCCAATAGGGCATGTATCCAGAGGAAAGTCTTCTTGTTACAAGCAATATCTCCCCCAATGGCTTTGCCAAACACCTCTTCATTACCAAAAGTATCCAGCAGGTCATCTTTCAATTGAAAGGCGAGGCCTATCTTTTCGCCAAAGCGGTAAATGGCTTCGCAATTTTCGGCAGAAGCACCTGCTATAATGGCGCCGGTTTTAAGTGCACAGGCCAGCAAAACAGCCGTTTTGAGCCGTATCATTTCGAGGTATTCGGCCTCAGTTACATCGTCTCGTTGCTCAAAATCCATATCGTATTGCTGTCCCTCGCATATCTCAAGTGCCGTTTTCGAAAACAGAGCCAACACTTCGGGAAGTTTCTCTGCCGGACTCTTTCCGATGAGCTGATAGGCGATTATCTGCATGGCATCTCCCGACAAAATGGCGTGGTTGGCCGACCACACCTTGTGCACTGTCTGTTTTCCGCGGCGAATATCGGCTTTGTCCATCACATCGTCGTGCAAAAGCGTGAAATTGTGAAATATCTCTATGCCGAGAGCCGGTGCAATCGCTTTTTCCACATCGCTGTTAAACAGATTACAGGCCATAAGAGTCAGTATTGGCCGGATACGTTTACCGCCCAGGGTAAGGGCATATCGGGCAGGCTCGTACAACCCTGCGGGATCAACGGGCAATTCCAGTTTTTCCAGTTCGCGGTTTACGATGGTCAGCAGAGAGTCGAATGAGTAAAGCATGACAAATGAATTGTTTGGTTTCAGATTGGGCAAAAGTAGTATTTTTTTTCGAATGTGGGTTTCCATTTTTTCGCTATTCTCTTGTTTGCCCGTTTCTTTACCCGTATTTCTCTGTTTGTTATTATTCTGTTTTAGTGAATAAATATCTATTTAAGTTTGTAAACCTAAATTTTATAGCTATATTTGTAGGCACAAAGCTGAGTGCTGTTTCTCCTGTTTTATCTTCCGATTTGGGATTTCCTTCCCCTTTTTTCTCAATTTTTGCCCGTTTTTCTTCATTTATTGCTCCGATTAGCATTGACAATCCTCCGATGACCGTCCGATGACCGTCCGATGTAACATGCAGATAACATAAGGCTAACAATGTTATTTCATTGGTGGAGTAATACCCGGCATTACCTGACTCAATATCTGCTTTCCCGGAATCTCTATTTGTATCCTTTCGTTGTATTTATTTTAACATCTTTATATGGATGCTTAATCACCTATTTCAATCTCTTCAACCAATATTCTCGACCTTCTGCCGTTATATTTTCGGGTTGTTTGTCGTCGAATTAAAAATTATTCTCTAATTTTGAACTCGATTATGGCGAACCTGCATAAATCGTAGTTTCGATTGGTTATGAAGTGGTTGTAATCTAATGAATTAATAAAATTGCATGAAAAATAGTTTACTATCCATTCTGTTTTGTGTTATCACCCTCCCGCTGTTTGCTCAGGTGGGTGAGTCGGCATACAGCTTTCTCGAATTGCCGGTATCTCCATACGTCAGCGCTCTCGGAGGAACAAACATTTCACTCGTATCCAACGAAAATGCGGTTGCCCTGCAAAACCCGGCCCTGCTCACCCATACATCCGACAATCTGCTCAGCCTCAACTACATGAACTATGTAGCAGACATCAACGCCGGTTCAGCCGTTTATAGCCGCAAAGCATCAAACAGAGCCTCGTGGGCTGTCGGGATGGTTTATCTCGACTACGGCACCTTCAAAGAGACGAATGAAGTGAACGAATCTTTGGGCGAATTTGTGGCCAAGGATATGGCTCTGCACGGGGTATATGCCTATAAATTGACGGACAAACTTTCGGGTGGTGTTACTGCAAAAGCCATCTATTCAGCCTATTCTGAGTTTTCATCCTTTGCTTTAGGGGTCGATTTGGGACTTAATTATTACAATGAACAGAAGAAGCTTTCGCTATCAATCGCTGTCAAAAATCTGGGCGGGCAATTGGCTAAATACAACAACGAATACGAAAAACTGCCGTGGGATGTGCAGCTCGGCGTTTCAAAAAAGTTTGCACATGCACCTTTTCGGGTTCATGCCACCTCTAAATATGCTCAGAAGTGGGATATGTCTCTTCGTCGCACAACATCTGAAACGGATGTGCCCGGTGCCGATAAATTCGTTAAAACAATGTTCAAGCATTTGATTATCGGACTTGACTTTCTTCCCTCGCAAAATTTCTACGTTGCTGTGGGATATAGCCACAAAGTAAAAGATGATTTCCGGATGCTTGAAAAGAAAGGCCTTTACGGTTTTACTTTTGGTACCGGGGTAAAAATTAAACGATTCCAGGTGGGCGCATCGCTCTTTCAACAGCATGTGAGTGGCACCACTTTACTGATAGGATTAACTACAAATCTGAATAAATTCTGAAACCTGTAAAATGAAGAAAATTACAATAGCCATTGATGGTTTTTCGTCGTGTGGAAAAAGCACAATGGCCAAGGATTTAGCCAAAGAGATTGGCTATATTTATATTGACAGTGGCGCTATGTATCGCGCAATTACGCTGTATTGCATTCAAAAGAATCTCTTTGACGGCGACTCGGTAAAAGAGGACCTCTTGTTGAGTCAAATAGACACGGTAATAATTACCTTCGAACGAAATGCCGAAACCGGTCGTCCGGAAACAATCCTCAACGGCGTAAATGTAGAGCAGGAAATCCGAACACTCGAAGTGTCGCAAAAGGTGAGTATTGTAAGTGCTCTGGCTTTTGTGCGTCGGGCTATGGTTGCGCTTCAGCAGTCGATGGGTGAAAGCAAAGGTATAGTGATGGATGGCCGAGATATTGGCACAACTGTTTTTCCGGGTGCGGAACTCAAAATATTTGTCACCGCCTCTCCCGAAATTCGCGCCAAACGCAGGTACGACGAAATGCAGGAAAAGGGCGAAGCAGCCTCTTTTGATGAGATTCTCGAAAATGTGAAATACCGCGATCACCTGGACCAAACCCGCGAAGAGAGTCCTTTGCGTAAAGCGGATGATGCTTTGTTGCTCGACAACTCCAACCTCTCTATTGCCAGCCAAAAAGAGTGGTTAATGAAACAATTTATGCAGGTAGTGGACCTACTCCCGGCATGATCAGAAAAACAGAAACAAGTGGACACAAATCAAATAGTTATTGAGATTGATCCCAAATCGGGATTTTGTTTTGGAGTGGTCAATGCCATTCAAAAAGCCGAAGAGGAGTTATCCCGCGACACAAAGCTCTATTGCCTGGGCGATATCGTACACAATAGTCGCGAAGTGAATCGTCTGGCCGCAATTGGTATGGAAACCATCAACCACGATCAGTTTCATCAGCTCAATCAGGCCGTAGTTTTACTCAGAGCACACGGCGAACCGCCCCCCACCTACCAATATGCCCGGGAGAACAACATCACTATTGTGGATGCTACCTGCCCTGTGGTACTTCAATTGCAAAAGAAGATCAAAAAGATGTACACGTCTGGATGTGACAATTTACAGATTGTCATTTATGGCAAACGTGGACATGCTGAGGTTAACGGATTGGTCGGACAAACGGACGGAGAAGCCATTGTGATTGAATCTGTTAACGAAATGGAATGGCTCGATTTCTCCAAAAACATACGTTTGTATGCCCAAACCACTCAATCGGTAGATGGATTTGTGGAATTGGTCGAAGAGATACGCGGACGAATGCTGCCCGGCACCAGCTTCGAGTCTTTTGATACCATTTGCCGACAGGTAGCCAACAGACTGCCCAATATCCGGCAGTTTGCGGCAGAGCACGATTTAATTCTGTTTGTCAGTGGCAAAAAGAGCTCAAACGGCAAAGTGCTGTACGAGGCATGTCGACTCATAAACAACAATACACATCTCATTCAGGATGCTTCTGAATTTGAAACGGCCTGGCTAACAGGTATTTCTTCTATCGGCATTTGCGGCGCCACCTCCACTCCCAAATGGCTGATGGAGGAGGTCAGAAATCACATTTACTCGATTTTGAGTAAAAATGTGTGATAATGAGATTTATTTCACTTAAATGAAGTAAAAGTGTAACAGGATACAGCGTAAAACCTGTAACTTTGCGCAAATATTCATTCGAAGATTATTTATTCTTTAAATATAGGTATTATGGCTTTAAAGTGTGTTGGAATTTTGACATCGGGAGGTGATTCTCCCGGTATGAATGCGGCAATTCGTGCAGTAACACGGGCTGCCATTTTCAATGGGTTAGAGGTAAAAGGAATTTACCGGGGCTACAAGGGTTTGATTACCGGTGAGATTGAGTCTTTTCGTACTCAAAATGTGAGTAATATCATTCAACAGGGAGGAACAATACTCAAAACGGCGCGTTGCAAGGAGTTTATGACTCCCGAAGGCCGTCAGGTGGCTTTCGAAACCATGAAACGGGAAGGCATCGATTGCCTCGTTGTTATCGGCGGAGATGGTTCTCTGACCGGAGCGCGCATTTTTGCGTCTGAGTTTGATGTGCCTATTGTCGGAATTCCCGGTACGATAGACAATGATCTCTTTGGCTCTGATATTACAATTGGATACGATACGGCACTGAATACAATTATGGAAGCCGTGGATAAAATCCGCGATACGGCCACCTCACACGATCGTCTTTTCTTTATCGAGGTAATGGGCCGCGATGCTGGTTTTCTTGCGCTGAACGGTGCCATTGCATCGGGTGCAGAGGCCGCCATTATTCCCGAAATTGCGACCGAAGTTGACCAGTTGGCAGAACTCATTCAAAACGGTTTCCGGAAATCAAAAAACAGTAGTATTGTTTTGGTGGCCGAAAGCGAGATTACCGGAGGTGCTATGGGATTGGCCGAACGTGTCAACAAAGAGTATCCGGGCTACGATGTACGTGTCACTATTCTTGGTCATATCCAACGCGGTGGATCGCCATCGGCCAACGACCGTATATTGGCCAGCCGTATGGGTTATGCAGCTGTCGAGGCTTTGCAGGAGGGTCAGCGCAATGTGATGATTGGTGTTCAGAATGACCAGATTGTCTATGTGCCATTCACCAAAGCTATCAAAAACGACAAGCCGATCAACCGCGAACTGCTTTCTGTTTTGAAAACATTATCTATATAATCAGATAACAAATAAAAAGAGCCGGCCCTGAATAATCGGGTGCCGGCTCTTTTTTATTTATCTACGTTTGTCTATTTGTGTACGAGCTTGAAAATTCTGTTCCAGCGCACACCTCCATCGAAGAAGCTGCGGTCTTTGTCGAGTGAAAGCCAGATAAGTATTGGTTTTCCAACAATATGATCTTCAGGAACAAAACCCCAGAAGCGGGAATCGGCTGATTTGTGCCGGTTGTCTCCCATCATCCAGTAGTAGTCCATCCGAAACGTATAACGATCGGCAATCTTATTGTTGATGTATATTTTACCTTCTTTTACCTCCAGTGTATTGCCTTCGTAAGTACTAATAGCCCGCTCATAAAGAGGCAAGTTGTTTATATTAAGCTTGATAGTTGATCCTTTACGTGGAATCCAAAGCGGTCCGTAATTGTCTGCGGCCCAACGCTTCGAATAGTTGAGGGGGAATGTTGGACCTCCCAAATTTCCGGGTTCTACCACCACTTTCGCCACAATGCCCATTGCTTTGAGCTTAGTTAATGCCGCATGTGTGAGTGGCAGGTGATACACCGGGTTGTATTGTCCGTTTGCATTCTGACGAATACCTACAGACTGAAGTAATTCGCCGTCACTCACCATCTCCTGATCATCTTTGCTGACATCCAGATTACGGAAAACCTCATCGGTAAGCAAAGAGCCATTGGTCTCTACATAGTAGTTGAGCTGAAGCATTTCGGGGTTCTCCCCTTTCTTGCCATTGATATAGACCTGATTGTTGATGATTTGCAATACATCTCCGGGAAGACCGACGCAGCGTTTTACATAATTCTCCCGACGATCGACAGGTCTGTAAACTATTTTACCATACACATCAGGGCGATTTTTTACCACTTCGCGGCCCAATGCAATTGCCCGATTGGCGTATTGGGTGTAATCGGTCGAATCTTTTACGAAATACTCGCCCATTTGCCGCATCTGTTGCAATCCTTCGTAAAAACAAGAGGTATAATAATCCGGATTCTCGAGTTTTACCGTTACAGTATCGCCGGTCGGGAAGTTGAAAACCACAATATCATTGCGCTTAACCTGACCAAAACCGGTGAGACGTTTGTATTCCCACTGCGGCCATTCGATAAACGACTTGCAGTTGAGCACCGGCAATGTATGCTGAGCCAACGGGAAAGAGAGCGGCGTATTGGGTACACGTGCACCAAAACTAACCTTGCTCACAAACAGAAAATCGCCCACCAACAAAGACTTCTCGAGAGAAGAACTGGGTATTTTGTAGTTTTGGAAGAAAAAGGTATTGATGAAATAGACCGCAATAAGTGCGAAACCAATGGCATCCACCCACTCCATGACCGTTTTGGCCGGGCTGTCTTTCCACTTCCGCCAAAAAGTCCACGGTACATATTTCGTCAGATAGATATCTATCAAAAACGGAAGTCCGATCAGAATCCAGAAATTACCCACCCAAAACGCGAAAAGAAGATATAAAAGGGAAGCGATAGAGGCCTTAACCCATTGTTTTACACTGAATCTCATCGAATGTATTGTATTAATTTATTTGTATTAAAATCTGAGCAGATCCTCCATAGTGAGGAATCCTTTCTTTCCTGCCGTAAACTCAGCGGCAACTACAGCCCCCAAAGCAAATCCTTTCCGACTTTTAGCGTCGTGGATAATCGTTATTGTATCCACATCCGACTCGTATTTCACCGCATGGTAACCCGGCACTTCTCCTTCGCGCACGGCTTCTATCTCCAGTTCCTGGTTGCTGTTGCTGCTATCTTTGAGTGCCCAGGTACTTTTTCGGTCTATATTCGCCAAAACACCCTCGGCCAGCGTAATTGCTGTTCCACTCGGTGCATCGAGTTTGTGAATGTGGTGAATCTCACGCATTTCTACATTGTAGTCCGAAAAACCATTCATTATTTTGGCTAAATGTTTGTTTAACGCAAAGAAAATATTGACCCCAACGCTGTAGTTGGAAGCATAGAAAAAGGTTTGGCCCGATGCACACGCTTCTTTTATTTCCGGCATATTGTCTAACCAACCCGTGGTGCCCGCCACCACCGGCATGCCCACTTCGAAGCACTTGCGGTAGTTGCTCAGCGCAGCCGATGGCGCCGAAAACTCGATGGCAACTGCTGCCGATTTGAATGCCTCTGAAGCAAACTCTTCGGGGTTGTTGATGTCGATAATTGAAACTATTTCGTGACCTCTCTGAAGTGCGATTTGTTCTATTTCGCGCCCCATTTTACCATAACCTATCAATGCTATTTTCATAAACGTAAGTATTTCTATTATATTTTAATCCAAAAAGGCAAAATGATGTTTTTGTTTGATTTTTATTATTTAATTTGCAAAGATAAAAAATTTATCTCTTACTTTTTGTCAGATATGGAACAGCTGCTGCACTTTTTATGGAAATACAGACTTCATCTGCCGGCAAACCTGACCACAACCACCGGATTGAGCGTGGAGGTTATCGATGCCGGTAGTCATAATACGGATGCCGGTCCCGATTTTTTCAATGCTAAATTGAAAATAGATGGCACCATTTGGGCCGGAAATGTGGAAATACACACCCGCTCAACCGATTGGTACAAACACGGTCATCAATCGGATGCGGTGTACGACTCGGTTATACTAAATGTAGTAGAGGTGTGCGATACCGATATTTTTCGCACCACCGGCGAGCCGGTATTGCAATTGGTGCTGAATTACCCCGACAGTGTGCGGGAGTACTACAAACACCTGTCGGCCACCAACTCCGACCAAATTCCCTGCCGCAATCAGCTGAGCAGTGTAGATCCGTTTCTGATATCGACCTGGAAAAGCACTCTTCTGGCCGAAAGACTGGAGCGAAAAACGGATGCTATCTTTTTGCTTTCGGAGCAAAACAAACAAAACTGGGAAGAGATTTTCTACGTCTCGCTCTTTCGGAGCATGGGGCTGGGCATCAACAACGATGCTTTCGAGCGGCTCGCCCGAAGTCTGCCGCTCTCGTATCTGCTCAAACATGCCGATTCGCTGCTGCAAACAGAGGCAATGCTGTTTGGTCAGGCGGGACTACTCGAGATCAGCTTCCCGGACAACGCTTATCTGCTGCTCTTGCAACGCGAATACAATTTTCTGCGCAACAAATTTTCGCTCAAACCATTGTCCAAAGATATCTGGCGTTTTCTGCGTCTGCGACCGGCTAATTTTCCGCACATCCGACTGGCTCAACTGGCTGCTCTCTACCACCGAAGCCCGATGCTCTTTTCGAAGGTATTGCAGATTGATTCATTGCCGCAATTTTCCGACTTAATAGCCGTAGAGCCCAGTGCCTACTGGCAAACGCATTACGACTTTGAAGAGAGCTCAAACAGCCGAAGCAAGCGATTGGGCAACACGGCCTTACAGGTTTTGCTGATCAATGCGGTAGTGCCGGTGATGTTTGCCTTCGGACGTGCCACATCCAACGAAGAGGCCTGTAGCAGAGCCCTGTCGTTGCTCGAAAATACCAAACCCGAAGACAACCGCATTGTGCGGGAATGGAGTGAGGCCGGAGTGCCTGTGCTCTCTGCTTACGATTCGCAGGCCATTTTGCAACTCAGAAACGAGTATTGCGACAAAAAGAAATGCCTCTATTGTCGTATTGGCCACCGCATTTTAAGCAAAAAGTAAATCTAAATGTGTAATTTTGCACCGCTGTTTGCCGTTTGTGCATTTAAACTACAAAATAAACACATTGTATATGCCTCATTTTCGCTTGAATAAAATATATCAGGTAATCATTCCGGCCGTGATTCTCTTTCTGGTCACGTCGTGTGCCAATATCGGCAGACCGGGCGGTGGCCCCAAAGATGAAACCCCACCCCGTTTGATAAAGAGTTTTCCCTCTCAGGGACAAACCAATTTTCAGAAAAAGAGATCGGAACTTATTTTCGACGAAATAGTCCTGGTGGAGCAGGCCGCTGAGAAGGTGACTGTTTCGCCGCCTCAAACCATTCCCCCGCTGATTTCGGCGATTGGAAAAAAAATAACGGTGGAGCTGAAAGATTCTCTGAAGAAAAATACAACCTACACCATCGACTTCTCTGATGCCATTGTGGATAACAACGAGAAGAATCCGTTCAACAATTTTGCCCTCTCTTTTTCGACCGGCACGCAAATAGACTCGTTGCAGGTGTCGGGCATTTTGCTCAATGCCGCTGATCTCGAGCCGGTTACCGGTATGTACGTTGGCCTTCACAGCCTGCCCGCCGATTCTTCTTTCGAGAAAAAACCATTCGGGAAAGTGACCCGAACAGACATGTACGGACGCTTTAATATAAAAAATGTGGCTTCGGGAAAATACCGGATCTATGCGCTGAATGATGCCAACCGCGACTATAAATTTGACCAACCGGGAGAAGATATTGCATTTTCCGACTCGCTGGTCGTACCGTCAACCGGATACGAAGAGGTGCCCGACACACTGATAATCAATGGCAAAGATTCTGTACGCACGGTGCGCAAAAGCATTTTTCTGCCCAACAATCTGTTGTTGCGTTCATTCAACGAAAACTTCAAATCGCAGTATCTGGACAAAAGCGAACGCCGTCAACGCAACAAAATATCGCTTTACTTCAAAGCCCCGGCTGCCGAAATGCCCCGCATAAAGGTGCTGGACTACACCGGCCAAAAGTGGTGTCGCACCGAACGGAGTGCAACGTGCGACACATTGCATTACTGGATTACAGATTCGGTATTGTACAAGCAGGATACCATTCGACTGGAAGCTATCTATCTGAAAACAGATACATTGCACCGGCTTGTTCCTCAAACAGACACATTGCAGTTTGTGTTCAAAGACCCCAAAATGCCCGCACTCAAAAAGAAAAAAATAAAAGAGAAGGATAAAGAGAAAGAGCAAAAGGTGGAGTTACCCTCTCTTTCGCCCGAAATCGTATTGGGTGGAATTATAGATGTCTATGCCGCCATAAAAATAGTGATGCCACTGCCGGTCGACTCGATCAATTACACCGGCTTTCACCTCAGCGAAAAGGTAGATACCCTCTGGAAAGAGGTAAAACTACCGCCACTCGTAGGGGATACTTTTCACATTCGCGATTACTTTATACGCCACAAATGGAAACCCGGAAAAGAGTACCGGTTTAAGATTGACTCGGCATCGGTATTCGGCGTAAACGGATTGTGCAACAGACCCTTAGAGCGAATATTCAAAGTGAAAACCGAAGAGGAATATGGTGCACTCTTTTTCACAATCAGTGGCGTTAAGGATAGTGCGTTTGTGGAATTGCTCAACGATGGCGATAAGGTGGTGCGCACTGAGCCTGTAATCAACAGCAGCGCTGAGTTTTTCAACCTCAACCCCGGAAACTATTACGCCCGGATGATAAAAGACCGCAATGGCAACAAAAAATGGGATACCGGAAATTACCGCCTCCGGAAACAGCCCGAAGAGGTTTTCTACTATCCTTCGGCCATTCGACTGCGTGCAAATTTCGATGTGGGACAAGACTGGAATCCCGAAGGAGTGCCGTTGAGCAAACAAAAACCGCTTAAACTGGTCAAAAACAAACCCAAAGTGAAGGTATCTGAACAATCGGAGAAACCAGAAACGGAGAATATGGAAGAGACCGAACAAAACTAACCGGATTTTATTCTGCTTAGTTTTGTTTGAAAACGATTGATTTTTCGAAGATTATATGTAAATTCGCAAACTTTTTTTCAACAATAGTATCCATCTGTTTTTATCAAGTAAATAAATGAGAAAATGGCGTATTGAAGATTCCACAGAGCTCTACAACATTAGTGGCTGGGGTTTGGATTACTTCTCTATCAACGACAAAGGTCACGTGACCGTTTCGCCCAAAAAAGGCTGTGTTTCTGTCGACCTCAAAGAGTTGATTGACGAGCTTTCGGTAAGGGACATTGCTTCGCCGATGTTGCTTCGTTTTCCGGATATTCTCGACAATCGTATTGAGAAGATTTCGAATTGCTTCAAGGTAGCCGCCGAGGAGTATGAGTATCAGGCTAAAAACTTCATTATTTATCCCATCAAGGTCAATCAGATGCGACCGGTGGTGGAAGAGATTGTTCGCCACGGCAAAAAATTCAATATAGGTCTCGAGGCCGGTTCAAAGCCCGAATTGCATGCCGTATTGGCTATTGATATCGATGTTAATTCGCTGATTATTTGCAACGGATACAAAGATGAAACATACATTGAGCTGGCTCTGTTGGCTCAGAAAATGGGAAAACGCATCTTTTTGGTGGTCGAAAAGCTGAATGAGCTGAAGCTTATCGCTACGATTTCCAAACGACTGAAAGTTCGTCCCAATATTGGTATCCGAATCAAGCTGGCCAGCTCGGGTAGCGGAAAATGGGAAGAATCGGGCGGCGACGTCAGCAAGTTCGGCCTCAATTCGAGCGAACTGTTGGAGGCTCTCGATTTTCTCGACAAAAACAAAATGCGCGATTGTCTCAAGCTGATCCATTTTCATATCGGAAGTCAGGTCACAAAAATACGCCGCATCAAGAATGCGCTGCGCGAAGCTTCTCAGTTCTATGTGCAATTGCGCAACATGGAGTTCGATATCGAGTTTGTCGATATCGGCGGTGGATTGGGTGTCGATTACGACGGCACACGCTCCTCGAGCAGCGGATACAGCATGAACTATTCTATTCAGGAGTATGTCAACGACTCGGTTTCAACATTGGTAGATGCCTGTGTAAAAAACAACATTCCTCAGCCCAATATTATC
>CAZHNZ010000046.1:0-28684 GCA_964534355.1 uncultured Parabacteroides sp.
TCAGAGGTTCGTATCTGATTGATTTTTTTTCGGCGTATGATTTACAGATATTTATATTAATATCCGGTTTGTTGTACAATGGAACCAAATACACCGGTTTTGGTCAGTTTTTACGCTCAAAATCGAAAAGTCTGCTTTTACCCTATTTGTTGTTTTCTGTACTTTCATATTTGTTCTGGTTGTTGGTTGAGCGACATCTGCGTCCGGGCGGAATGGAAATTGATGTATTCACACCGCTGATGGGGATAATTTACGGGACAGATTACAAAGATTTCATGATTTATAATGGAGCGTTATGGTACCTGCCGGTGATGTTTCTGGCAGAGATTTACCTCTATTGGCTGGCAAAGTATGTCGTAAACAGGTGGCTGTTTTTGTATTGTATATTTGTGTCGGCCACGATCGGTTGGTTGATGGAGTATACAGCCATGGTGAGGTTACCATTTGGCTTTAATTCATCGTTTGGGGTATTTGCAATATTAGCTGTCGGTTATTTGCTGAAAGACCACCGGTTTTTACTGGATAAATATACGGGTTATAAGCGATTGCTTATAGCTATTACCTTTATTTTTTTATTGGTTTTATTTTCTGATATCAATGGGAATACAAACTTAGACTATGTGAAATACAACAATGTCTATTTATTTGTTCTTTATTCAACCATTGGTGTTGTCGCTGTATTATTGATATCAAAGTCAATCGGATCAAACCGGGTATTAAATTATATTGGTGTAAATTCTCTACCTTTGTTTGCCTTTTCAGAGCCTGTAAAAAGGTCTGTTATTGGAGTTGTTTCAAAAGTATCACAATATCCGATTGATCAGATTAGAAGTTCATAACTTTTTTCGTTTGGTTGTGTAGTCCTTACGTTGATCTGTTTGATGCCAATTGTATATGTTTACAACAGATATTACAATAAATTGGTCAAACAGGTTCTGAATAAATGACGTTATAAGCAAAGTAAGAATCGATATATAGATAATACCATCGAATAGAAGAAAGTTTAAAAACCTTTTGCATGAAACAATTGTTTAAAAAAGAGATAAACAACACAATAGGTAAAAATAAGGTGATAAACATGCTTCAAAATTCAGACAGAATATTAAATTTGCATTCCGAAATAAGTGAGATTTCCCATTTGTTTTAAAGAAAAAGGAGCTGATGATACTATTACGAGAACTAAAACTATTACCCACCAAAGCTGCACTCGACAACTTGCCAGAAGGTAAGTTGCTGATAAACACGATTAATTCTCATTCTTATAACGTAAGTAGGATGGATAAAGAATTTGAGCGTGCTTTACTGGCTAGTGATGTGCTGTTGCCGGACGGTATTAGTATAGTATTTTCTACATTGTTGCTCCAGGGGAAACGCATCGAGCGTGTGGCCGGATATGATCTTTTTATTTCGGAAATGCGCCGGTTGAATAAAATAGGAGGTAAGTGTTTCTTTTTGGGTTCTTCACCACAAATTTTGGCCCAGATCAAAGCCCGTGCTTACCGTGATTTTCCAAATGTTGAGGTACATAGTTATTCACCCCCGTATAGAAACGCCTTCAGCAACGAGGAGAGTGCTGAGATGGTGGCAGCTGTTGCCGCTGTAGAGCCGGATGTATTGTTTGTGGGTATGACAGCTCCAAAGCAGGAGAAGTGGGTCTATAGCTTCTATGATAGCCTGAAGGCAACACGCATTTGCAGCATAGGAGCTGTTTTCGATTTTTACTCCGGTTCAATCAAACGTGCTCCGGAATGGATGCAGGATAGTGGTTTGGAGTGGTTGCACCGTCTGATGCAAAGTCCGCGCCGTTTGTGGCGTAGGTATGTGGTAGGCAATCCGCGCTTTATTTTGCATGTTTTGAGTGAATTGTTTCGCGGATAGTATTTATTCCTGTGTCTGGTATGACTGCTGGTACAACATGAATTAAAGTGTCAAAAAGCACTCACATAAATATTCCCCTGTTTATACCCGAGGAGGCATGTCCCAATCGATGTGTATTTTGCAATCAGCACACGATTTCGGGTAAAGCAAAGCCACCCGGGCGTGATGAGATAATAGAGACTATAGAAACCTGGCTTTCCACATCTACGGATGCTACTACTGTTCATATTGCATTTTTTGGTGGGAACTTCACCGGATTGCCGTTGAACGAACAAAAAAAGTACCTCGATTTAGCTACCGCTTATATAGATCAAAACCGGGTTCACGGTATTCGTCTTTCTACCCGACCCGACTACATTTCCCCTGAAACAGTTTCACTTTTGCAAAAATACAGGATTGCGGAGGTTGAGCTTGGATTGCAATCTGCTGACGATGAGGTTTTGACCGCATCGGGTAGGGGACATACTATGGCAGACGTTTATCGGGCTGTTGATTTGCTCAAAGGTGCCGGTATTTCGTTTGGATTACAAATGATGCTCGGATTGCCCGGTGACACCAAAGTGAAGGCAATGCAGACGGCCGGGGAGATTATCGCATTGGGTGCATCATCTACGCGCATTTATCCCTGTCTGGTTATCGAGGGTACTGAATTGGCTAACCTTTACAATAGAAACGGGTATAAACCATTAAGTTTAGAGGAGTCTGTGGATTGGGGTAAAGATGTTTTGCGACTATTTGTAGAGAATAGTGTGCGTGTCTTACGAGTGGGATTACATGCCTCTGAGGCGTTGCGTAAAGGGGAAGGGATATTGGCCGGCCCGTTTCACCCGGCTATGAAAGAGATGTTTCTGAGCGCTATTTGGTGGGATTTATTGGAGCCAATTGCCAGAAGCCCGAAATCAAAAACTTTGCAGATAGCCGTTTCGCCGCAGCAATTGAATTATGCCATTGGCTACAAAGGCCAAAACCGAACCCGGCTTTTGGAAACCTTTGACTCTGTGAAAATTGTAGCAAATACGGGGTTGTCCGATTTTGGGTATCTGTTGAATGAATAATAATAATTTTTATAGTTCCGGTTGTCAGGAGTGAAAAGAGCGATGATTCTCAACGATCATCGCTCTTTTCATTTATTTTCTGTTTAATAATTCTTTGATTAGCCCCGGTACTTCGCTTGTTATGCGTGCTACCGGCACACCGACAGCCTCGAAAGCTGCAATTTTTTCTTCTGCAGAACCACTTCCGCTCGATATGATGGCACCGGCGTGTCCCATGCGTTTGCCCGGAGGTGCACTTTGCCCGGCTATAAAGGCAACCACCGGCTTAGTGATGTGCCTGCGAATATACTCTGCTGCCCGTTCTTCGGCATCTCCGCCAATTTCGCCGATGAGTACAATGGCATCGGTATCCGGATCATCCTGAAACATCTGTAATATCTCCTGATAATAGAGTCCCGCCACAGGGTCTCCACCAATACCCACACAGGTGCTTTGGCCCAGTCCGTTGCGGGTCAGTTGATAAACAACCGCATAGGTTAGGGTGCCACTTCGGCTCATCAGTCCGATATTGCCTTTTGCAAAAATGTCGCCCGGCAGAATTCCCACCAGCGATTCGTCGGGAGAGATAAGCCCCGGACAATTCGGCCCAATCAGTTTTGTCCCTTTTTTGGTCAGGTAGGGGGTGATTCTCACCATATCGAGTGTGGGTACACCCTCAGAAATGGCGATAACCAGTTCAATATTTGCTTCGGCAGCTTCCAGAATGGCATCGGCAGCCAGAGCAGCCGGAATAAAGATAATTGATGTGTTGGCACCTGTGGCTGCCACAGCTTCTTCAACGGTGTTGAACACCGGAATACCATGTACCTCTTGTCCACCTTTACCGGGTGAAACACCACCTACCACGTTGGTGCCGTATGTTTTCATTTTGCCGGCGTGAAAACTTCCGTCGCGTCCGGTAATTCCCTGAACAATTACTTTTGTATTTTTATTTATCAGAATGCTCATTTTGATTCAGAATAAAGGGTTTTTACTGGAGAATTTTCTGTAAACAGGGCTTACGACTTCACTAGCTCAATGGCTTTCAGAGCAGCATCGCTCATGTTTTCCACTACTACCAGTTTTGATTTGCTGAGTATTTCGAGTCCTTCCACGGCATTTGTGCCCGAAAGCCGGACAACAATGGGCACCTGAATATCTATTTTATCCATGGCCGACAGCAACCCTTTGGCCACGTCGTCGCACCGGGTAATTCCACCAAAAATATTAATCATGATTACCTTTACATTTTTATCCGAGAGAATCAGGTTCATGGCATCTATTACCTTCTGAGGGTTCGAGCTTCCGCCGATGTCTAAGAAGTTGGCCGGTGTACCGCCGTAATAGTTAATTATATCCATGGTAGCCATAGCCAGTCCGGCGCCATTAACCATGCAGCCTATTTCGCCTTCCAGCCGGATGTAGGTCAGTCCTTTTTCTTTGGCATAAATCTCTTTCTTTTCATCCTCTGTCGGTTCCATCAGGCTGTAAATGTCAGGCTGACGGTAGAGGGCATTATCATCGAAATTCATCTTACCATCCAGCGCCAGCAATGTTCCCTCTTCGGTAATCACCAGCGGATTGATCTCTACCAACGAAGCATCGGTTTCGATGAATATTTTATACATTTTTCGGAATACATCTGCCGCGAGTTTCACGGTCGCAAAATCGTCGAACAAATCGAATGCTATTTTGCGCGCCACAAAATCGGCCATGCCGAGATCGGGATCGATGATAAATTTGTGAATGGCGTCGGGGTTGTTTTTATGTACATCTTCGATTTCCACACCGCCTTCGCGACTGACCATCATCACTACCGACTTGCTGTTTCGGTCGATGGTAAGGCCCACATAAAATTCTTTGGCTATTTTTACACCCTGAGCTGCAAGTACTTTCTCTACAGTCAGGTCGTTGATGCTCATGCCCAGTATCTGAGCTGCAAAGTCGTGTGCCTGATCGGGCGTTTTAGCAATCTTAATTCCACCGGCTTTGCCACGGCCACCGGTTAATACCTGCGCCTTCACCGCAATGGGTAATCCCAGCTGTTGGGTTGCCTCTTTTACTTCCGGGGGAGTGTAGCATAGAATTTCCCGGGTGACCGGAATTCCGTAGAGCGAAAAAATCTCTTTGGCTTGATACTCGTGTATTTTCATGGGCATTTTGTGTTAGACGTCACTAAATAGCCTGATTCAGATATCAGATATTATAGTAATGTTTTTTGCCCCGAAATTGTTTAGTCTTTTTTGAAATAAATCTAAATAGAACACTTTAGATTGTGTCGTATTATTTATTGTTTAAGCGTCTTTTTCTTTATCCGAAACAAACGCTACATAAAGTTGCAGGAATGCTGAAATAAAGAGAGTGACAATCCAGGCTCTGTTTTCTTTAAACATAAAATAAGAGCTCACTACTAACAATATACCGGCAAAAATATTGAACCTATTGAACCGTCGCAATCTGAAATTGGGGCCTTTGTAGGGCGATGACAGGTAGAAAGAGGCAACACCGGCAGCCCCGAGGGCAAAAAGATAGGGTGTGTATTTCCAGTTTGTCATCTGAAGAGCGGCAGATACAACTACCAGTATTGAGGATATATAATAGACAAATGCATTGGGTGCTGATTTCATTCGGTTTCTTCTTTTTGTTCTTCTACAATAAAAATATCTTCTTCCTTCTTTTTCATCAGGTAGTTTTCGCGGGCAAATTTTTCGAGATTTTTTTCGTCAGTACGCAACTGATCGAGCTGTTTTGTACTCTCGTCTATGATGGTTTCGTAGTGCTCTATCTCTTGTTGCAACTGCCGGATCTTGTTACTCAGCGAGAAACGAAGAAAGAGGTTGTTGTCATCCCAATACAACATAACGACCAGAAATACCAATATTGTATAGTGGTATTTTCCGAATTTCTGAAAAAAATGATAGAACGAAGAGTCTTTGAATTTCATACCTGCCGAACATTTTTGCAAAGTTATATATTTTCCTCGTCTTAATACTAAAAATATACCGTTGGTTTTTATTATTTTTGCAGAATATTGAGAAATTCAAATTATGGAAGATTTTATAGTTTCGGCCCGAAAATACAGACCGGCCACCTTCAGATCGGTGGTTGGGCAACAGTCGCTGACCACAACACTCAAAAATGCAGTAGTGACAAGAAAGCTGGCACATGCCTTTCTGTTCTGTGGTCCGCGTGGTGTAGGCAAAACTACCTGCGCCCGTATTTTTGCCAAAACAATCAACTGTTTTCATCCGACGGATGAGGGGGAAGCCTGTAATGTTTGTGAGTCGTGCGTATCATTCAACGATCAGCGTTCTTACAACATACATGAATTGGATGCTGCCTCGAACAACAGTGTGGATGATATTCGCTCACTGATAGAGCAGGTGAGGATACCGCCCCAGATCGGACAATACAAAGTCTATATAGTGGATGAGGTGCACATGCTCTCAACAGCTGCTTTCAATGCCTTTCTGAAAACGCTGGAAGAGCCGCCACGACATGCTATTTTTGTATTGGCTACCACCGAAAAACATAAGATTTTGCCCACCATATTATCCCGTTGTCAGATTTACGATTTCAACCGGATTAGTGTGAACGATACGGTGGAGCATTTGCAGTATGTGGCACAACAGGAGGGAATAACAGCCGAGCCAGAGGCGTTGAATGTGATTGCGCAGAAAGCCGATGGGGGGATGCGGGATGCACTTTCGATATTTGATCAGGTGGTTAGTTTTACCGGAGGAAATATTACCTATAAGGCCGTAATCGACAACCTGAATGTGCTCGATTACGACTACTATTTTCGTTTGATAGAGGCCTTTCTGGCCGGCCATGTATCGCAGTCGTTGCTGTTGTTTAACGAGGTGCTTACAGCCGGATTTGAAGGTCAGAACTTTATCAGTGGATTGAGTGCACACCTGCGCGATTTGCTGGTGGCCCGCGATCCGCAAACCGTAGTTCTGCTCGAGGTGGGGGAGGCTATCGGACTTCGCTATATTGAGCAGGCGCGGTTGTGTGTGCCCCTGTTTTTGTTTCGTGCGCTGGAGATTGCCACAGAGTGTGAGCTCAATTACCGCGTGAGCAAGAATAAACGTTTGTTGGTGGAGCTGGCACTCATCCGGATGTGTCAGATTATGCATCCTGTTGCGCCGGTAAGTGCACCAAAGCCGGAAATGCAACCTGTAAATCAGGCGCCGGTTGCGGCTAATCCTGCGCCGGCTCAGACGGTAACGCCTGTTTCGGTTGTTGTTCCTGCAAGTGCCGTTCCTACAACTGCTTTGCCGCAAACGCCTGCTCAGCCTATAACACCTTCTGCACCCATTGCACAACATCCACCGGCACAACCCAAAAAGCCGTTCAGCCAGATGGCCGCTCAAAGCATATCTATACGCAACATTCCGGAAAAGAAGGCGCAGGTGAAAGAGGATACACCTGCTTATCAGGCTGTAACGTCGATGAATACACCCATCAATTTGAATGATATGGAGCGGTTGTGGGTATATTATGCCAATCAGATTCCCAAAGAGCGCATTTTGGCTCAAAAAGCAATGATCTCTTCGAAAATTGTCTTTTTAAATGAAAATCAATTCGAATTGATGATTGACAGTCCTCACCAAAAGGATATTTTACTGGAAGAGTTACCTGCCGTTGTAGGGTTTTTGCAGCGGGAACTGAAAAACAATGTATTCCGGTTTTCTCTTCGGGTGATTGAACCGGAGGAGCGGCCGCGTATTTTCTCGCCTCAGGATAAATTTAAGGCAATGGTGAATAGCAATCCGGCACTTTACGAATTTGTGGAGAAATTTGGATTGGAGATTGCTTAATCAATTAATAATTAACAGTTAATAATTAATAATTGGGGGGTGGATTGATATTGCCGGTTTTGCAGACTATTATTATTCAATAAAGAAATACACAGAATTATGAAAAAGATTTTATTAACAGCGGCTATTTTATCTCTCTTTACGGCTTGTAGCACAGTGATGTTAACCGGACGTAAGCAGGTATTACTGGTATCGGATCAGGAGGTGCTTTCTCTTAGTAGCCAGTCTTTTACCGAGTATATGAAAACGGCGAAGCCATCGCTCAACAAAAACAATACAGCTATGGTGCAGCGCGTTGGGCGAAATGTGTCGCAGGCTGTTGAGGCCTATCTGAAGGCAAACGGATTAGAAAGCGAGATTGCGAACTTTGCCTGGGAGTTTCATCTGGTTCAGGATGCTACACCGAATGCTTTTTGCATGCCCGGAGGAAAAATTGTGGTGAACGAAGGTATTCTGCCACTTACGAAGAGTGAAAACGGACTTGCCGTAGTGGTGGGGCACGAAATAGCGCATGCGGTAGCCAAACATAGCAACGAACGCATGAGTCAGCAGATGATAGCTCAATATGGCGGGGCAGTAGTCGATGCGGCTTTGGCTTCTTCGACAGAAAAACGGAAACAAATGGCGCAGGCCGTTTATGGTTTGGGTGCACAATATGGTGTGATGTTGCCCTATTCGCGCAAGCAGGAGTATGAGGCCGATCGTATCGGGCTTATATTTATGTCGATGGGCGGCTACGATGTGAATGAGGCCATTTCTTTCTGGCAACGAATGTCAGAGCTGAACACCCAGAAACCCATGGAGTTTATGAGTACTCACCCGTCTGATGCAAATCGTATTGCAAAACTGCAACAGGTAATACCCGAAGCTTTGCAGTACAAAAAAAGATAATACAATAAATAGGAAGTAATGGTTATTGAAGAAATATATCAGCTGTATCTGAATCATCCGGTGGTGACTACCGATAGTCGGAATTGTCCGCAGGGTTCACTCTTTTTTGCCCTCAAAGGCGAGAGTTTCAATGGAAATTTGTATGCTCAGCAGGCGTTGGAGCAAGGTTGCTCTTATGCATTTGTAGATGAGGCTTTGTATGCTGATGACAATCGGATTATTTTAGTAGATAATGTGCTGATTACATTGCAACAATTGGCAAACTACCACCGTCGTCAGCTTGGAATTCCGGTTTTGTGTATTACAGGAACTAATGGAAAAACCACGACTAAAGAGCTCACAGCAGCGGTGTTGAGTCGCAAATTTAATGTTCTTTTTACGCAGGGGAACCTGAATAATCATATTGGAGTGCCGCTTACTTTGTTGAAGATGAACAGCACGCACGAACTGGCTGTGATTGAAACAGGCGCTAATCATCCGGGAGAAATCGGGGAACTAGCCGCTATTGCAGAGCCTGATTTTGGGTTAATCACCAATGTAGGCAAGGCTCATCTCGAGGGGTTTGGCTCATTCGAGGGGGTTATTCGCACCAAAGGTGAGCTTTATCAGTATATCCGGGTAAAAGGGGGCAAGATTTTTATTCACGCAGAAAACCAATATCTGAAAGAGATTGCTCAGGATATAGACCGCATTGAGTACGGTGAATCTGACGGTTTGTATATTACAGGTCGTGTGACCGGCTGTTCGTCTTATCTGGAGGTTTCGTGGATGCATGACCATTCATCCTACGAAATTAAAACACAGCTTATAGGCGCGTACAATCTCACCAATGTGTTGGCCGCTGTGGCAATTGGCATCTACTTTGGTGTAAACCCCGGGCAGATATGCACTGCGTTGAGTGAGTATAAGCCACAAAATAATCGTTCGCAGCTGACCAAAACAGAGCGCAACAGCTTGATTGTGGATGCCTACAACGCCAATCCGTCGAGTATGAAAGCTGCGGTCACCAATTTTGCCATGATGAAGGCTGAGCGTAAAGTTCTCTTGTTGGGAGATATGCGGGAGTTGGGCGAAACGAGTCACGAAGAGCATCAGGCATTGGTCGATCTGATTGCCTCTTATTCGTTTGACCAGGTGCTGCTTTGTGGCGAAAATTTTGCACAAACCAGAAACGGGTTTACAACCTTTGCCAGCCGCGATGATTTAATTGATTATCTGAAAAAGAATCCTGTCTCTGATAGCGCAGTTCTTATAAAAGGTTCGAGAGGAATGCAGCTCGAAAAATGTTTGTCGGAACTGTAGTAACCGGCTGAATTACAAATTAAAAAATATTGGAGCGCAATACCGGCAGTGTGATTTTGTATTTCACTGCCAGTAGGCGCGTGGCAATAACGCCTGTTGCGCACAGAAGCTGACAGATTACCAAATCGAAACCAAGTGATTGAGAGACGTAATAGATCACCCCGCCCAATACACAAGCCATGGCATAAATCTCTTTGTGGAAAATCAAGGGTACTTCGTTTATCAGAATGTCGCGCATAACGCCACCGGCAGAGCCGGTAAGTGTGCCCATGAGTATGGCCACCCACATCGGGAATCCAAATTCTACTGTTTTGTTGATACCGACTACCACAAACAGTCCCAGACCGATTGTATCGAAGACAAAAAAAGTGTGTTTAAACCGAATGACGTGTCTGCCCAGTATAATGACAAATACCAAAGCGGCCGCAGTACAAACAAAATAGGAGACCTGACTCATCCAGAATGGGGTCGTGTTGAGCAACATATCCCGTATGGTGCCGCCGCCGATAGCAGTGACCAGGCCAACAACAAATGCACCAAACCAATCAAATTTTTTAATTGCAGCCAAACGGATACCACTGATAGCAAAAGCGAAAGTCCCGATGTAATCGAGTAAAGTGACAAAACTAATCATTTCGTGTATTAAAAATATGTATATTAAAATGGATGTGTAAAGGTGGCTTTATTCCGTGTCGATGGCATCCAGTTCGGCCTTCATGGCCAAAAGCTCTTCCTTTATGGCTTGCAATCGCGATACAATGTCGTGCGATTGGCTTACGCCGGCCTTGTTCTCTTTCAGTCGTTTTTTTGCGCCGTCCAGAGTTAACCCGTTCTCTTTCACCAAATGGTAAATCAGTTTGATGCTCTCGATATCCTCTTTTCGGTACGAGCGGGTACCTTTGGCATTCTTTTTGGGTTTGATGATGTCAAACTCTTTTTCCCAATAACGTAGCAACGACTCATTTACGTCAAACATTTCGGCTACCTCGCCAATCGAATAGTATAATTTCTGAAGCTTATTCCCGCTAGTTGTCATCTCTTTTCTGTTAATTAGTCAAACATTTGTCCTCTTGTTTCAGCCAACTGTATCATCCGGTCGTACTCTTTGGGTGTCAGGTCCATAAAGTAATAGAGAGCCGGATTGACCGGTTGTCCGTGCAGATGCACTTCGTAGTGCAGGTGCGATGCGGTCGATTTGCCGGTGCTACCCACGTAGCCAATCACTTCGCCCCGTTTCACCTGCATTCCTGCCCGGGCTTTGAATGCGCTAAGGTGAGCATATTTTGTCAGATAACCAAATCCGTGATCAATGATTACCGTGTTGCCATAGCCCTGTTCCCAACCCGCGGTACGCACCCTTCCGTTGCCGGTTGCAAATACTTTGGTGCCGGTGCGGGCCGTGAAGTCCATACCGGTATGCATGCGGGCCGTGCGGTAGATGGGGTCGATACGCACACCAAAACCCGACGAGAGCTGATTGAGATCTTTGTTGAGCAGTGGCTGAATGGCCGGTGTACAGAGCAATCGTTCTTCCCGGTTGTTGAGCAGTCCGATCAGCTCGTCGAACGAGCGGGATTGCATATAAACCTGTTTGGCGAGAATATCCATCTTCATGGCAGTCGATTTGATCAGAGCCTCGTTGCTCAGTCCGGTCAGTTCATCGTATCTGCTTGTATTGAGGATGGTGTTGTCGCTGGCTGATTTTACTGCCGGGTCCGATTGCAGTATCACCCGGTACAGGTTGTTGTCGCGTTCCTGCATGGTTTTCATCACCGAAAGAGTTTTGTCGAGCCGGTTCGAAAGAAGTTTGTTTTGCGAGACCAATACATCAATCTCGCGACTCTTTATTTTGTCAGAAGGAGTATCGAAATAGAATGCATATAAGCCATACGCAATGATGCCCACAACAATGCCACTGATTGAGTTGCGCAGTACACCCCAAAACCGTTCCTGAGCGGTCGGATAGACGCGTTCGTAAGTCAGTGTTGCCTGGTTATATCTGTAATAAACTTTCTTTCTCATCGAAAAATATGTGCCATTTAGGAAGTTTTACCACTAAGAATATGGCAAAAATAATATTTTAAGCTATTTTTGCAAACTGTTTTTCAGATTATTAACGGAGATGTTTGTCTTTTGTTTTACTTTGCACTGAAAATCAGATTGTTATTATTCTTGTTTTAGAGTTTGAAACCAATTAAATCACCAATATGTTGACTGCAAAAGAAATCCGCGAATCATTCAAAACCTTTTTTGCTTCCAAAGAGCACCTCATCGTGCCGTCTGCACCGATGGTAATCAAAGATGACCCGACGCTGATGTTTACCAACGCCGGCATGAATCAGTTTAAAGACATTATTCTGGGCAATGCACCGGCAAAAAGCAAGCGTGTTGCCGACTCGCAAAAGTGTCTTAGGGTGAGTGGAAAACACAACGACCTGGAAGAGGTTGGCATCGACACCTATCACCACACCATGTTCGAAATGTTGGGCAACTGGTCTTTTGGTGACTATTTCAAAAAGGATTCCATCGAATGGGCCTGGGAATACCTGGTGGATGTGCTCGGACTGGATCCGAACCGTCTGTATGCCACTGTATTTGAAGGGTACGAAAAAGAGGGCCTCGAAAGAGATAACGAGGCAGCAGCATATTGGGAACAATTTTTACCCAAAGACAGAATTATCAACGGTAACCGCAAAGATAATTTCTGGGAAATGGGAGATACCGGTCCTTGCGGTCCCTGTTCCGAAATCCATATCGACCTTCGTTCAGATGAAGAGCGCGCCCGTGTAAACGGACTCGAATATGTGAACCAAAGCCATCCACAGGTTATTGAAATCTGGAATCTGGTGTTTATGCAATACAACCGCAAGGCAGATGGTTCTCTGGAATCTCTTCCGGCCAAAGTAATTGATACAGGTATGGGATTTGAGCGTCTGTGTATGGCTATTCAGGCGAAAACCTCTAACTACGATACCGATGTGTTTCAACCCATCATTCAGGCTATCGCGGCATTGTCGGGCAAGAAATATGGCGACAGCGAGCAGACTGATATTGCGATGCGTGTGATTGCCGACCACATTCGTACCATCTCATTCTCTATTACCGATGGCCAATTGCCATCCAATGCCAAGGCCGGTTATGTTATCCGTCGTATTCTCAGACGTGCCGTTCGTTACGGTTATACATTCCTCGGTCAGCACAAACCGTTTATGTACACCCTTCTCGATGCCCTCATCGATACCATGGGCAGTGCGTATCCCGAACTGATTAATCAGAAAGAGCTGATTGGTAAGGTAATCAAAGAAGAGGAAGAGTCATTCCTGCGTACACTCGAAACCGGTATCCGTCTGCTCGACAAGGTAATGACAGAAACCAAAGCTGCCGGCAACGCAGTCGTGGAAGGTAAAGTGGCATTTATTCTGTACGATACCTATGGTTTTCCGCTCGATTTGACAGAACTTATTCTGAAAGAGAATGATTTATCTACCGACAAAGAGGGTTTCGATATCGAGATGCAAAAGCAAAAAGAGCGTGCACGTAATGCGGCGACCATCGAAACCGGCGATTGGGTAATCGTAAAAGAGGGAGATCCTCAGTTTGTGGGTTACGACTTCGTTTCGTGCGATACCGAAATTCTGCGTTACCGCAAAATCAAACAAAAAAATCAGGAGCTCTATCAATTGGTGTTGGACAAAACGCCTTTTTATGCCGAAAGTGGCGGACAGGTGGGCGATAGCGGTTTTCTGATTGCCGATAACGTGAAGATTGAAATAATCAATACAAAGAAGGAGAATAACCTTTCTGTGCATTTTGCGGCTACTTTGCCTGCCGATGTAACTCAGGTATTCCGGGCAGAAATAAATACAACTGACAGACAGGCAACGGCCTGCAATCACTCGGCTACCCACCTTTTGCACGAAGCATTGCGCGAGGTGTTGGGTACGCACGTAGAGCAAAAAGGTTCGCTGGTATCGCCCGACAGCTTGCGTTTCGACTTTTCTCACTTCCAAAAGGTGACAGAAGAGGAGTTGCGCGAAATAGAGCGTTTGGCCAACCTGAAAGTGAGAGAGAACGTAGCGTTGACCGAATACCGCAATATGCCGATTCAGCAGGCGCGCGATTTGGGGGCTATGGCCTTGTTTGGTGAGAAGTACGGAGATGAAGTGCGTGTGATTCGTTTTGGTTCGTCGGTCGAATTGTGCGGTGGTACTCACGTATCGGCAACCGGACGTATTGGTTTGATTAAAATTGTATCCGAAAGTTCGATAGCTGCCGGAATTCGTCGTATCGAGGCCGTTACCGGCGTGAAGTCCGAAGAGTTATTCAATAATCAGCAGGAGCTGATCAAAGATTTGAAGGGTCTGTTTAACAATGTACCCAATATTCTGACAGCAGCTCAAAAGGCGTTGGAAGAGAATGCGGCATTGCGCAAACAGATAGAAGAGTTTACCAATCAGCGTGTGGCCCTGCTCAAAGAGCAATTGCTCAAAGAGATTGAAATGCGCGGAGATGTGAAGCTGATACGTTTGTCTGCCGAAATATCTGCCGAAGCTGTTAAGAATATTGCGTTTCAGCTGAGAGGTCAGATCACGGAAAATTTGTTGTTTGCCGCTGCAACACATGCCGATGGCAAACCATTGTTGACCGTGGTGCTGAGCGATGATCTGGTCGCACGTGGAATAAACGCATCTGTGTTGGTCCGCGAATCGGCAAAACTGATTCAGGGCGGTGGAGGCGGTCAGCCTCACTTTGCCACTGCCGGAGGTAAAAATAGTGAAGGGCTTAGTGCTGCACTCGACAAAATTGTAGAGTTGTCAGGAATCTGACCGGTTTATGTATAATAGTTCGGAGGGACGTGGCTGTGTCATGTCCCTCTGTTTGTTTCAGTCCTTTATTATCAGGGAATTTCTATGGGTGAGATGAATTTCAGCTTTGCCTTATTGTATAAAAAAAGCAAGCGGGAGCTTTTCACAAAGTTCCCGCTTATAGGTTTTCAATAGGTATTAGTTTTTTAAGGTAAAAAAAGATTGTTTAGGTTTGTTCTGCAAATATCAGGCTTTTTACATTAGCAGCCAAAAAAAAAAACATGTTGTACAATATGTTTTGGCCATTTTCGGGGCAGTTTGACCTATTTTATCGGGTTTTTTCGATATTCATCCGAAAATAGTTGTCTTTTTGACGTAAAAACAGAGGTATTTGGTCGGTTTAACCAAACGGGAGAAAAAACAGCGCGATCAAGGCAATATTATCGGGTTTTATTTGTTTATATATGTTTTAAATACCCTTTTGCTTACCGAAAAAATAGGCAATAACTGCTAAAATAGGCGTTATAATTGAAAATTTTACAGGATAAATAGAATAGTATGTCATTTGGCTCTAAAAAATCACTATTTTTGCCAAAAGAATAATGTAATCAAACAAAAAGATACAAAGATGTCAGTAATTGAAGAATCTGCCGAAAAAAGAAGTTTAAACTTCATAGAGACTTTTGTCGAGAGTGATTTGAAAGAGGGAAAGAATGATGGGCGTGTACACACACGGTTTCCGCCGGAGCCCAATGGATATTTGCATATTGGGCATGCCAAAGCCATTTGCCTCGATTTTGGAATCGCCAAACAATACGGTGGAAAGTGCAATCTTCGCTTTGATGACACCAATCCAACCAAAGAAGATGTGGAGTATGTCGATTCGATCATGGAGGATATACACTGGCTTGGTTTTGATTGGGAAGACCGCCTCTTTTATGCTTCCGATTATTTTGGAAAATTATACGATTTTGCCGTAGAGCTAATCAAAAGAGGTTTGGCTTATGTGGATGATCAGTCTGCCGACGAAATAAGTAAACAAAAAGGTACACCTACGCAGGCCGGCACAGCAAGCCCTTTTCGCAGTCGTAGTGTGGAGGAAAATATCGATCTGTTTGCCCGTATGAACAGTGGCGAGTTTGCCGAAGGTAGCCGTGTACTGCGCGCTAAAATAGATATGGCGTCGTCAAATATGCATTTCCGCGATCCTATTATATACCGCATTATACATCATCCGCATCACCGCACGGGAACTGCCTGGAAGGTCTATCCGATGTACGATTTTGCGCACGGACAATCTGACTTTTTCGAGGGAATAACTCATTCGCTTTGTACACTTGAATTTGAGGTACACCGTCCGTTGTACGACTGGTTTGTGGATCAACTCAAAGATTCGGATGTAAATTACCGTCCGCGTCAGATTGAGTTCAACCGATTGAACCTTACCTATACGGTTATGAGCAAGCGTAAGCTGTTGCAATTGGTGAATGAACGCTTGGTAAACGGGTGGGATGACCCCCGCATGCCGACTATTTGCGGTTTGCGTCGTAGGGGCTACACCTCGGAGTCGATCAAGAATTTTATCAAGAAAATCGGATATACAAAATTCGACGGAATAATAGATGTCTCGTTGCTCGAATATTCGGTCAAAGAGCATCTGAATCAGATTGCAACACGCGTATCGGCTGTGATTGATCCGGTGAAGCTGATTATTACCAACTATCCCGAAGGTCAGGTAGAGATGATGGAGGCGATAGACAATCCGGAAATTGAAAATAGTCCCGTACACGAAATACCTTTCGACCGTGAGTTATATATCGAAAGAGAGGATTTTATGGAGAATCCCCCCAAGAAATATTTCCGCTTGTCGCCGGGTAATGAGGTTCGTCTGAAAAATGCCTACATCATTAAATGTACCGGCTTTAAAGCAAATGAACAGACCGGAGAGATTGAGGAGATTTATTGCGAATACGATGCCGAAACCCGCAGTGGTATGTCGGGTAGCGATCGCAAAGTGAAGGGCACTCTGCACTGGGTATCTGTGGAGCACAGTGTGCCGGCAGAAGTTCGGTTATACGATCGTCTGTTTATGGTCGAAAATCCGGCCGAAGAGAATACTGCCGATTTCAGAGAGTTGCTCAATCCCGATTCGTTGAAGGTGCTTTCCAATTGCAGAATCGAGCCATTTGTTGCTAACGCAAAACCTATGGAGATGTTTCAGTTTCAGCGCATAGGTTATTTCAATGTAGACAAGGACTCTGAATCGGGTAAGCTGATTTTCAACCGTACAGTCCCGTTAAGAGACTCGTGGGGCAAAATGAAGGATAAATAGTATTTTGTGAATGGAAAATAGAAAAAGCCCTGAGTTGGTTAAAAAATACGAAGAGATGCTGACCCGAAAGGTCGGCATCTATTTTGATGCGGATGAGTTTGAGGAGATTGCATTTTATTACGAATTGGAAGAACAGTACGATCTGGCGTTGGAGGCAATTCTGAACGGATTGCTTATTCACCCGGGAAACAATGAGTTGCAGGTTAAAAAAGCACTTTATCTGCTCTGTGTTGATAAGAAGAGCGAGGCTTTGTCGTTGATAGAGTCTTTGTTGGTGAATACCACTCAAAATTTGCTGATCAAAGCAGATATATATCTGGCCAACGAAAAAACAGAGGAGGCTACTGCCATAGTGGAAGCTATCCTGGAGGCCTCGGAGCCTGAGTTTACGCTCTATCTGGATGTTTCAGATGTATTTGCCAACAACGATTTGCTGGATGAATCTATCGAATATCTGAAAAAGGGGCTGGTTGCTTTTCCCGATCAGCCGGAGCTGATGCGTGAGCTGGCATTTACGTACGGCGACAACGAGCAGTTTGAGGAAATGGTGGAGTTGCTCAACCGGTTGCTCGATATCAATCCGTATGAGATTCACGACTGGGTCAGTCTGATACGGGCTTATGGCTCAATGAATCAACTCGATAAGGCCATTGAGGCCTGCGATTTTGCGTTGGCTATCGAGCAGACTAACGAGGAGGTACAGATGATGAGGTCTGTCTGTTTGTACGAAAATGGAAATATAGAGTCGGCAGTTCAGGCTTTTGAGAAATGTGTTCATTTTCAGAGTGTGACTACGGCCTTTCTGTTGGTTGTTATTCAAAGCTATCTGGAGCTTAAACGATACGATTCGGCTTTGCAGGTCGCCACCCGGATATTGGAGTTGGAGCCTCTTCAGGCAGAAGGTCATTACCAAAAGTCGATTGCGTACATTGGTCTGAAAGATGCTGTTGCAGCATACGACGCAATTCTGGCTGCCACACTGCTCGATCCCGGCAACGGAGAGTATCTGGTGGTAAAGGCCGATTTGCTGACCGAACGGGGAGAATTGGTTGAGGCCAAGGAAATTTTGTTGCAGATATTGGAGAATGAACCCGAATTTTACAAAGCCTATTTTCCATTGGCTTATATTTACGAACAAGAAGGGGAGTGGGCCAAATCGCTCGAATTTTATGGTAAAAGTTATGCCGTAAATGCCAATGATCTGGTGTCGTTGCTCAAAATGGTAAAAATGTTTTATATGACCGGCGATTTCGAATCGACTGTGTATCACAAGATTTTGTTGGATGAACTGCTTGCCGTAGAGTCGCCTATCAACATTCTGGATAACGATTATTTGCGCAAAGAGTATGAACGCACCAACGATTATGTGCGTATTATTACCGATTTACACAAAGAAGAATAACCAAAACTAAATACGTAATAAGCTATGATGGAATACTTTAATGAGATCGTGAGTTGGTATATGGCCAACATGAATTACTTTACCATTTTCTTGTTGATGATGATTGAAAGTACATTTGTCCCTTTACCTTCGGAAGTGGTAATACCGCCGGCAGTTTACAAGGCTATGAGCGGGGATATGAGTATTTCGCTCATCGTATTGTCGGGTACTCTGGGCGCACTTGCCGGAGCCATGGTTAATTATTTTCTGGCCAAGTCTTTGGGCCGTTTGTTGGTCTATCGTTTTGCCGATTCGCGTGTAGGGCATTTCTTTTTGGTTAACAAAGAGAAGGTAGAGCATGCCGAGCAATATTTTATCAAAAACGGAAAGAGCTCTACATTTATCGGACGATTGATTCCCGGTGTAAGGCACTTAATCTCTATTCCGGCCGGATTGGCAAAGATGAGCCTGATTAGTTTTACAGTTTATACGGTATTGGGTGCATTTTTATGGAATATTTGTCTGGCTATTCTGGGCTATTTATCATTTACCCAAAAAGATAAGCTGGAAAAATATTACCACGAGCTTTCTATTGGTTTGTTGGTATTGGGTGTGCTTTTTGTCGCTTACCTGATTTACAACGGTATGAAAAAGAAAAAATAGACAGATATTGTTGATTTTGTGTGAATATTTTGATATTTATGTAAACAAAATCTATTTAATAATAGTTATAAAAGAGGTTGACTTCAAATAAAGAAGAGGTCAGCCTCTTTTTTTGCATACAGATGATTTTGAAATTTATGTAGTTGAATACAGATATGTAATACATATTCGTTCTGTTTGAATTAAAATGAATAAAATAGGCTTCGAATTGTGCCGATTTGTTTTGTGAAAGGTTGATATTACTGATAAAATGTTATTTAGGTTTATATTTTTGTTCAAAATGAAATAATATCTTTTCGATATGTGTAATATTGTCTATATTTGCACTTTCAAAATGTGATAATGACAGGTTTGTGGTTTATTTTGTATCAAAAAGAGTATTGCTTAGTATTATTTAATTCAACAAAACAATGAAAAAAGAAAAAGTAGGATGGAAGTATAAGCTTCCTTTTTTGTTGCTCGTTATTGTCGTTCTGTTTTCCCTCATTCCGGTAGAATATACCAATGTGGTGGATGCCGGCGTCGAAATTAACAAGGCAGACACGGCCTGGATATTGATGGCTTCTGCACTGGTATTGCTGATGACCCCCGGTCTGGCATTTTTTTACGGAGGAATGGTCAGATACAAAAATCTTGTATCTACGCTTTTGCAGAGCTTTGTAGCTTTGGGATTGATCAGTGTGCTCTGGGTTGTGGTAGGATTTAGTTTGGCATTTGGCGACAGTATTGGTGGGTTTATAGGTAATCCGCTCACGTTTGCATTTTTCAAAAATGTAGGTGTTGCGCCTAATCCGGCCTTTGCAGCCACTATACCGTTTGCATTGTTTGCGATGTTTCAGCTGAAATTTGCCATTATCACACCCGCATTATTTACCGGTGGACTGGCCGAGCGGGTACGGTTTTCTTCGTTGATGTTGTTTATCCTGCTGTTTTCGTTGTTGATATATGCCCCGCTGGCGCACTGGACGTGGCATCCTGAGGGATTCTTGCGTAAATGGGGTGTTCTTGATTTTGCCGGAGGTACCGTGGTGCATATTTCTGCTGGTTTTGCGGCATTGAGTGGCGCCATATTTATGGGTCGTCGTAAAGGAGTGAAGGAGACTAAACCGACCAATATTCCATATATAATGTTGGGAACAGGTTTGCTCTGGTTTGGTTGGTTTGGCTTCAATGCCGGTTCGGCACTGGCTGCGGATGGTTTGGCTACCACTGCATTTGTCAACACCAATATCGCTTCGGCTACGGCAATGATGGCCTGGTTGCTGCTGGATGGTGCTATCGGTAAGAAAAGATCGGCTGTGGGCGCGGCAGTAGGTGCTGTGGTTGGTTTGGTTGCCATTACGCCGGCCGCAGGATTTGTGACTGTGGGACAGAGTATTTTTATTGGTTTCACAGCATCAATGGTCAGTTATTTTGCGGTGAAATACAAATCGAAAACAAATATAGATGATACACTGGATGTATTCCCTTGTCACGGTTTGGGTGGTATTGTCGGTATGATTCTGACCGGTGTGTTTGCCAAAGATGTTGGATTGATTTATGGAAACCCGACTACGTTCCTTTACCACATGCTGGCACTGGTGATTGTGAGTGTGTTTACGTTTGGCGGTTCCTATTTGCTGTACGTTTTCACCAACATGGTATTACCGTTGCGTGTTAGTTCAGAGCAGGAAGAGAAAGGATTGGATATAACTCAACATGGCGAGGAGGCTTTTGAGTTTCATTCGAAATAAGATATGTGTTTTCCGGATTATTTTAAGAGATAGTAATGTGTTTTTAAAGAAAGAGGTTGATCCGTATTTTTCGGGTCAACCTCTTTTGATGTTTAATCTTGTTTAGAGATCGCTCTTTTGGCAATCTTTTGTTTTAATAGCGATATTTTGGCACGTGCCAATTCCCGTTCCTGTACAAACCGGTTGTACTCGTTGATAGATTCGGCAAGCTTAGCAGTTTCTATGATCGCTTTTTTTGTGTTTGAATCCAATGTGAGAGAAAAACTTTTTCCGTTGAGGTATTCTACTTTGATGGGCTGTGTTTCGTAGAGGGAAACAAAGCCAACAACACCCCGGCATTTTTTGCCCCTGTATGAGACAATTTCGCTAACCATACCATTGTCTGTAAAGCTGTAATTGTTGCCGCCATCCGGAGCGACCGGAACTGTTTCGGCGTTTCCCCCGTCGGGCGTTGACATTCGTATGGCTGTATGTTTGAGTGCGCTTTTGCCAAAGTAAACGCTGGTGATGTACATTTCACCCCATTCGTTTACGCCGGTGCGGATATAGCTTTTTCGTAAATTTGACTCTGCTTTTTGCGATTTCAGCATCCAATTTCCGATTCTCTGGTATCGGGCATCTTTTTCAAGAATAAAACTTTGTTTCAGAATAGCGATATTGTCGTCAAGCGTAGTCAGAATGCTGTCGCAGTACGACAGATTTCGCGTTTGTTCGTTGAGCTCAATATCCTGAAGCAGAATAATGGCCTCTTTTATGACCGGATAGGATTTGGGGTAGAGCGACCGAATGCTGTCTATTTGTAGTTTGGCAGCGTTGTATGAGCCCGATTTGTTCATCTGACGGGCATTTTCTAGTCGTAGTGCGGCTTGTCTATCGTCGTTGTTGCAAGCCGATAAGGCTGCAATCAGTAGGATGATAAAAGATAGTCTGTTCATTGAAGTCATAAATTTTCTTTTTGAAAAATGGAGAAACGGATTATGCAACGATTTGAAATGACCAAACAGGCCATTGTGGCTGCAAAAATACAACATAATTGGGCAAAAAAGAGGAGAGGCTCTATATTTGTTGTATTTTTGCAGCCTGAATTTTTTGAATCATGATAAAGTCGAAAGAAGAATTAATTAGCTATATAGATAAGAAGCCTTTTCGGATAGTATCGGAGGCTGCCGATGAACTCAATTTAGAGTGTTATGTGATAGGAGGATATGTCAGAGATATTTTTTTGAACCGACATTCGAAAGACATCGATGTAGTGACAGTGGGAAGCGGTATTGCACTGGCGGAACAGGTTGCCCGCAAATTTGGAAAAGGGGCTTCGCTGGCTGTTTACAAAAACTTTGGTACTGCACAGGTAAAATACAAGGATATTGAGATTGAGTTTGTGGGGGCCCGTAAAGAGTCGTACAACCGCAATTCGCGAAAACCCATTGTCGAAGATGGTACATTGAGTGATGATCAGAATCGTCGCGATTTTACTATAAATGCGTTGGCTATTTGCTTGAATCAAAGTAGATTTGGAGAGTTGATTGATCCGTTTGGCGGACTGGAAGATATGGTGAATAAGATTATTCGTACGCCATTGGAACCCGGTATTACGTTTAGCGACGATCCATTGCGTATGATGCGTGCTATCCGGTTTGCTACACAATTGAATTTTCGGATACAGGATGATACATTGCGTGCTATTGCTGTTATACCCGACCGGATTGATATTATCTCGCGAGAGCGAATAGCTGATGAGCTCAATAAAATAATGTTGACTGCCAAGCCGTCGGTCGGGTTCTTGTTGCTGGATAAATGTGGTCTGTTGCAACGTATTTTCCCTGAGTTACATGCCATGAAAGGTGTGGATAGCAAAGGAGGGCGCGGGCACAAAGATAATTTCTACCATACATTGCAGGTGCTGGATAATCTATCGAAATTAACCGATAATCTGTGGTTGAGGTGGGCATCTTTGCTGCACGATATAGGCAAACCTGTGACAAAGAAATGGGACGATCAGCTGGGCTGGACATTTCACAACCACAATTTTGTGGGCGAGAAGATGGTTCCACGTATCTTCCGGGAGATGAAGCTGCCCATGAACGAAAAAATGAAGTATGTGCAGAAGCTTGTTGGGTTGCACATGCGACCGATAGTTTTGTCCGAAGAGATAGTGACTGATTCTGCCGTTCGTCGTCTGATATTTGATGCAGGTGATGATGTGGATGATTTGATGATGCTTTGTGAGGCAGATATTACATCCAAAAATCCGGATAAAGTAAAACGATTTTTGTCCAACTTTATGCTGGTTCGTCAGAAAATGGCTGAAATTGAGGAAAAAGATCGTGTTAGAAATATGCAACCGCCAATCTCGGGTGAAGAAATTATGCAGGTATTTGGCCTTGCACCCGGTCGTCAGGTGGGTGTGATGAAATCGGCAATCAAAGATGCTGTGCTCGATGGTGTGATACCCAATGAGCGTGCTTCTGCCCTGGAATTTATGTATAAGAAGGCGGAAACGATGGGTTGGCAGGTTGTATCGCCACTAGCAGAGTAGGGGCGATTAAAACCGGTTTTGTTCAACCCAAATAAGTTGGGTGGTGTCGAAACCCATATCCCGGGCTTTTTGCAGGTAAAGTTGTCTGATGTTTTGGGGAATTTCCTTTGTGCGTGAAAGAATCCACAGGTAGTCGAGCGTTTTACTTACGATAAGTGCATATTGGTAATCTTTATCCAATGCAACCACATTGTATGGGGCGTAGAATGGACCGAAAAACGACACTTTCAGCTGGCCAATATCTGTACGGTTTACAAATTTAGCCTTTCCTTTGGCGCTTTTCCACATCTCTTTCTTTGTATTGTATCCTTTATTCAGAACAGCTATTGACCCATCGCTGTTTTGGCTGTATGTGGCAGTTACCCCAATCATATTACGCTCAAAGCGATGGTCGAGACGTGCTATTTCGTACCATTTACCGAGATATCTGTTTATATCAAAGGGTTGTACGGCCTCTACGTGAATCGTTTTGGCAGAGCAGGAGCCAAATGTAAATATTCCGGCTGCGAAAATAAGAAATTGTTTCAGGGCTGATTTCATCTCTTTGTTATTGGGTTTTAGTTTCGGTTCATCCATTCGTAAAAGATAAACAACCCGTAACGAAATGCGTTCATCCTAATCATAAAAAAAGAGGCTGATTTCCCGAAGGAGTCAGCCTCTTTTGTAATTATATTTGAGAAATTCTCAATGCTTATTTTGTAGCAGGTTTTTCGATGCTTACCAATTCAACATCGAAAATCAGAGTTGAGAAAGGAGCAATGCTTTGGTTTCCTGTTTCACCGTAAGCGAGGTTGTAAGGGATGAAGAGGGTATACTTAGAGCCAACTGACATCAATTGAATACCTTCTGTCCAACCCGGAATCACACCATTCAAACCAAAAGTAACACCTTGTGCATTTTGGTCGAAGATTTTGCCATCGATAGTTTTACCAACATATTTCACTTTTACCTGATCAGTCATTGTTGGTTTAGCACCTGTACCTTCGCTCACAACTTTGTATTGCAGACCGCTGGCAGTAACTACTACACCGGCTTGTTTTTTGTTGTCTTCGAGGAATTTAGCGTTTGCAGCTTTTGCTTTTTCAGCAGCTTCTCTTTTGGTTTTTGATTGGTAAGTTCTGGCATACATTTCAGCGATTTCAGCTTTCATAGCCAATGCTGTGTCACCCTTTACAAGTTGCTCGATAGCTTTCAAAACCATCTCTTTGCTGATTTTTCCACCTTCGGTTTGTTTTTTGAATCCGTCTGACATTTGCGCACCATAATAAAATCCCATTTTGTACGATTCAGTACCTTCAACAGCTAAACCATCTTTAATACCTTGAATCAAAGAATCAACTTTGCCTTTACCACCGGGGATTTGAGCATCGTTGTTTTTGATAGCTGTTCCGGCCATGATACCGTTGGCGTAGCTCAACGAGTCGAGGTCAGTTTTCAATGTGACACCTTTTTTGTTACAAGAACTGAATGTAACACTTGTAGCCAATGCAACGGCAAACAAACAAATTAACTTTTTCATTTTTCTTTACTTATTATTTAGATTATACAATATCAATTAATTCGACTTCAAAAATCAATGTCGTGTTTGGGCCAATCATTTCGCCTGCACCACGTTCGCCATAAGCTAAGTGAGAGGGGATATACAATTTCCAAACAGAGCCTTTGCTCATCATTTGCAAAGCTTCTACCCAACCGGCAATCACCTGATTAACACCGAATACAGCAGGCTCACCGCGCTCAACTGAGCTGTCGAATACACGTCCATCGAGTAATGTTCCGTGGTAATGACATCTGACGCGATCCGTAGCAGCAGGTTTAGAACCTTCGCCCTCTTTCAGAATTTCGTATTGCAAACCGCTTGCCAATGTAACAACATTGCTGTTCTTTGCATTTTCTGCAAGGAATGCTTCACCTGCCGTTTTGTTAGCGTTCAAAGCAGCATCCTGCAATTGTTGAAAGAAAGTATTAATGACCTGTTTAGCTTCGTCATATGATATTTCGGGTTTTTGACCGTCGAATACCGCTTGAAGAGCATTGCTGAAATCTTTGATATTCAATTCTTTGATGCCTGAGCTGATGAAGTTTTGTCCCATGCTGAGCCCCAATGCATAACTGAGTTTGTCCATGTTTTATTGTTTGTGGTTTATTTTGGTTTGCAAAAATAATCTTTTTATTCATTCGTACGACAATAAACGGCTAAAAATAGTTTATTTGTCCGATTATTTATAAAACGATTGTATGGGTTTTACATCTCTGATCTTACTATATTAATTGACATTTTATGTGAGGAATTGCAAACGTCCGGATTTTTTCGATTTTGTAAACCCAAAAACAAATTATAATTTTGTGCGTTCTTTAATAAATCAGACTTTTCTTTTTTTTTGAATAACCATTAAATTCAGTCTTGTATGAAAAAGTTATTTTTTATCGTATTATTGAGCTCTGTGGGTTTTGTCCCGCTGTTTTCTCAGGTGAAACCTCATGCAATCGGTCTGCGTTTGGGTGGTGGTGATGCCATGGGAGCAGAGCTATCTTATCAACATGGTTTGGGAAGTGATAAGCGAATAGAAGCGGATTTGGGTTTTGTATCCAACAACTATTACAGTCGTTTCAGAATAACAGGACTTTACCAATGGGTGTGGAATATTCAGGGTGGTCTGAATTGGTATGCCGGTGCGGGTGCCGGAATCGGTCATTCGTCCGCATTGGATAATAAAGGTACAACTAAATTTTTACTGGATATAAATGGTGATATTGGAATTGAGTACCATCTTGATGTGCCCTTGCAGATATCGCTGGATTTGAGACCAGCATTTGGCACATCCGGCGCTGATGCAACGAGTTTTGCATTTTCGGCACGTTATACATTTTAATAAAAGGAATTGAATGGGTGATACCTATTTAACACTGGCGCGTGCGTCTGAGGGTTTGTATAAAGAGAAGATGAGCCGGTTTTTGTCATTTGCTTATCCTGTTTCTGATAAAGAGGCGATTAAGGTACATCTTGACAGAATACAAAAGGAGTATTACGATGCACGTCATGTTTGTTACGCATATATGCTGGGGCATGACCGGAAGGAGTTTCGCGCAAACGACAATGGCGAACCTTCCGGTAGTGCCGGTAAGCCGATTTTGGGGCAAATTAACTCTTTTGAACTGACAGATGTATTAATCGTGATAGTTCGTTATTTTGGGGGTGTGAAGCTTGGTACCGGCGGGCTTGCTGTGGCTTACCGCGAATCGGCAAAAGAGGCAATTCTGAATAATGAAATTATAGAAAAGAGGGTAGGGGTAGTGTTTGAAATTAGTTTTGAATATCCTTATCTGAATGATGTAATGCGAATTGTCAAAGAGGAAGTTCCCGATGTAATAAGTCAGTCTTTCGAATTAAATTGTGAGATGAAATTAAGTATCAGACAATCTTTGGCAGAACGATTGCGCAACCGGCTTTTGCAGGTTGAGACAATTCGGTTGTTGTAGTATTAATCTTCTGAATCTTTCATTTCGTCCGACATATTTAGCAAATATACTTTCTCTGTTGCCCGTGTGACAGAGGTATAGAGCCAACGGTAGAAATCGATACCCAGGTACTCGGTACGAATATTTCCCAGGTCAATAATAACGTTTTTCCATTGTCCGCCCTGTGCCTTGTGACAGGTAGTTGCATAAGCATATTTTATTTGCAGGGCATTGAAATAGGGATCTTCTTTCAGTTTTTTCATTCTTTCCCCTTTGGTCGGTAACCAGGCGTAATCGGCCAAAACCTGCTCAAAAAGACTGTTTTGTAAGTTTGCCGGCAGCGAAGGCGTATCTGCGAGTAATGTCTCTAATATCACCTTGGCATCCACATCTGTTTGCTGATCAAGCAGCCGGAGTGTAGTATCTGTAAAGCGAAAATCATACATCGACTGCTCATTTCTCACTCTGGAAACTTCTACCATTTCGCCATTGGCAATAAAGGCTAATTCTTCGTAATCTTTGCTCCAATAGTAGTTGTTTTTGGTGATCATAAGCAAATCGCCACTACTCAGCTCTTCTTCGCGATAAAGCACTCTTGCGCGTATTCCCTGATTAAAGAGATTGGCCCGTTTATTGCTGCGGGTAATCAATAATGTCTCGTGGATGCCATCTCTGTCGTAGCAGTTTGATACAATCTCGGGTAGCTCATTGCCGTCCACACAAATAAGGTCTTCAAAACCCGAGGTGCGAAAATGAGGCAAAAGATCGAGATTGCTGCCCGTTTCTATTTGTTCGCGCAATCGGGTAGCATTGAATAAAATACCCGATTCGAGATTTTGACGGGCTACCTGCCTGAGTGTGCACTCTTCCACATCTAATCCAAAACCGCGCAATACATCCGGCTGCAAGGCCGGTGATTCACTCTGCCCAACCGGAGGTAACTGAGCAGTATCGCCGAGCAAAATCATTCGACAGCTTTGCTCAGAATAGACATATTCGATTAAATCGTCCAGCAATCTTCCGGTTCCAAACTGACTATTCTCACCCGATGAATTACTGATCATAGAGGCTTCATCCACGATGAATAGAGTGTTTTTGTGCAAATTGGGCATGACGGCAAATCCGTATTGTTGGTTGCCGAAACTCTTTTGACGGTATATCTTTTTGTGAATAGTATATGCCGGTTGCCCTGAATAATTGCTGAAAACTTTTGCAGCCCGACCTGTCGGGGCCAGTAATACGACCGGGCTTTTCAGTTCGACTAATGTTTTGACCAGACTACCTGTCAACGATGTTTTACCGGTACCGGCGTATCCTTTTACAAGCAGCAGTTTGTCGCCGGATGGATTGGTAATAAAGTCGCTGAGCAGATTTATTAAAAATTCCTGATCAGAATTGGGAGTATATGGTAGATTTTCTCTAATTTTGTGGGAAATAAAATCTTTAATCATCAGATAGCAGGGATATTTATACCAAAGTCGGTTTTTGTTGTTGCAAAGTGTAAAATTAGCGAATATTCGCATTGCAGAAATAGATAATAAAAATTGTTTTGTTAAATAATCGGAAACGAATAGAGAATACGGCGGGATGCAGACAGAATTAGACTATACCAAATCAGAACAATACAATCTATCCATTCGATTGACGCCGGATGGATTTTCTTTTTACGTGGTTGATTCTGCTGCGGAGGGTACCGCTGATTATTTCTCTTTTCAGTTTAAGAAAAATCAATCCTTACCTATACAAATAGAAGAGCTTTTTTATCAAAATGAGCATTTGCTTCTACCCTACAAAAGGACTGATATAGTGGTGCTTACACCTGATTATACAGTTGTGCCAAACAC
>CAZHNZ010000047.1:0-28237 GCA_964534355.1 uncultured Parabacteroides sp.
AAACCACCAAAGACAAAGAAGCCACAGGACCCACATGAAGCGGGTCAGGAAATTGATCAGCAAAGCCGCCAAGCAGCATCTGCAATTTTCCCACGCCATGAGTCAACATGAGCGAAGCAGCACCAACGCGCAGAGAAAGCTTAGCAATTTCTACAGATATATTCTCAACAGAACCAGACATAGAATCTATTTTTTGTGTGAATAACAACTACTCAGATTCAAATCTACCGGTGATTTGCACCTGTATCTCGTCTATCGTAAAACCCGGTATTTTGTTGCGTTTAAAATATTCAGCCAGATACTGCTGTAACTCTTCATTTTTGTAATCCTCTATTCTGTTTTCTTCTCTGGAATAGAGGTGATAGTGCCCATCGCAATTGGGCTCGTATCTCACAAGACCGGTTTCGGTAACCATACGGGAAATAATCCCCCTGTCGGCGAAACTTTCGAGCGTGTTATACACTGTGCCCAGAGAGACATCCAGACTGTTTTTTTGAAGCGTGTCGAAAACATTTTCTGTACACGGATGCTCCAATGTTCTGATAAGGTCGAGAATAGCTAACCGTTGCTGTGTAACTTTTAATCCGGCATCGGCAATTCTTTTTTGGTTTGACTTCAGATCGTTCATAATCATTTCTTTTTTCATAAAAACTTGAGATGTTTAGGTTAATACAGACTTCTGTTTTATTTAATCAAATTAAAAAATCAGTTTAGGTTTTTCAGACAGTCTTTTATCGAAATATTAATCTAAACAATCGGATATTAAAAAAAGTTTAATCGAAATTTATTTTTATTGATTTAATTAGATAAAATTACAAAACAGGTAAACTCATGCCATTAATTTTACGGTATAAATCAAGGGCATATACATCTGTCATACCCGAAATATAGTCTAGTACAGCCTGAATTTTTTCGTAATCAGAATCTGCATTCATTTGGTACTGCATGGGTACTCTGTTGAGGAAAAGGCGCGAATAGGCCTCTCCGGGGTTTAAAACAGAATAGAGTAGTTTATCGAGTAATGTTGAGATAATCTGATAACCAGCCAGTTCAATATCGAGAACATCTGACGATTTATATATCCGCGAATAGGCCATTTTGCTACAGGCAATATAGGCATTAGCCGGCAGTGGCGACACATGATCAATCAGCTCGCCCTGCAACTGACCGCAGAGAATCTCTTCCTCTTTTTCTACAAACACACGCGTGCATTCATCGATTAGCAAACCGATAACACACGATCTCAAATAGGCAATCTGCTCATTGATATCTTCCACAATATGGAGTGTCTTTCGGATGCCGGCCAGCCGGTCTCCTTCGAAGAAACCGGTCAGCAAACCCAAAGTCTCCTCTGTGGTCAGAATTTTCAGCTTATGCGCATCCTCAATATCCATTATCTGGTAACAAATATCGTCGGCAGCCTCTACCAGATAGACCAGTGGATGACGGGCATATTTCAACTCCTGAGCATCAAAACAGACTAATCCGAGATGTTCGGCAATCGTTTTAAAACCTTCGCGTTCACTCTGAAAGAAACCAAACTTTCCCTTTTCTCCCGATAAACCAGAGGGAAACGGATACTTAATAATGGATGCCAAAGTGGCGTAAGTGAGCGCAAAACCACCCTTTCGACGGCCGTTAAACTGGTGGGCCAGCAATCGAAATGAGTTTGCATTGCCCTCGAAATGAACAAAGTCCTGCCATTGGGTATCGGAAACAAGAGACTTGTGAATCAGACCATTACCTTCAGAAAAATAGGTGCCAATTGCTTTTTCGCCGGAATGGCCGAAAGGTGGATTGCCCAGATCATGCGCCAAACACGAAGCAGCCACAATAGCACCACACTCGTAAAAAACATACCGCCACTCCTCATTTTTGTATTTCTCTTTCAATGCTTTACCAACATTGTTTCCCAAAGAACGGCCAACGCATGAAACCTCCAGACTGTGAGTTAATCTATTGTGAACAAATACGCTACCCGGCAGCGGAAAAACCTGAGTCTTATTTTGTAATCTTCGAAACGGGGCAGAAAAAATCAACCGGTCATAATCGCGTTGAAACTCTGTTCGGTCGTGGTTTTTATTTTCAGGAAGCATTTCCAACCCGAATCGCTTGGAAGAAAGCAAATTCTCCCAACTCATTTTTTGGGGGCAGTTGTGCGTACTACTTTTTTCAATCATACAATAATTATTAGGCCATTTTTCAGGGTTTAAAGTTACTCAAATTTAACAAAACAGACGTGCTTTCTCTGATTTTTTTATTCAGATAGTTTCATTTGCTTTTTTTTGTAGAAATAATTTCTCATTTTGTGTTATCTTTGCCAAATTTGAGGAAATACGGTTGCTTAAACCGGTAAAGCAAATAACAGCAGATAACTGCCATTATCCCAATACGTACAACCATGCAAGTGAAAATTATCAATAAATCGAAACATTCATTGCCCGAATATGCAACACTACACGCAGCGGGAATGGATTTAAGAGCCAACCTTGAGTCGCCCGTTTTACTAAAGCCACTGGAACGCAAACTAATTCCGACCGGCTTATTTATCGAACTTCCTGTCGGCTATGAGGCACAGATTCGCCCCAGAAGCGGTCTCGCATTAAAAAAGGGAGTGACAGTACTCAATTCACCCGGAACAATCGATGCCGATTACCGGGGAGAAATTGGCGTAATACTTATCAATCTCTCGGCAGATGATTTTCTGATTGAAGATGGCGAACGGATCTGTCAGATGGTGGTTGCTGCACACGGACAGGTTGAGTGGTGCGAGGTGGAAGAATTGACCGATAGCGAGCGTGGTGAAGGTGGTTTCGGACATACCGGCAAAAAATAATTAAAAAATGACACAGCTTGTTCGTCAATTAACTATTGGGATTGGTTGCATTTCTCTTCTTTGGGGGGGATACGCCTGCAAAAGTGCCCGACAGGTGCCGCTTGTTGGCCTACAGAATATAGAAACACCCCGTCTTTCGGAAGAGGACAAACGAAAATTTGACACCTATTTTCTGGAAGCACAAAGAATGAAATTTACAGAAAAATACGATGCTGAATTTGATTTATTAAAACACTGCTTAGCGATTGATTCTACCAGCGCAAGTTTGCATTTTAATCTGGCAGATAATTACATAAAGCAAAAAAATCCGACAGCCGCATTTCTGTCACTGCGCAAGGCATCTGCTTTGGAGCCCGACAACTACTGGTATCTCTACTCATATGCAGGCCTGGCACAAAGTCTTACGATGAAAGACGAAGCTCTGAAAGCTTACACATTGCTGGTTGAGAAAAACCCGGATAAACCCGAATTAAAATACTCACTTACAGAAGCCTATACTCAAAAAGAGGATTACACCAAAGCCATTCAGGTACTGAATAATCTGGAAAACCAGGTGGGACTATCAGAGGATGTAAGTCTGGAGAAGTTTCGGCTGTATGCCCTTCTGAACCAGAGTGCAAAAGCCTATCAGGAGATAGAGAAATTAATTGCCGGATTCCCCCGCGATGTTCGCTACCGCATTTTGTTGGGCGATTTATACCTCGACAACAATATGAAAGCAGAAGCTTTGAATTGCTATCTGGCTGCCAAAGAGATTGAGCCAAACAATGGATTTCTCTCTGTTTCGTTATCCAACTACTACGACAAGATGGGCGACAAGGTTGTTGCCGATAAGTACATACGTGAGGCTCTATACAATCCCACTGCCGACGTAGAGTCAAAAACAAAAATCCTGACCAATTATTTAACCGCCCGACTGGACAAACCGGAAGAGATGAGCAACATAGTGATGCTTTTCGACTCACTAACGGTTATGCATCCTCAGGAAGAGAGTTTTTACCAGCTATATGCCGAATACCTTTCGACGCAAAAGAAACTGCCGGAAGCCCGCGAAAAGCTACGTTTTGCCGTTGGGTTGGAGCCCACAAACATTATTCCGTGGCGACAGTTATTAAATGTAAATCTACAATTAACAGACTATAGCGAGGTAATATCTACCTGCGACAAAGCAATGGGTTATTTCCCCAAAGTAGCTGAATTTTCTTTCTACAAAGGTACGGGACTATTTTTGTCGGGCAATTATAAGGCGGCGATAGAAGCATATCGCAAAGGAATTCAGGTGGTTGACCCCAAAAACGGGCAGCAACTCTCTGATTTCTATGGACAAATAGGAGATGTTTTTCAGCAGGCTGAAAAACCGGATTCGGCTTATGCTGCCTACGAAAAAGCATTAGAATACAACGAAAAAAACATAGTTGTACTCAACAACTATGCCTATTATCTTTCCGTCGCAAAAAAAAACCTGGAAAAAGCCGAATCCATGAGCGGAAAGGTGATAAATCTTGACTCTAAAAACAGCACGTACCTCGACACCTATGCCTGGATATTCTTTGTGCAGAAAAAATATACTTTGGCCCGATTTTACATCGAAAAGGCGATGGAAAATGGTGGTGACAAAAGTGATGTGATTACCGAGCATTACGGTGATATATTGTATATGTCGGGGGAGAAAGAAAAAGCACTGGAATTGTGGAAGAAATCCTTAGAAATGGGTAATAAATCGGCAACGTTAAAAAAGAAAACCGAAACAGGTGTTTATGTTGAATAATACAAAAAAAAATGCAATGAGAATCAATCTCAAATTTTTATCAGGTCTGATTTGTCTGGCCATTACTCTAAGCCTCGGATCGTGCAAAAGCAAAAAAACAGTCACAACTGCAGGCGGACAAAAGGGGCAGGATTTGTCGGTTTTGCTGACCGATAAAGAACAAATAAGCTCGATGCAATCACAGTTGCAAATCAGCGCAAAAGGAATGACAGTGAAGGGGGATTTGCGTATTGTAAAAAACAAGGCTATTTATCTGTCGGTTCAGGCATTCCTGGGAATAGAAGTAGCGCGCATGCGTTTTACCCCCGACAGCGTAATAATACTGGACAGACTGAATCGCCGCTATTTTGCCGATTCATTCACCCGCGCGGGAGCTGTCTCTGGAAAAACATTCTCTTTTTCAATCGTCCAGGCTCTATTTCTGAATCAGATCTTTTGTCCGGGAAAAGCATATTTATCGAACATTAAAGAGGATGATTTTCTAAAATCGGCAGAAGTTGACAATCTGATTACACTTTCGCCCAGAAAAAATGAAAACATACAGTTCCGGATCAACTCTCAGAGGCAATTGATACAAACCAAAGCGACAGGCGATGCCGGCCGTCTCTCTTTTCAGTGGACTTACAACGAATTTGCACCGGCATCAAAAATTATTTTTCCAAACAGAATGGAAATTGATCTGACAACAAGCAAAAACAAATTGACAGGATCAATGGTATTCAGTCGGATAGAGTGGAACAAACCGTTGAATACAGAGTGTGCAATTCCGTCCCGTTATTCGCGCGTGGAGGCATCAGAAATATTTAAATTAATCTCGACGATGTAGGCTATTGCCCAACATGTCTGTTATTATTATCCATATTCCTATGAAATACAAATATATCCTAACCATTTGCATCTGCTTATCTTTTATCTCTTCGGCATTCCCGCAGAACAATGCAAAAATTAAAGAGCTCGAGAAAAAAAGGAAAGAGACCATCGAGCAGATTGCAAGCATGAATAAACTGCTGAACGAAACCAAAAAGAACTCAAAAAGTTCTTTGCGAAAACTGCAATTACTGGCATCTCAAATTGCCGAACGCAAACGATTGGTAGAATTGCTGAGCTCTGAAATATCAGAACTGGAGAATCAAACCACTGCCCTTGAGACAGAGGTTGGTCGTCTGGGCTCGGAGCTGGATGTCAAGAAAGCAGAATATGCCAAATCGTTGCAATTGATGTATCAAAAAAGATCGGCATACGACAAAATGATGTTTGTGTTTTCTGCACAATCAGTCAATCAGGCTTTTCGCCGGGCGAGGTACCTGAAAGAATATGCAACATGGAGCAGATTAAAGGGTGAAGAGATTCAGGGACAACAGGTAGTATTGAATTCAAAAAAAGACGAGCTGGAGAAAACCAAGTCAGAAAAATTTAATCTTCTTTCGATACGGGAGAAAGAGAGCAAAAATCTGCAAACAGAAGAAAAGAAGCAAAAGACTGAAGTGACCATACTCAGTAAGAAGCAAAAAGAGCTTACTTCAGCAATAGCCAAACAGAAAAAACAGGCCTCAGCACTGGACTATCAGATTCAAAAAATTATTCAGGAGGAAATTCGCCGGGCACAAGAGGAGATTCGCCGGGCAGAGGAGGCAGCACGTCGCCAACGAGAAGCCGAAGAGAGAAGAAAACGGCTGGCAGAGGAGGCCCGTAAAAAAGCAGAAGCCGAAATTGCGGCCCGCGAAAAAGAGGAAAAAGCAGAACGGGAAGAGGCGGAACGACTGGCCAAACAAGGCACAGTGGTTAAACCGAAAACAAAGAAAACGCCCAAACCGGAGCCACGCCCTGCTGAACCAGAACCGGTACCCGAACCGGTGAATATAGTGCGCGAACCCGTGGTAGAACGAAAAGCAGAAACGCAGGGTGGATATGCCATGACCCGCGAAGAGAAGAATCTATCGGATGACTTCTCGAACAACAGAGGCTCGCTTCCTGTCCCTGTTGCAGGACGTTATATTCTGATCAGCAGATATGGGACTCAACAACATGGCGATCTGAAGCACGTAGTGACCAATAACAACGGTATCGACCTTCAAGCCGATCCGGGTACAGATGCCAGAGTGGTATTCAAAGGAGTGGTATCGAAGGTGTTTGCTGTACCGGGATTCAATAGCTCGGTGATCGTTCGACACGGAAATTTTCTGACGGTCTATTCTAATCTGAGCCGGGTTTATGTGGGGGCGGGTGACCGTGTATCTACCCGACAATCTATTGGTAAAATCTATTCTGACCCCGAAGAGGGAAACAGAACAGTTCTTCACTTTCAGGTGTGGAAAGAGATGACCAAACAGAATCCTCAAATCTGGTTAAACTTCTAAAGAAACAGCTTTCTGAATCAGGGATGGGAAATAAGCCAAATGGTCAGTAACGTAGTCAAACTCAAACCGCTTATAATAACACCGGATGTAAATCTGTTGTTTAATTTGTTGGTTTGAGCCAAATTATAGAGCGTTTGGGTTGTCAGTGGCGTTGGTGTTTCTTCAAAACTTTTCCCAATTCTTTCGGACAATCCAACAGAAGCGATTTGTATCATTGCATGGATCTCTGTAAATTTCGAGTCATCCAAACCAGAAGATGCTCCGGCACCCTCCCACATAATCTCACCCGAATGACAATCCCATACCTGCGTTAAAATCTCAATTTCAACCGGATTAAAGCGCTCTAATGGCTTCCCCCGAACAACATATTCAGAAGATTCCTTTCGTCTAATTTTACTGTACAAGATATAGTCGCACCCAATAATATGACCTAATTTATGCAATACAGCCGAATCCGGAACAGCTAATGAATCGAATCCCCGAATCATTTGTCCATATTCTTTCATCAAATCGTGCTGTTTTAATGATTTGAGACCGGCAGAGGTCTCTTTCGGATTATATAACTGAAGAGCCGGAAACTGCTTTTTTATACACGTAATCACACCCGCCTCAACATCTTTTCTAAGTTTTTCATATTTCTTTTCCGCCAGTACGGGCAACATGGCCACCTTCGAATGTTTAAATTGATTAAATTTAACAACGTCAGATTTGTAGGTAGTATAAGAAGTGTCAATTGGCTTCAGGCTAACACACGAACAAAAAGAGAAAAACAATAAGCCTAAAAAAAGGACTTTAGCTGAATGCATCTTAATTTTTATCATAGGGGTTAATATAAGAATAACTATTCAAATCAATGATACAAAATTAATATTAATTTTAGCATATACAAGAATGCTCATTTGAATCTAATATCAACACCCTCCTTTTCACCCCTGTATATAACAATTCAAAACCAGATTTTATGGTTACAGATGTCGTTTTTTTATTTTTTAGTCAGAATGTTTGTGTATTCAATTCACAATGCATACCTTTGTAGTCCAAATTTTAGGGGTGCTTGACAATAGTCAGGCTGAGATTATACCCTTTGAACCTGATGCGGGTAATGCCGTCGCAGGGAAAAAGACACGGTTAGTGCACGACCATTCCGGTATTCTTCTCTTTTATTCAGACCCCTTTTTTGTTTAATCAATTGACTTAAAAATCCGACAACTTGTCTGTTTGGGTCAGTTTAATATTCATCTAAATGAAAAAGGTTTTCATCGCTCTTTCCGGTATCGCTATGGCCGGATTATCCATTCATGCTCAACAAAAACAGGACACCATCCGACTGGTTAATTTGCAGGAAGTACAGGTCTCTTCTACCCGTGCTTCGGGTAAAGCACCCATGGCATTCAGCAATGTCTCGAAAGCAGAAATCAAAAAACAGAATTTCGGGCAGGATATCCCGTTTCTGCTCTCACTCACACCTTCGTTGGTGGCCACTTCCGATGCCGGTGCCGGCGTGGGGTATACCGGTTTTCGCATTCGGGGTACAGATGCTTCGCGTATCAATGTGACTACCAATGGCATTCCCCTCAACGATGCCGAATCGCATGGCGTTTATTGGGTTAATATGCCCGATTTTGCCTCGTCGCTCGAAGATTTACAAATTCAGCGGGGTGTAGGTTCATCGACCAACGGTGCAGGCGCATTTGGTGCTTCGCTCAACATGAAGACAGAGAATCTGTCGGCTAAGCCCTACACCGAAGTAAATGGCGCTTATGGTTCTTTCAATACATCGAAGGCCACATTCAAAATCGGTTCCGGATTAATCAATAACCATTGGGCTTTTGATGCCCGTTTGTCGAACATCCATTCCGATGGTTACATCGACCGGGCGACTACGGATCTGCAATCGTATTTTGTTCAGGGTGGTTATTTTACCAAAAACACGGTGATAAAACTGGTTTCGTTTGGCGGCAAAGAGCGCACCTACCACGCATGGGATGGCGTGCCGAAGGATTCACTTGCCACTCACCGCACATTCAACCCAAGTGGCTATATCGCTGACGATGCTTCCGGTAAACCTATGTACTACAAGGATCAAACCGACAACTATACCCAAACGCACTATCAGTTGATGCTGACTCACACATTCAGTCCTGAGCTAAACATCAATGCTGCCTTGCATTACACAAAGGGTAAAGGTTATTACGAAGAGTACAAAGTGGGTCGTAAACTGGTGGAATATGGGTTAGTACCCTTCACCTATAATAATGCAACTCAGAAAAAAAGTGATTTGGTTCGTCAAAAATGGCTGGACAATGATTTTGGTGGCGCTGTCTTTTCGTTGAACTATGCCAAAGGGGATTTTAGTGGCTCATTCGGCGGAGGTGTAAACAGATACGAAGGAAATCATTTTGGCAAAATCATGTGGGTGAAAAACTATGCAGGAGATGCTTCATTTGCACCCGGCAAAGAGTTTTACCGCAGCACCGGTGACAAAACAGATGCAAATACCTATCTGAAAGCCAACTATACTATTTTCAAAAATCTGAATGTGTATGCCGATTTGCAGTACCGTTTTATCGACTACAGAATAAAAGGTCAGAATGATACGTGGGACTGGATGGCCGGTGCTATGCAGCAACTGGATATCCACAAGCAATTCAACTTTTTCAACCCCAAAGGAGGATTATTCTACCGGATTAATAAGAATCAGCAGGCTTATGCCTCGGTAGCCGTAGCGCATCGCGAGCCTACCCGCAACAACTATACCGATGGCTCGGTGACAGATAATCCGGTTGCTGAAAAGTTGCTCGATTACGAACTGGGTTATCAGTTTCAGAACAATACCTTCTCGTTCGGTGTTAATCTTTACCGGATGAACTACGACAATCAGCTGGTGTTGACCGGTAAAGTGAATGAAATTGGCGAACCATTGACCTCAAACATCAAAGAGAGTTACCGCACCGGCGTAGAAGTAATGGCCGGAGTGAAAATTACCGACTGGTTGAAATGGAACGGAAACGCAACTTTCAGCAAAAACAGAATCAAAAACTACTCAGAGTTTGTAGATTTGTACGATGAAAACTGGGACTGGAGCACTCAGGTGGAAAACAAACTGGGAACGTCACCCATTGCGTTTTCGCCCGACGTGGTTGCCAACAGTATTTTTGAGGCCGGATACAGAAACTGGAACATCGCTCTTCAATCGGGCTATGTAAGCAAACAATACATAGACAATACCGGCACTGATGCGCGTTCTTTGAATGCCTATTTTGTAAACAACCTCAGAATGGGATATTCTTTTAAATTGAAGAATGTAAAAGAAATATCGGTTAATCTGCTAGTTAACAATATATTAAATGAGAAATACGAAAGCAATGCCTGGGTTTATTCCTACTACAATCAACCCAGTGCTGCAAGTCCCCAAAAAGACCGTTACGAAGACTTCGGATATTATCCGCAGGCCGGACGAAACATCATGGCGGCTGTTTCTCTTAAATTTTAATCATGTTTGATTATTTGCGTGTAAATTGGTTAGAGTGGTTCGGTGTTATCACCGGACTGCTCTATTTATATTACGAGATAAAGCAGAATTCCCATATGTGGGTGGTCGGTTTTATCTCTTCATTGGTTTATATGTATATCTTCTGGATATCCAAAATTTATGCCGATTCGGTGCTTTATTTCTACTATGTGGCGATGAGTATATACGGCTTTGTTTACTGGCGAAAGGTTCAGACGGGAAATCTGCCGGACGAAAATCCGCCTTCGCCCCCTTATCTGATGCTCAATCGCCGGCTGATGTGGCAATTGTCGGCAATAGCAGCTTTACTCTTTCTTTTTATTTCGCAGGTGTTGTCCCGTTTTACCGATTCGCCTGTTCCCTATTCCGATGCTCTCAATAGTTCGCTTAGCATCATTGCCACATGGATGGTGGCCAGAAAATACATCGAACATTGGTTTGTCTGGATTTTTATCAACCTCTTTTCGGCATTTCTTTTCTATTCCCGGGGATTGTATCCGACCACATTCCTCTTTTTTGCTTACAGTTTCTTATCTGTGTATGGCTATTACAGCTGGCGACGTATGCCGGCTATGGTGGCACAACCCGTAAAACCAAACGATAAATGAGTGCTTTTGAAACCTTCGATGTTATTGTGTTGGCAAATGGCCTCTTTCCGGTCCGGCAATCGGTCTTAGATCTGCTTTACAGGGCTAACATGCTCATTTGCTGCGATGGAGCTGCTCATAATCTGTTGGGAAGAAACATTACCCCTGATTATATTGTGGGCGATTCAGACAGTCTGACCGATGATGTTCGAAGCACCTGGGGCGACCGCATTATCTCTGTGCCCGATCAGGATACAAACGACCTCACCAAAGCCATTCTTTTTTGCATCGGGAAAGGTTATCGTTCTGTACTGATTATTGGTGCCACGGGTTTGCGCGAAGACCATACCCTGGGCAACATCTCGCTGCTGCAATACTATTCCACCCTGTTGGATTCTGTCTCTATGTTTTCCGACTTTGGTTTTTTTACGCCAATCACCTCTACCACACGGTTCAGCTCTTGTGCGGGGCAACAGGTGTCGCTCTTTTCGCTAACGCCCGATTGTCGGCTTACTTTTCACGGACTGAAGTATCCGTTTGACAAAAATTGCCTCACTTCGTGGTGGCAGGGCACGCTAAACGAAGCAGTTGCCAATGAATTTACAATTGAACTACACAATCCGGGGCAGGTTATCGTCTATCAGCTTTGGCCGGAGTAGCCGGGCTGTTTAAATCTATTCGGAGTGCACCCTTTTGAGCGATGTTGTAACAGCCAACAGTTGCCTCTTTCGTTTCAGACTCTATCTGATTGGCATAATACGGACTTAGTCCGGCATCGAGCACCAGCCGGCCAAACCGATATTGTTTTTTAAGTTCCGCTAAATTTCCCTTAAATCCTTTTTGCAAAATCAGGTAGTCGCAGCTCAGCGCAAAGTCCGTTTCTCGGTATCTGATATCTTCGGCCAAACAGACTATTCGTTTCCCTTTCAGCAAATGATAGCGTTCTTTGGGCGCTGCAATCACCGATTTACCGTTCGAAAGCAACTCAATTGTTGTCGTTCCATAAGTATTATATATCCATATTTCAGCCCTGTCCCGCACAGTTATTCTGCGCTCTATCTCGCTTATTTCCAATACAATAATTGTACCAATGGCGCAAAACAGAAATGCAATCCGTCTTTTGTAGGCAAACAGCACGACAAACAACAACAGCGCATAAATGATCAATATCTGAATCAGGGTGGGGTGCAATTCCCGGATCAGCGCATACGGAAACCGGGCAAACCACTGCGTAGCCAGCTCGGTCGCCATCAGCATCCAGTGAAGTGGCACCGCCATTACCGGATGAAAAACGCCAACCGATTGAAGGGCAGCACACCCCGTTGCCCAATAGACCAACAACCCATTGAAGGGCAATACGGCCAGATTGGCAATCAAAAACAAAACCGGAAACTGATTGAAGTAGAAAATGCTCAGCGGCGAGGTCGCTAGTTGTGCCGCAAGGGTCATTGTGGATAATTCAGTCACGTAGCGCCACCTCTTTTTTAGCTGTAAAATGCGGTCGCCTAGCAGGTCCTGCGAAAAGAACAACCCCAGCACAGCCAGATAACTCAACTGAAAACCAATATCAAACAACGTGAACGGATTAATGAGCAACAAGCAGATAGCCGACAAAAACATGGCATTAAGCGTATGTATTCGTTTGTCAGATAGTCCGGCCAGCATCAATGCCGTTAGCATCAGCGCAGCTCTGTTTACAGATGCCGAAAGCCCTGTAACAAAAGCAAATATCCATAAAAACAGAATGACAATCACATATTTGGCGCGATACCATTTCGAATTTTTGGGAATAAAACCCAGCAAAAACCACACCATCGCAAACAGCATCGCTGTCTGCATACCACTCACAGCCATCAGGTGCGACAGTCCGACAGAGCTAAAATTACTCTTCTGCTCAGGCGTAAGCGAGTCGGTATATCCGATAGTAATACCGCTCAGCAGAGCAAATTCATTCTCTTGGAACCGAAAACTACGAAAAATATTTAGAATCTCTTCCCGCATATCTGCTGCCAGGTAGAAAAGACTAAAATCCCGATCGGCCGATACCAGCCGCCACGATGCCGAATCGATATACGCTGTACCCGAAATACCCTGCCGGTGCAGATAGCTGCCGTAGTCGAAACCACCCGGCCGGGCTGTATTCACCGGCTTTCGCGGTGTAGCCCCAATCACTACTTTCCACCCCTGTTTCAGGGCAATACTCTCTCTGTTTTTCTCAAAATAACCGACTATTTTGCAGCTGCTGCCACCACTGCTATCCGCCTGCTGCACTTTCAGCAAACAATGCACACTATGCTCTTTGACCTCGGGAACACTCATCACCTCTGCCGTATAGAGTCGCTTCCCGGCCGGAAACTCAACACCCACCCGGCTATCTATCCGGGCAGTCAGCCAAAAACCGACTGCGGCACTCGCCACAGCCGTAAGCAAATTATTGTAATATCTTTTGTATGAAGGCGATAGCAACGGTCGGATATACCGGCTTCCCAGCCACATTAAAACCGAAATAACCACTAAAACGATACCCCACAAGTCCACCGGTTGAGCCACAAACAGCAAAATGCCCGCTATCAACGGCAGAAGCACCCGAAAAGCCGGAACCTGAGATATGGTGGGCAAACGCATCGCTCTGTTACAATCTTTTCAGGTCTGCAATGGTCTGCATCGGATTTCCCGAATTGAACACAAAACTGCCCGCCACCAGTATATCGGCACCCGCCTCAACCAGAGCTTTTCCCGTTTCCATGTTCACGCCGCCATCTATCTCTATCAGCGCATGTGAGTTTTTGCGCAGAATCAACTCTTTCAGTCTTCTTATTTTATCCAGCGAATACGGTATAAATTTCTGATTCCCAAACCCCGGATTTACAGTCATCACCAACACCATATCTACCTCAGCTATAATCTCTTCCAGCAAATGCACCGGCGTATGCGGGTTCAGACTCACGCCTGCATTCATCCCCGCTTCCTTTATCTGATTAATCGTTCTGTCCAGATGCGTACAAGCCTCATAATGCACCGTCATAGTCTGCGCCCCGATTGCCTTTACCTCATTCACAAACTTACCGGGTTCAACTATCATCAGGTGAGCATCCAGCGGTTTGGTGGCCACTTTATTTACATATTCCAACACCGGAAATCCAAACGAAATATTCGGCACAAACACCCCATCCATAATGTCCAGATGTATCCAGTCTGCCGTGCTGTTATTCAGCATCTCAATATCCCTTTGCAAATTCCCGAAATCGGCCGCCAATATCGACGGAGCCACCATTGTACCTTTTTTTTCTAACATTATCGTTTTATTGAATTCAAAAATAAAAACAAACAAAATATGGGCGTGCCCCCTGTGGGGTCGGGCTATCCGCTCATAGTCCTCGCCGGTTCAGCAGTTGACTAGATATCGAGCTTTCCGGCCGGCTGTGGGCTATCCGCTTCTATCCCTCACGCGGTGCGCTGCGGAGTGGCAGAAGCCCCGATTGGCCTTTCCTTCCCAAATTTGATGCAATATTACGAAAAAAACAGCAAAATCCCCAGATAAACAGCTGTTTTATTGTTGGTTTACATTCTCAATATCATTCCATATCGAGTCCTCACCTGCGGGTAAAGAGCCGTATATTAGCCATTTAAAAGCAAAAACAACATCTAAAAGTCAAAAAACAAAGACATTTTGCATCATACTGTCCCGTTTTTTTATGATATTTGCAAACTATCTTTTCGCACCATCACACATCTTATACATCTAAATCACACGCACAATGAGATCATTCTTTTTTTTACCCTTGCTTTTTATTTTTACTGTTTTCGCTCAGGGGCAGTCTGTAACGCACTCGCCCTACATTCCCCAAAACTACAACCTCGTCTTCAACGACGAGTTCGACAACCCGGCATCAAAAACCGCTAAGTGGAAACCCGACAACCGCGACGGACGTGGCCCCGATTGGGACAACGACACCATTGCTCTGATCAAAGACGGTGTGCTTAAACTCAAACACATCAAACTTCCCGCACCCGTTTCGGGCCGTACCTACTCTGCCCCCACCGGCTCTACCATCAGTCAGTTCAAGTATGGCTATTTCGAGTGTCGCTACAAATACTCGGCAGCCAAAGGCATCAACAACTCGTTTTGGCTGCTCAATGCCGGTTCGCAGCTCGAAAAAGATTACATCGAAATCGATGTCAACGAAGGTCAACTCGATCCGGGCCCTATCCGAAGTCAGCTTACTTACACAAAATTAGGTGCACAACCCACGTGGGATCATGTGCGTCCACTCGTGCTCGACCACACACATGGCCTTTGCAATTCACCCTCTTATCTTTGGTTCGACAAAGATTTCAGCGCAGAGTTTCATACCTATGGTTTTGAATGGACACCCGATAGCCTCTTGTTTTATCTCGATGGCGTTCGCATCTTGTCGCGCGACAACAGACGGGTCTATTCCACAGAAAAACCATACCGCCTGCTCAACTACCCGATGTCTATCTACCTCAGCATTTTGGGCACACCGGAGGCACCGTTGGTCAACACCGGACAGGATTATCTCTCTTCGGGCATGGAGGTCGATTATATTCGCGTCTATCAATTGCCGGGCAGCACCGACGGATTGCCACCAACGACCGGCACAAACCTGATTAAAAACGGCGGATTTGGCGAGTACGACCTCAACGACTACGGCAACTCAATGTATTCGTGGAATTCCACGTTGGGTAATATCGACAGCACTTTCCTCAAAATTGCCCTCACCGCATCGCGCAACAGCCCCGTTTACATGCCTTCTCAAAACATCAATCTTTTGCCGGCCGGCACCTTCACGCTCAAATTCCGGGCCAGAGTGACCGACAAATCGGGCCTCAACAGTGCGGCCCTCAAAATGAAAATCAGCAACAACGATAATATTTCTGCTTCGAGCCTCACCGGACTTAATGCAGTCAGTGGCGGTGGTGGTGTTTCGGGCACCGAGGTGATGATAAGATCATCCATGGCCCCCGCATTTACCACCTTTACTTACCGGTTTGTAACAGCACCACCCGCAGCCACGGCCAAATACACGCGGGTCATGTTTTACCTCACCAATCCGGATAGCTCGGCTACATTTTCCCTCGACGATGTCGAAATAACGCCTTACACCAGCGACAACAGCGGTGCAATAGTCAAAGATGGCACTTTTGATCTTGCCTTCAAAAATACCTATGCGCCTACCGACCTCGACGAAGGTTGGGCCTGCTATGCCAACTACGGAACCGGCAAATTCGTCTCGTCGAAAATAACCGAAACCAACGGCAATATTTTTACCCGAATTACGACCACCGCCGCCGGCGAAGACTACCACTTTGCCCTTGCGCAATATTCGCCGGCCAAAGTAGCCCCCGGAAAATACAAAATCAGTCTGCGCGCAAAAGCTCTTGTGCCGGATAGCTTCCTGCTTAAACTCAGCGTCAAGTCCGCTCTGAGCACCAACCTCGCCACCAATCTGTCCGAAGCAACAGACGGAGTGAGCCTGAAAAGCAATAAACTCTATTTTGGAGCCTCTGATACATGGAAGGAGTATTCTGCCGTATTTGACATGAACCATGCGACTGCCGAGATTCTGCGCATCAATTTCCTGTTTCATAAAATAGGGACATACGATATCGACGATGTGAAGATTGAGCCATACAGCTCTTCGGCTTTTTCTCAGGTAGAATTGCGCACATCGGTGCACGGCGGAAAGGGAGTTGTTTTTGTGTCGGGGCTAAACGAGCCGGTATCTGTACGCATCTACACCGTTTCGGGTACTGTGGTATCGCAGACTACGCTTTCGGGAAATGGCACAATCGCTGTGCCCAAAGGGATTTATGTAGTTACATTAGCTAATTCTGCGGGAGATATCTCTCGTACCAAAACGGTTGTCTTCTAAACCACAATCGCTTTCCACTCATCGTCTCACAGATTCTATATCCATAGAATGAGACAAAAAAAAAGAGGCTGTTCGTTTTTTTAATTCGAACAGCCCCTTTATTTCCAGGGTTTATATTGATCACATTGCATACCGGCTACCTTATTTTATTGATTAAGTAAACTAATTCTTCCGGTGTCACATCTCTCGCTACCACAGTACCTTTTTCATCAACCAGGTAGTTGCTCAGACTGTTTTTAGCTTTAAAGGTTTTATACGCATCAGCATACAAACTTTCGCTTTTTGCGGTTGCACTTTCAGTACCTTCGTAAGCCAGTTTCAGCGGTTCAAAAGCAATGGGCAGAATTTCTATCTTCGTGCTTTTGGCAAATTTGGCAACTGCCGCCATTTTCAGATAGTTTTCTTTCGATGTTGCTACTTTGTTCGACCAGAAATACATCAGTGTGTATTTGCCTTTCATCTCTAAGGCTGAGTCGGTCAAACCACTTTTTACCCCATACGCGGGAACTTTGAAATCAAGAGCTTTTTCAGCTTTCTCTTCACCTTTGGCGGCTAATACTACCAGTACTGCGGCCATTACTAACATCATTTTTGTCGTTTTCATAATTGTCATTTTTAGTTCAACAATGGGTTGGTTTTCGAAGTACTCTCTTCTCATTCTCAACCAGCAGATTTTCTGCGTTTCTATGTTTATGATGCAAAGATATGCTTAAAATATGACAAAACTGTTACATTGGATGAAAAAATCAGTGAAATACAAATTAATTAACATGTTATACAGCATAAAAACGTGTTTTAAACAGGTTTTAATACATGTTTTACAACATACCCACAAAACATACCCTTCGGATAAAATCAAAAAAAAGCGACAAACACAGAGTCATCCCGATTGAAATGTCCCGACGTTTGTCGCTAAATATAAGAATAGAAGTTATACCTGAAGAATCAGAAAGGCGTATATATTACTGCCAAAATTTTGGCAGCCGCTCCGCACTCGGCATGAACGTGATGCGAAACAATGGCATCGTAATAGATGCTGTCGCCGGCCTGCAGCTGATAGGTATCCTGCCCATAGTTGATTTCTACTGCACCATCAAGCACATAGATAAACTCCTCGCCCTCGTGAGAGGATAGCACAAAATCCAACTCAGCACAAGGCTCGAAACGAATGATAAACGATTCCATGTGACGACCCGCCTTGGATTGAGACAATGAAAAGTACTGCATCTGACGCTTGGTCGTTGCCGTACCACCGGGATTAAAACCGGCTTCAATCTCCTGATGAGTTATATGCACCGGTCCTAACTCCTCCTGACCTTCGAGAAATGTGCCCAGACGTACACCCAGCGCGCGAGCCACTTTGATCAAAACCGCCAACGAAGGCATGTTTTGACTCTCTTCTATTTTTTGCAGAGTTTGCAATTCTATACCGGCACTTTCGGCCAAAGCCTCCGGGGCTATGCCTTTTGTTTCACGAATAGTTTTGACACGCTCGCCGGCGTAAAGTCTGGTTTCCATAGTCTTTATAGTATAATAAGAAATTAATAATGGGGAATCTAACCTGCTTTGAAAAAACAATTTGATAAAACGTACCTTTCAAAGACGATCCTATCGGGCAAAAATAGTTATATTTATCAACAGTAAGCCAAAAAACAGAACTATTTTCTAAAAAAAATCAGACAACGGCATCTCCAAGAAGAGTTGCAGAACTGGCTTCGCGAATTTTCACAGACACCAACTGACCTATCCGGTAGTTGAGTTTGTCGAAAACCACCACCTTGTTTTGTTGTGTCCGGCCAAAAAGCTGCTCGCGCGAACGTTTTGAAAAACCCTCCACCAAAACCTCGAATGTTTGTCCGATATCCTGCTGATTACTTTTGTGAGAAAGCTGATTCTGTAAATCAATTATCTCCTGCAAACGCTTCACCTTCAACTCTCCCGGCACATCGTCTCTCAGATGCTTATGGGCATACGTGCCCGGGCGTTCGGAATATTTGAACATAAATGAAGCATCGAAACCCACTGTTCGCATCAGCGAAAGTGTATCCTGATGATCCTGTTCTGTTTCGCTATGGAAACCGGAAAACAGATCGGTAGAAATACCACAACCGGGAATAATGCGGCGGATAGCTTCGATGCGATCGAGGTACCACTGACGGTCGTATCGTCTGTTCATCAACTTGAGAATACGACTGCTACCCGACTGCACCGGCAGGTGTATGTGGTTGCAAATATTGGGATACGCAGCAATGGTTTGCAGCGTTTCGTCGTTCATATCTTTGGGGTGCGAGGTACTGAAACGTATGCGCACATCGGGGGCAAATTCGGCCACCATTTTGAGCAATTGAGAGAAATCGATTCGCTGCTCCTCTTTTTCGAAGAGATAAGAGTTTACATTCTGCCCCAGCAGAGTCACCTCTTTGTAATTTTTAGCCCGCAGATCGGACAATTCATTCAGGATACTCTCCGGATCGCGGCTTCGTTCGCGGCCACGTGTATATGGCACAATGCAATACGAACAAAAGTTGTTGCACCCGCGCATAATCGAGATAAAGCCCGAGATGCGGTTGCCCCCAATGCGTGACGGTATTATTTCGCGGTAAGTTTCGTCGGTAGAGAGCTTTACATTGATGGCCTTTTCGCCATGCTCCACAGCCCCCACCAGATTGGGCAGATCGAGATAAGCATCGGGCCCCACTACCAAATCGACTTTGTGGTCGTTGATTAACTCTTCCTGCACCCGTTCGGCCATGCAACCGAGCACGCCGACCACAAGATTCTTACGCGATTTTCGCAGGGTATTGAAATACTTCAACCGTTGCACAATTTTCTGCTCCGCATTGTCGCGAATAGAGCAGGTATTTACAAAAATAGCATCGGCCTCTTTCACCGAATCGGTCAGTTCAAATCCATCCATCTCCATGATAGATGCCACTACTTCGCTATCGGCTACATTCATCTGGCAGCCATAGGTTTCGATAAATAATTTTCTGTTGCTTGTGTCGGTTGCGGATTTAAAGTCCGATCCGGCTTTTTTTTCTGTCATAGGTTTTATTTTAGTTACATGTTACTAGTTACTAGTTACGAGTATGGGTTTTGGGGTTTGGGGCTTGGAATACAAGTAGACAAGTAAACGAGTAAACCAGTAGACGGGTAGACTCGTAAACGAGTAGACAGCTACAAAGTGCGAACAACTCGTAACTTGTAACTCGTAACCAGCGACTAGCAAGCCCGATAACTGCTTCTGACCAGCGGGCCGCTTTCGACCTGCGCAAAGCCCATCGCAAGAGCCACCTCTTTATATTCTAAAAATTTGTCGGGATGAATATATTCCACCACAGGCAAATGCTTCCGCGTGGGTTGCAGGTACTGCCCCAGCGTCAGCCTCCGACAACCGGTTTCGGCAATCTCCTGCAATGCGCCGAGCAACTCTGCTTCCGTTTCGCCCAGGCCGAGCATCAATCCGGTTTTTGACTCAAAGCCCTGCGCGGACACATACCTCAATACCGACAGCGAAACATCATATTTAGCCGCGCTGCGCACCTCTGGTGTGAGTCGTTTTACCGTCTCCATATTATGCCCCACCACATCGGGATTAGTCAACAAAACCACGTCGATCAACTCCGTTCTTCCCTGAAAATCAGGAATAAGCACTTCAACACCGGTCTCCGGATTCAGCCTTCGAATCGCGACAATAGTATCGGCCCAATGCTGCGCGCCAAGGTCTGGCAAATCATCTCTGTCCACCGACGTAATGACAGCATATTTCAAATTCAGTTGTGCAATTGTTTGCGCCACACGCAACGGCTCCCCTGCATCGGGCGGCAAAGGTCGTCCGGTTTGGGTATTGCAAAACCGACAGGAACGTGTACAGATATCCCCGCCAATCATCAGCGTAGCCGTACCCCTACCCCAGCATTCGCCAAGATTCGGACAACGCCCACTGCTGCAAATGGTATTCAGTCCGTTGACATCCAACAGACCTTTGGTGTGTGAAAATTGCTGGTTATCACCAAGCTTTACTTTCAACCACTCCGGTTTTTTCACTCTTTCCATGCCAATTCATTAGTAAGTCGGCGGCAAAGATAGTTCTTTCCCAAATATGAGTGCTGTTGTTCCGTTTTTTTAATATTTTTGTGGCCGATAGTACAAACAATTAAGAAATAGTCATTTAAATAAGCAGACAAAACATGGAACACAAAGAAGAGCCCATTGCCGGGTTACCCGAAAACGCATTTCGTGAATTGAAGGAGGGCGAACAATACGAACCACTGATGCCGGCTCAAAAAGCAGTCCCCGAAGTAACACTCTGGTCGGTGCTCTGGGGCATACTTATGGCTGTACTCTTTTCGGCAGCATCGGCCTATCTGGGCCTGAAGGTTGGTCAGGTATTCGAAGCCGCCATACCCATTGCCATTGTTGGCACCAATCCGGTGTCGGGCATGACGCTCATGACTCTCATACTATCGTCGGTAGTGATGGTTGCAGTCGGGCTCACCGGCACATCGGGCATGACCGCAGCACTCATTATCGGTGGCGTGGTCTGCACTGCCCTCTCTATGGCCGGAGGTTTTATCACCGACCTGAAAATCGGATATTGGCTTGGTTCCACACCGGCTAAACAACAGGGATGGAAGTTTTTGGGAACCCTGGTGTCGGCCGCCACAGTGGGCGGAGTTATTCTGGTACTCAACAAGACATACGGATTCACAAGCGGCGCTCTTGCTGCACCTCAGGCCAACGCCATGGCTGCCGTCATAAAACCGCTGCTGATTGGCGGTTTGGTCAACTGGTATGTGGGCTCGCGCAGCAAAGAGGCCTCCGTAAACGCCCAAAGAGTGGAAAAAGGGACGCTAATCGCCTCAGGATTCATTGCCGGTGGTGCGCTGATGGGCGTTGCAAGTGCCACCATGCGATTCGGCGGATTCAATTTTGTGAACGAAGAGTGGCTGGCCAATCCGGCATCCGAATGGGTTGCTCTGGGGGCCTATTTATTACTCATTGTCTATTTGGCCATGGCTGGTATGCGTATAACCTCCGAAAAGAAAAGTTAAACAGGCAAAGAAAGTCTATTTCAGCTCAATTGTTTTAAATAAAAGATTAATTTTGCGACACAAAACTAACAAAGGAATTACATGCGTCTGTCGGAAATAGTAGAGATAATAGGTGGAAAAGTCGTTTGCGGCGATAACCTGGAAGAACAACAGGTAGAGAAAGCATTTGCAACAGATCTGATGAGTGACGTACTGACGCTGGAGGCAGGGAAGATATTGCTGATAACAGGCCTGAATCATCTGCAAACCCTGCGCACAGCAGAGATGGCCGAGATTTACCACATCGTAATTGTGAGAAACAAGAAACCATCAAAGGAGTTTCTGGCTCTGGCAAAGAGAGAGAAAATGACCATTATCCTGTCCGAGAAATCTCTCTATTCGGTGAGTGGTGCATTGTATAAAAACGGATTAGAACCAGTCTATTGATTATGAAGCTAGAATATGAAATAATTGGGGATGACTTCAGCCAGGCCGGTCAGGCATCGAGCCAGGTAAAGAAGATTCTTAAACAGTTGAATATTGCACCGCATCTGGTTCGTCGCATTGCGGTAGCCATGTACGAGGCCGAAGTAAACATTGTGGCTCATGCTTTCCGGGGAACCATGTCTGTCGAAATCGACTCTTCGAAAGTCTATCTGAAGTTCGTAGATCAGGGCCCCGGCATTCCGGATATTGATCAGGCGATGCAACAGGGCTATTCCACGGCATCGGAGCTGGTACGACAAATGGGATTTGGTGCAGGCATGGGACTTCCGAATATCAAAAAAAACAGCGATGAGCTCAAAATTGCATCAGAAGTAGGCAAAGGCACAACGGTCGAAATTACGACCTTTTTAAAATAGAGACAGAGATGGTAGAACAACAAAATTTTCATCATGCCCTGACCATCAGGGAAGAGGTATGCTACGGCTGCACACACTGCATCAAGGTGTGCCCCACCGAGGCTCTTCGCGTCAAAGACGGAAAAGCCAAACTGATTGCCAACAAATGTATCGATTGCGGCAACTGCATGAATGTTTGCCCGGTAAATGCGATTATTGTCGAACAGGACGACTTCAGCAACATTTTCAGATACAAAGCCCGGGTAGCACTGGTGCCTTCTGTACTGATTGGCCAGTTTCCCCGCGATTTTCGCCCGCGCAAAATCTACAGCGGAATACTCGAACAGGGCTTTACACATGTGTATGAAGCCGAACACGGATCGGGAATCCTCATTGAAGAGATAAACAAATACGTAGAGAAAAACAAAGATATCCGACCGGTTATCTCCTCCTTTTGCCCCTCGATAGTTCGCCTCATTCAGGTTCGATTCCCCAGCCTGACAGAGCACATCATGCAGCTGAAAGCACCCCTTGACCTTGCAGCAACAGCATTCAAGAAAGAGCTGATGGAGCGCGGATTCGAAGAAAATGAGATCGGCATTTTCTACGTAACGCCCTGTGCGGCCAAAATAGCGGCGGTAAAAAGCCCCGTAGGCGAAAAACACTCGCCCATAGATGGTGTAATCAATCTCGATTTGCTGTTCAACAAAGTGTATGGCAGCTTCAAAAAAGAGACCAATTCTACCTGTATTGTGCCCGAAAAAGAGCAATTGCATGAAGATGAAATTGCCTGGGGGCTCACCGGCGGTGAATCCAAACATATACATGGCCGCTGCATTGCCATCGACGGCATACAAAATGTGATCGATTTTCTGGAACAAATTGAAAATGGTGTGGTCGATAATTTCGACTTCATTGAACTTCGGGCCTGCGACGAAAGCTGCGCCGGAGGCATCCTGACACCATCAAACCGCTTTTTGACCAGCGAACGCCTCAACGACCGCATTCTGAAATACAAAACAAACCAAATAGAGGGCAAGCTTCGCTACAACAAAACGATATACAAACACTACGACTACCTGCGCTCCCGCGTTTTTATCGACAGAATAGAACCCCGTTCTACGCTGAAGCTGGACGAAGATATGGATGCCGCTATGCATAAAATGGAGAAAATTGCCCGCATCAACAAATATCTGCCCGGCATAGACTGTGGCGCATGTGGCTCTCCATCGTGCAAAACTCTGGCCGAAGATATTGCTCAGGGTGAAGCACATACCGCCAATTGCATATTTATGCAAAGCGCACTCAATACCCTACCCGAAAAAGAGAACAGAGCCGAACGCATTTGGGGAAAAGGCAGATTTAAAAACATTATCGGATAATAGCTATGACACTTTCAGAACTGATTCAAAAAATAGAACTGGATATAATTTGCGGCAACGAGCATCTGGACAGAACCATCACCGGTGGCTTTCTGTCTGATTTGCTGAGCGATGTGATGGGCAATTCGAAAGAGGGCAATCTCTGGGCAACCATCCAGGTCCACAAGAATATTATCGCGGTGGCTTCGCTCAAAGAGCTATCTGCGATTGTACTGGTCAACAACCTCGAACCTGCGGCCGACACCATCGAACTGGCGAAAGATGAAGAGGTCGTACTGCTGCGAACCTCTCTGCCCGCATTCGAATTTGCCGGTAAATTGTACTGCCTTTTACAAGCTGAAAGATGAACCTGTTCCGTGCCGATCTGCATATACATTCGGTGGTGTCGCCTTGTGCCGGTTTAGACATGAGCCCGACCAACATTATCGACTATGCTGTTCGGCACGGAATTGATATTCTGGGCATTACAGACCACAACTCTACCCGACACGCCCGGCTGATGACTGAGTTAGGACAGGAGAATAACCTGTTTGTTCTGCCCGGAGTAGAAGTTAATACGCAGGAGGAGGTACATTGTCTGGCCTTTTTCGAATCGGTAGAGGTAACAGAGGAATTTCAGCGTTTTTTAGACAATCATTTGCCGACAATAGAGAATGACACCGACAAATTTGGATTTCAACTGGTGGTGGACCGCGACGAAAACATCGTGGATGAGATAGAATTTTCGCTTTTTTCGGCACTGACAGCCGATATCGAAACCGTATCCAGGGAAGTACACCGGCTGAACGGTATTTTTATCCCCGCCCACATCGACCGCCCCTACTTCGGGCTCTACTCACAACTCGGATTTCTACCCAAAGGACTACAAACAGAAGCACTTGAACTTTCGGACAGTTCGGATATCGCGGGCTACGTGGCCCGTAAGCCGGAACTTCAGAACAGAACAATTATTCGAAATTCGGATGCCCATTCTCTCGAACGAATTGGCACCAACAACCTTTGGTTCGACATAGACCGTCCGACCTTTAACGAAATAAAGATGGCTCTCAGCCAAACAAACGGCCGAAAAACAGTGCTTAAATGAAAGAACTATCGCTACACATTCTGGACATTGTGCAAAATTCGGTGCACGCCGGCGCAACCGAAATAGGCATTGAAGTTACCGAATCATTGGCAGACAACCAGTACATAATATCTATATCTGACAATGGGAAAGGAATGGACGAAGAGACATTGCAAGCGCTGTCGAATCCATTTTTCACCACAAAAAACAAAAAAACCGGGCTGGGCATACCGCTATTGCAACAACATGCCGAAATGACAGGCGGAAGCGTCAATATCTGGTCTGAACCCGGAAAAGGCACCGTCATTACGGCTACATTTATGCACAATCACTTCGATCGACAACCGATGGGCGACATGGCAGCCACATTCATCAGCCTTATTGTGGCATATCCTCAAATCGACTTCACCTATAATCACGCCACAGAATCCAATGACGTTCATATTAACACTTTTAAAATAAAAGAAGTTTTAGAAGAAATTCCTATTACCAGCAAAGAGGTATTGGAGTATATCCGAAGCATCATTCAATCAATAACTTAAACAGATAAGAGATTTTCTACTTTGCTCTTTTTTTCGTATTTTTGCTGCATCTTTCGGTGTGGATAAATACATTAATACTATAAAAGAATGAAAAAAGTAAAGAATCTCGACGATTTGCGTCAACTGCGCGACGAGCTGAAATCAAAAACATCGCTGAGAGAAAAAAGCGAGAAATCTGAGGATTTGATACAAGTAAGGGTAGGCATGGCAACCTGCTGTATTACATCGGGTTCGCGCGAAATAATGACCTTTCTGGCAGAAGAATTAGACAAACGAAAAGTGGAAGCTGTGGTCACTCAAACCGGCTGTATGGGATACTGCTACGCAGAACCTACCGTAGAAGTATTAGTTCCCGGCAAGGAACCAATTGTATTTGGCTATGTCAACAAAGCCAAAGCGGATGAAATCATCGAGAAATACATCAAAATGGGTGAATTGGTCGAAGGAATTATCCCAAAAAATTATAAAAATTTCGACGAAACAGAAAAATAAATATATAATGTCTGACTATAAAATTCACGTTTTGGTTTGTGGAGGTACAGGTTGCAGGGCCTCCGAGAGTGATCAGGTTTTTGAGAATCTTACATCTGAAATTAAAAATCAGGGGCTTGAAAGCTTTGCCAAGGTTGTAAAAACCGGCTGTTTTGGCTTTTGCGAAAAGGGCCCGATTGTAAAATTCATCCCCGACAATACTTTCTACACGCAGGTTACACCAACCGATGCGATTGAAATTGTAGAAGAACACATCGTAAAAGGACGTAAAGTAGAGAGACTTCTCTACAAGGATCCCGAAACAGAAGAGTATATCGCCGACTCCAAAAGTATGGAGTTTTACAAAAAACAATACCGAATTGCTCTCCGCAACTGTGGTATTATCGACCCCGAAAACATTGCTGAATTTATCGCACGCGATGGCTACCAGGCCCTGGGTAAGGTATTGACAGAAATGACTCCGGAAGAGGTCATCAAAGAGATTATGGCGTCAGGACTTCGCGGTCGTGGCGGCGGCGGATTCCCAACCGGACTAAAATGGGACATCACCCGCAAAGTTCAAAGCGACGTAAAATATGTGGTTTGTAATGCCGACGAGGGAGACCCGGGTGCATTTATGGACCGTTCTATTCTGGAGGGAGACCCACACTCGGTCATCGAAGCCATGGCTATCAATGCCTATTGCACCGGCGCTCAGTATGGTTTGGTTTACATCCGTGCCGAATATCCTTTGGCCATCGACCGCCTCAAAACAGCTATCCGGCAGGCACGCGAATGTGGTTTGCTGGGCGACAATATATTGGGTACAGACTTCTCGTTCGACATCGAATTGCGCTACGGTGCAGGTGCGTTTGTCTGCGGCGAAGAGACCGCCCTTATCCACTCGATGGAGGGAAGCCGTGGCGAACCTACATTGAAACCACCATTCCCCAGCGTAGAGGGTTACCTGAAAAAACCAACCAACGTAAACAACGTTGAAACATACGCCAACATCCCGGCCATTATCAACAAAGGTGCTGCCTGGTTCAGCGCTATCGGAACAGAGAAATCGAAAGGAACAAAAGTTTTCGCCCTGGCAGGTAAGGTAAACAACGTCGGACTGATTGAGGTTCCGATGGGTATTACCCTGCGCGAAGTTATTTTCGAAATTGGCGGCGGCATCAAAAACGGCAAAAAATTCAAAGCAGTTCAAACCGGCGGTCCTTCAGGCGGTTGTTTGACAGAAAAAGACCTCGATACCCCTATCGACTACGACAACCTGATTGCATCCGGCTCTATGATGGGCTCGGGTGGTATGATTGTGATGGACGAAGACGACTGTATGGTGGATGTGGCCAAATTCTTCCTCGAATTTACCGTGGAAGAGTCGTGTGGCAAATGTGCGCCCTGCCGTATTGGCAACAAGCGTTTGCACGAAATCCTGGAAAAAATATCTCAGGGCAACGGCACAAAAGAGGATCTGGATCGTCTGGTGAACCTGGGTAACGTAATCAAAGACACATCATTGTGTGGTCTGGGACAAACATCGCCCAACCCCATCCTATCTACACTGAAAGCATTCAAAGGCGAATATCTGGCTCACGTAATTGACAAAAAATGTCCGGCCGGTGTCTGCAAATCATTAATGGTTTACTCCATTGTTGAAGACAATTGCATTGGATGTACCGCCTGTGCCAGAGCATGTCCGGTAGGCGCCATCAGCGGACAACGCAAGGAGCTGCACACCATCAACACCTCACTTTGTATCAAATGTGGTGCCTGTATCGACAAATGTAAATTTAATGCCGTAATTGTAAATTAAGATGAGTAACGTAAAACTGACCATAGATAATAAAACAATAGAAGTTCCGCAGGGCACCACCATTTACAAGGCTGCCAGACAGGCGAATATCGAAATTCCTGCCCTGTGCTACATGAACCTCGAAGC
>CAZHNZ010000048.1:0-28004 GCA_964534355.1 uncultured Parabacteroides sp.
ACCGAGTCGAGGTTCATTGCGGTGAAGTTCGCCGGTTCGCAACGGGCTCCGATGCCAAGAATAGCCTTAAAAACGAGCGCAGTATCAATTACGTGCCGGGGCAGGTCGATGTAGATTATCTTGTTGGTTTCGTCGATGCAAGATTTGTTTCCATAATCCGATGTTTTCACACTGGGTACAGCCACAAAGTCGAGCACCACATCGTTGTATACATTGGGTGCACTCGGTATTCTGAATTCAAGAACATTGCGGGCATTGTAAGGTGGGCGTTGCGAGTAAATCTCGTCCATTGTCAGCTCCTGCTGGCAACAATAAAAAACGAAAAGCAGTGAGAACAGACTCACCAGATGTAGTGTCTTTTTCATATTTGCGATATAAAGATTTAATTTACAAGGTTTGAATAAGAGACACTCATTTCGGGGGAAACCCTTAAAGAAAAAGCAGAATTATCTGAAAAAATAATTCTGCTTTTCGGGGGGAAATAAATAGGCTCACTTTGCTGCGACAACCGATTTTATTATAATGCGTACAGGGTCTGCCAGCCCCGATTGCAGTAACTCCTGTTTTACCCCCTCCTTGCTGTTGTAAAGCGGAAGTGTTGTCCACCGTTTCGCCTTTTGGTTATTCCGGGCATCACCAATTAGCCGGTTTCGCCAGGGGTTAGTGACTCTCACTAACAACTTATTCCGTCCGGGATTGAGTAAGGAAGTTATTTCTGTTCTACGGTTAGGAACCCATTCTACGGGAAGCAGGTTGCCATTCAGCTCTGCCTGTGCAGTGGCGCCAAAACGACCTAAATTGAGAAATATCTGTTTTTTCTTATTGATAACCCTCTTTGGAAAAGTAAATTCAAATGCATATTCCGCTGTTCCGGAATAATATTTTATCAAAGAATCGCCGAATAGAGTTAGTGATTTCAGGCAATTCACCGTAAATGGCTTCACAGTTGGTTCGTCCAACAGGGTAATCCGCGCATTATTCAATGCTATTACCTCTTCGTTATTCGCATCGAAAGACAATTGTTTACCACAATTATCCGACAGAACATAATGACCCTTTACAGGAACGGAACAGGTAACCCACTCTTTATTTGACCGAAAAGATGGAACTCTATCCATTTTATTCAACGCAGACGGAAAGAGCTGTTTGGCATTATCATCCACTAATTTTTCGAAATGTATGGAATCGGAACTCCTGAACACCACAAAAAGAGACTGCTTTGGGTCGAATGATATAGGCAATGATGTATAATTATCCGAGGTTGAGTAAAGCATTGGTTTCTGAACCGAGGCATCAACCGGGTCCCATATTTCTGGTCTTTTGCCCTTTATTCTGAAAGAAATTTCTACATGTTTGGTCCGCACAGAATCGAGACTTACCAGGTAATAGTAGTCGGAATTCGCATCGCGCTTATGAATAAACATAAAATCGTCCGCAATAGCACCCTTTATTAAGAAGTCAGGCAACACATCATTTTTCAGATTTCTGATAGACAGACTATCTGAGATAATGGCATTTCCTCCCAAAGACGGATCGGCATGCGACCAAAGCCGTTTAATAATACGAACGGATTCGTATCTGTTCTCATCACTTAAATCATTTAAAGAAAGCATTCTATCCGGTTTCGGACAAATAACTTTTGCACCCGACCTCACCAACTCATCAATTTTTCTCAGCGTAGAAAACTCTATTGCATTGTCATTCAACATAAGCAACTGATAGCTATATCCATTTGTGAGTAGAATATTTCCATGTTCAACTTTTGCGCCACCGAGAAGATCTGCATTGCAATAGTCTGCCCTGAAACCGCACACAGATGTCGGTGCATTTCCCCTTAACGGCAACCGGTCTCCGGCATAGACCAAAATATCAGAAACAGTATTACCTTTTTGAAGAATAAACTGTACCCTGCGTTGGAATTCGAACCACGAACCGGAACTCTCCCACCAGGTATTATGCCGATTAAATGCATTGCCAAAATGCGAAAGAGTGAAACCCGGTTTTTTTTCGACAGGCTGATGCACATAGCTGTGCAGAATGAACTTGTTTACACCTTCGGTATATGCCTTGTCGCCCCAAAGTTTTAAATTCCAGGGCGATGTGCTATAACTTTCGTAACTTGTGTAAGCCTCAGAACCTACGATGGGTTTGCCGTACATTTTTGCAGCATGCGCCGGAAAAGTTGAATAGATGCGGTGATTCAAATTGTACGATAAAGATGTATCCAGTGGATTGATTCGCGCCCAGAACTCGGTTGTAGGTTCATCAATGTAACTGTTCACTTTCAATATGTCGAGTGGCGGATAGGGCGCACCACCCGGCAAGGGAATATCGCCATAAATAACTTCCGAATGAAGTTTTAAACCATTTCTGTGGCAAAGCTCCGCCATGTGCCTGTAATAATTCTCTCCAATCAGGTCAGAAATTGTCTTTCGGAAATCGTGCAGAAATGCCTCGCTATATTCAGAGTTACCAACAATTTCGCCACATAGCACCGGGACAAACGGAATTATGCTGTATCCGCGCCGCTTCAAAAATTCCTTTTCAAATCCCGATGTCCAGTTTTGATATCCACACTCCCAGCTATCAATCAAAAGGTATTTGAATGTATTTCCTTTATATTGACCAGATGCATCAATTAATTTTTGTGCATAACCATCAAAAAACAGATTTACGGCTGTGGTATCCATTTTGTCGCACTCGTAGCCTGTCCCTTCAATGGTTCCCATCGAGTTTGTTTTGCCGGTTCCGGAATATCCCATTCGAATGATGGTCCAGTTACCCTCGGGCACCTGCCAGTATAGTTGTCCATCCTGAGTCATTTTCTGCGAAATATCAATAACTTCAGCAACCGACGGAATAAAATATTTCTGATCAGTCGGATTGCTTTGGGCAAAATAGTCATTCATATTTTGCGCCTGCGTAGTCACTGTTTTAATCTGATGAAAACTTATTTGTGGATGAAACAACCCCCTCTCCCCATTTTTTAACAGAGCGAGTTCGGCTATTTCTACATTTCTGTTTTTTGAGACAAGCCTAAAACAGGTTGCTTCTGTCGCTGGTATATTCAGTACAACGGGTTCATTTAAACAATTGACTTTCAAAGCAGACACAGACGAATAGTTGATGCCGTCGTTTGACTTTTGCAGTTCGAAAGTAGCATTAAATTTGTCATTTTTCCATTCAAACACCTTTTGAATATGAATTAAAACCTTTTCGACCAGATAAGATTCTTTAAACTGAATATCGACCGATTGATCAGCTTTGAGGTAATAACAACTCACAGGATTGCCATCGGTGAGAGTGGTCACAGGTTGCCCTTCTGTTGTTTTAATATGACTTTTCTGATAAAAGCCTGATTGAACAGGTGACCTGAAAGCAACGACACATATATCCCGGTAGAAGTTTTTGGTTTTGCCAACCGGCTTATCAAGCCTGATGTTAACAGCTTGACCACCCCGTAGCTGCGTTTTACTCCAAATGTATTGCTTCATCGACTTATCGACAGGCACCCACGAACCTCCGCTTTGCGACCATCCGTCGCAGTTTTCGGCTCCGACAACCATGCCAAGCCTGTTGGCCTCGCGTAAAGTATGCCGAAACATCTCCATCCACCCGCCGGACGCAAACTTTACTTTGGGAATGCCAAAATCAGACTCCTGATACGAGCTGAGATTAAACAGATTAACATCGGTAATTCCGTTCTTCGACATGGCTTCGAGATCACGTGTAATCCCTTCCCTGGTGATATGTCCGCCCATCCATTGCCAGTAAGCCGAAAGGTTTGCTGATACAGGTGGATTTTGAAATCCTCTCCTTAATGAATCCTGACTATTAACATTTTGACCCCTGACTCCGTAGGGATATAACAAGGCAAAAAAGAGAATTTGTGTGATTATTTTTTTCATGACCAGAGTTAAGAGAGAATTATTTTTATCGCATACAAATATAGACAAAAAAATTCCCTCTTCAAAAACGATCACCATCCACATCTCTACAATACAAACATCAACACAATCAATAGACCAGGCATCTACCGTTATCTCTTTTCCGGATTGCGGTAAAAACTATGCCTACTCAGTCTTTAAATCAACAGCCTGCCCATTTACATAGCAGCTCTTCACGACGAACTTATCAGTTTTCAGTACCCTTGCCTTATATTGCGGTGTAAGCGACTTTACATCTATATTTTTAAACGTAATGCCCTCCACCACAGTATTGACAGGCGGATCTATATCGGCAAAATGGGCAAGTGTTCCCCGAACATTTTTTATCTCAATATTTTTTATCTGATGCCGGGGATCGGGTTGCCCCTGTGTGTTTTTGTATTGACTCCAACCGGCAAGCCGGATCAGGGTAAAACGTCCATCTACCGTGATGTTCTTTATGCTGATGTTTTCGTACTGTTGCGGGGTGTCGGTTCTCACTTTCACGCGAAGCAGGGTGTTGACATCGGGACCTTTCAGTGTGCAGTTTTTCAGGGTAATGTCTCGTACAATTGTCGCCTCGCTGCCCAGTGTTACTACGCCATAACCGAGGTTGAAGGTGCAATTTGTGATTAATACCCGCTCAACCGCCGGGCTTGTTTTGTCCTTCATGGCGTCAATTCCTTTATTCCCTTTCATAGCAATGCAATCGTCGTCCACCGAAATATAGCAGCCGGTAATGAAGATATCCTGCGAACTGTCCACATCTATCCCGTCGGTACTTGGCGCCCGCAGCGGGGTGCGGATATCGAGGTTTTCAATTTTCACCCACCGGCAGCGATACATGTGCAGATTCCAGAAACCTGAACCGCGCAACTTTAACCCACTTATTTCCACATCTTTACAATCCTGAACAAAAATGTTTTGCGGACGATAGACATCGAGGTTCTTGGTGGTTTTGTCGGCAGCAAGTCGTGTCCAGAACTCAGTCCAGAAAGGTTGTCCCCCACCCTGAATAGTTCCTTCGCCGTAAATCTTCAACCCGGTTATGTTGTATGCATTGATGAGCGCGGGACAAAACTTCGGTTCGATATGTCCCTCGATGCGCCGGTCGATGGGCGGATAGTCGGCACGGTCGACAGAACCTTTCAACACGCCATCTTTGTCGATGCGCAAATCCACATCCTGTTTCAGATAAATGGCACCGGTGAGGAAAATACCTTTGGGCACAACCAGTATGCCTCCCCCTTCGGCGTGTAGTTTATCTATACTTTGCTGAATAATTTGTGTATTCAGGGTAATGCTGTCGCCAACGGCTCCGGCCTGTGTAATGATAAGTTCTTTTTTTGCCGGTTTTGCGGCTACACTTCCTATAAGAATGAGAAAAGTGGAAAGTGAAATAATCAGTCGTTTCATAGTATTCGGTTTAGAATATTTAATATTAAAAAATCAAATAAACGTTCATTAATAAAGCAGACTTCTTACATCTGGTTATACCGGCCGGAAAAAACTATATTTTTTTCCTGACTGGACAGTTATGGGGCTGAGCCTGAGCCGATCAGAGATTTCTGTTTGCATCGCTATTGTTTTGTACAAACAACAAAATATCCGAATATTGTTGTTTACAAACAACAATATTCGGCCAATAATGTATTATACAAACAACAAAATCAGTTTCTGTCCAGCGTCACCCCCATCAGCCCAATCACTACTTCATTGGCTTTGGATATGAGGGTCAGCGATTTCAGTTCTTTGTTTTTATCGAGCGGCAAATCGAGAATGATAGCTCCGCCACCCTCTATCAGTCGTGCATCGAGAGCTTCGCCTTTTATCTCATTTTCGAGATTGCGGGCTACTTTTCCGGTTTTGAGCACCACGCGATAAGGCCGCGGTTTATTCATTTTGTACGAAAACTCATCGGTAAAATAATCGCGCTCGATGGGTGCCCAGGTTTCGGGATTTATCAGCCTCAACACACTTTCGCTGCCATCGGTATAGGTCACTTTTACACATCCGTTTACCATGCGGCTTTGCATGTGATTGGTAGAGCCGGCCATCAGCAAATAGGCATGACTTGCCTTGCCGGTGAGCGGAACGGAAAGTGAATCGGGATAATTATCGAACAACGAGGTAAAGGCAATATTCGGTTTTTCGGCAGCCTGAGGGGTGGTAAATGTCAACCCAAACGGCGTTGTAAACAGATTATTTCCCGCCGATGCCCTGAAACCGCTATCGTTCACCGCCACCATGCGAAGCGGCACACACCAGTCACCCATGCCTTGCAGCGGAAGTTGCAACGTGGTGTAGGGCGAACGTGGCGACATGTATTTGTTTTTGGCAAAAATTGCGTTCACTTTGTCGTTGAAGGTCGAACTTATATTTACGTTCTCAAATACGGCATTTGCCTTAACCGGCAACATCCAGTTGACGATTTGTTCATTGACTATCAATCCATTATCGGCACTGAATTCGACATCATTTGTTCCTGTAACGGCAAATTGGATTGATACCTTCACCAATTCCGATAATGAATTGGGTTGAACAGACAGCTTCCTTACGAATGGATTTCCACTTTTTTTGCCAACAGTCAGTGTACCCGAAATTGCCTTATCCGTGTTATTTCTGACATACAAATTCAGATTATCAGCATCTTCGGCATTGCCAGACACAATCTCAACGGCCGGACTCATATTGACATGGATAGGCTGCCACCAGATCATTTCTCCCTGTTTCAGACGGGCAAATAACGTGCGCCCGCCACTCACTCCGTTTAGTTTTAACTGTAATTGCGAACCAACTATTTTTTTGTCGGCTACAATGCCCTGCGGGTCATTCACATCCAAAATCGCAGCCTTCAAATTCACCGTTTTGGTTTCGCCGGAAGCCGATTTCAGTTCGGCCGGCGTTGGTTGAATGGCATTGCCGGCCCAGATTATCTCAACGCTATTTTTGGCATTGGCCGGTAGTTCTATTTCCAACAAAGGTGCACCCACATTTTCGGTCATCACCCTGTACTTTGCGGGTTTTCCATTCACCCTGACGGCTGCTACTTTATCCGTTTTTGCCACAATTTGCAGATTTGTGGTCAATTGGTTTTCCCGTTTTTGAGTAATGGCGTAAAGGCTTTTTTTGCCCGAATATTTGAAGTTAAAACCCAGATAAGGCAAACTGAATGAGGCGAAATCCCATTTTGCCGGGAAACCGGGTCTGATAGTCATCCGACCATGAACAGCATCGGGACGAAGCCCGATAAGCCCTTCGACAATGGTGCGCGAAGCAATGCCAATAACATCGGCAAAATCGCGGTAACTCTCGATATGTCCGGCAGCATTGTACACGGACATCATGGGGAAATTACCGGGACTTGAACCACAAAAGAGATTATCCATCACCATCGATTTCAACAAGGTGTAAGCCTTCTCGTTGCGACCGCCCTGCCAGTATGCCAATGCGGTGTGCAACTGTTCGGCGGGTGCCACGTTGTTTATCGACCAGTAATAGGGCATCCAGTTGGTGGTGGTTACCACCTGAAATTTCTCACCTTCTAATCCTTTTATTTTGAACGGAATATGAGGAATTTGCGCATCTACATACCGCAACGTCTGATATTGCTGAAACGGATCGGCAATTTCAGAGTCGATAGAGTGGTAAACGGTCCACAAACCGGCTGCTTCGTGGGTGAGTTTCAGACCCAGCGCATCCACAAATTCGGCATATTGTCCTTTCTCTTTGATCCAGAGTTTGGTGTTGATGGCTTTGAGTATGCGTTCCGCCTCCTTTAGGTACGGTGTTGCATCTTTGCCGGTGAGTTTGGCCAATTCGGCCACACATTTGTTGTGAAAATAGTTGTAAGCCGACGAATGCGTAACGCCACCACCGCTGTATTGTAGCGCGTCGCTTGCCCAAATACAGGCAAAAGCATCGTACAACCCATCGCCATCTGCATCGAATGTGCGTTTTTCCCACGCCAGGTGCCGCTCGATAGTTGGCCACAGTTTTTTTGCAAATTCCAGATCGCCGGTGTTGTAAATATGACGCAGCAGCCCATCGATATAAACCAAATTCATATCGTACATAGACAGGTCGCCCGGCTTTGGATTGTCGGGCAGCGAACAGATAAAGCCACTGCTGTAAAAAGCAGTCCCGATGCGCTTTTTAGGACGGCCAAAACTCATAGCAGTATCCATCTCCACAGGACCCGATGCGGGCGACATGAGTTGCGAATTTGCGTAAGCTGTAAAATGTGTTTTCGCCCGGTCATTCCACCCCAAAGCAGTAGCCACATAGGCTGCACGCCATCCCGGAATACGCACCCGCCACGAAATGGCGCCATGCAGATACGACGGCTCCTGCCAGATAGCATCGCCGGCCACAGCCAGTGCTCCGCCCATAGCATTCAGGTATTTGTCGGGGGTATTTATCTCAATGCGGGCAACCAGGCTTGCCCGGGCTTTTTCTGCTTCGTCAAATATTTGGGATAAAACATTCGCCTGAATGGTTTGATTATCAGGCCGGTTGTACACAGAGAAATAGAGTGGTTTGTTTTGTTCCAGTGCCACTTCTGCACACAAAACCGGAGATGCAGGGGTTTCTCTGTTTTCGGACAATGATTTCAGATCATTTACAGCTGAAATATCTTTGATTTTCAATACAGCTGATGCCGGAAATGTCCCCCGCAAGGTTCGTCCGGTAGTGGGTACCTTGTCCACCAGATGCGAACCGCCGGCAATCACTGTTTTCTGACCGAACTTCACAGAGAAGCTGTTATTATTCAACTGATATTCATTGCCTTTGCAGTTATTCGCTTTCAGATAAAAACAATCGGCAGCATCCACATTGCGCTCGCCGGCCCGCCGGAATACTTCGTTGGAAGCACCACCGTAAACCGCAATTACACGCACATCAGTTGTCTTATTCCCAACCATTTTCAGCACCATACCTTCATCTTTAGCCATAGCCAAAACATGAAGTTGAATGCTTCCTTTTCCCAGCAATGGGTCGGTAATGGTGTATATCATCGAACCGGGCCGATAGCGCGTTTCTATCTGCGCAGCATCGGTCAGCCAGATAGCCTTATCGCCTTTGAGCAAAGCGAATTTCAGGTTTCCACCCATTCCCGGCAGGTAAAGCGCAAATTCGGGCACGTCGCCGGCCTCAACCCGAAACTCGGTATTTACACCATACAATGAGCGGTTGAACCGGTTTTTGCCGTTTTTAATAACAAAATCTCCTTTATCGGGCTGATAACGGACTTCCCGATCTGTTTTCCAATCCTGTGCCTGTGCCAGACCGAAAAGCACAAAGGCAACTATTAAGGTTAATAATCTCTGCATTTTTTCTTTCTTCTGTATTAAAAAAGGATTTGAAAATTCTACTCACATTTCAAATTTTCAAATCCCATTAAATATTTCAATAAAAAACATCCTCAAATCATTCAATCTTCAAATTTTCAAATCAATTAATTTTCAAATCATCTCATCTTCAAATCGACCAATATTCAAATTTTCAAATCAAATTATCTTCAAATCAATCTACCTCAACAAAGCCGAAGCACACCACAGTACAGGTGCCTGACCGTGCAAATCGCCGGTACGTTTGGCTCTGTCCAGATAATACTGATAGTCGTTTTTCTTGTTCGTCCCTTCGCAAATATCGGTCACATCTCCCTCTTTGTTGATGTATCCGCAGAGAGCAATCCAGCCTTTACGGGCAGCAGGCGCGTAGGTTTTGGCATCGAGCCAGCCGTTTTTCACACCGGTAATGAAGGCAAATGTAAACATACCGGTGCATGAAGTCTCCTTCCATGCTTTGGGGTCGTCAATAATTTGGTGCCACATACCATCTTTATCCTGATATTTCAGCAGCGATGCCATCATTTTTTTGTATCCATCCATGATGCGCGGACGGTAGATATTGTCCTTCGGCATATCGCGCAACAGCTCTGCCATACCAGCTGCCAACCAGCCATCGCCACGTCCCCAGAAAATTGGCACATCGGGCGCATGGTGAAACAATCCGTTGGTTTGCTGCAACTTATCGAGGTAAGCCACCATTTCGCGCGCTGTACGGTCGAGGTATTTTTTGTCGCCGGTAGCGCGGTAAGCCTGAGTCTGTATCATGGTAATCATGTACATATCGTCCATCCAGAAACGGGTTTGCCAGGTATATCCCATGCTGTACCACAGTTTTTCGTCAGGGGTAAGTTTTGCATACTCCTCGTTGCTCAATGCCTTAAACTGTTCGTCGGCCATCCGCATCCCGATATTGTAGTAGCGTTTGTCTTTGTTGATAAAATAGACTTCGAGCGGAATTATCCCGAACACATTGTTATCCACATGGTTAGCCGGTGGGATAAGGTGCGCCTCTTTGTCCAGTATCGGTTCGCAACGTTTAATCAGCTTATTGGCCAAAGCCGTATTTCCAGTCAGTTTGGCAAACGAAAACCCGCCATACCAGGTACAAACATCGGGGTAAACAATATGATCGACCGGACAGTTATAGTGTCCGCCCTCTTTCAGCATCTGCTCTGTACACCACGAGCCGGTGCTCGAATGAGGTTTCACCAGAAAACGCTCGGTGATAATCACACCCACCTTTTTCGGGTCGGCATTCGCCGGAAAATTTTGAAACTCCGCAATACTCTTTTTCATTTGCCCAAATGCCACAGCAGACATCAAAAGGGAAAACAACATCAAATTTATTCTTTTCATACTCAATATTTTATCAATAATTATAATTTAATCCATTTTCAAATCCTCAAACCAATTCATCTTCAAATTTTCAAATCGACCCATCCTCAAATCAATTCATCTTCAAACTTTCAAATCGGCCATCTTCAAATCACTTAATTTTCAAATCTTCAAATCAATTCTTTTTTTAATCTTCATATTTTCAAATCAACCAATTTTCAAATCGAATTTACTTCTTAGCCGAAAACAAATACCGGCCCGAACCAGCCTTCACCACCACATACCCATTTTCGACGCCCGAAACAGTCACATCTTTGCAGGCCGAAAGCGCCTTGCCACTCTCTGTGATATCGCCGGCCGATGCAGTCGGAATGTAAATGGTAGCTGTTGTATTCACAGGCACTTCAACCTCCATGATAAACTGATTGCCTTCGATTTTCCAGTGCGATGCCGCATTTCCGTAAGGGGTCTTCAAATCTGCTTTCATATAGGTAAAATCGGCACCCGGATGAGGTTGTACAACTATTTGTTTATAGGCAGGTGCAGCTTCGCGCAATCCGGCTGCCACACGGTACATCCAGTCGCCAATGGCACCATAGGCATAGTGATTAAACGAGTTCATCTCCGAAGTCTGAAAATTGCCATTCGGTTTCTGTGCATCCCAACGTTCCCAAATGGTGGTAGCACCCACAGTGACAGGGTATAACCACGACGGATAGGTTTTTTGCAGCAACAATTGGTAGGCCACATCGGTATGACCGTAGCGCGAAAGCACATGGCAGATATAGGGTGTGCCGATAAAGCCGGTTGTAATGTGATTTTTGTATTGGCGAATGTTTTTCACCAAACGGTCTGCTGCCTGCTGACGTAGATTTTCGGGCAACATATCGAAGTGAAGCGCCAGTACATAAGCCGTTTGCGTGCTCGATACCAGTCCGCCATTGGCCGTCATGTATTCGTCCATATAGGCTTTTTTCACTTTGGCCAACAGGTCGGTATAGAGCTTCACATCGTCTGTTTTACCCAGCTCTTCGGCTGCGTTTATCAGCATTTGAGTAGAATGGGCAAAAAAGCATTGGGCAATCATGTGTTTGTCGGTAATGGCGGCAATACCGTCTTTGTCATCGTCGGGGCGGAAGAAGAGCCAGTCGCCAAAGTGAAATTTTTCGGTGTTCCACAGATTGTTTACGCTTTTGTTTTTCATGTAGTCCACCCACTTCTTCATGCTTGGGTATTGGTTTTCCAAAATCTTTTTATCGCCATAAGCTCTGAAAATATTCCACGGAATAATGGCAGACACGTCTGACCAGCCGGTTGAACCCGACTCTTTTTTCGATTTGGTAAATATGTTAGGTATCACCCAGGGCACACGTCCGTCTTCCCACTGGTCGGCAGCCACATCCTTCATCCATTTGGCAAAGAAATTATAAACGCCCCGGTTGTATGCAGCTGTGCGAACAAATACGTGCGCGTCGCCGGTCCAGCCAAGTCGCTCATCGCGCTGCGGACAGTCGGTGGGAATATCGAGGAAGTTACCCTTCTGCCCCCAGGTGATATTGCTTTGCAACTGATTGATCAGCGGATTGCTGGTGGTGAAACTTCCGGTTTTCGGCATATCCGAGTAGAGGGCTACTGCCGGGAAGTTTTCGGGTTTAATTTCGCCCCGTGCGCCTTCTATTTTTATGTAACGGAAACCGTAAAAGGTGAAATGCGGTTCAAAAACCTCTTCTCCATTGCCCGACAGAATGTATGTACTGACCGATGTGGCTGTACGCAGGTTTTCGGTATAGAAGTTTCCGGCTTTGTCGAGCACCTCGGCATGATAAATACGGATGGTGTCTCCCTTTTTGCCATTCACCCGGATGGTTTCGAAACCGACCAGGTTCTGGCCATAGTCGAGCACCTTTTCTCCTTTGGGGGTGGTTATTACTTTCGATGCTTTGAAAACTTCGTGCTTTCTCACCGGCTCGTTGTAGGTTGACAACAGATTGTCTTTTTTGTAATCAGCCACTGTCACGCCACTCCACTTCGAGTCGTCATAACCGGCTGTCTTCCAACCCTTCGTCTCCTTATTGGCATCGATAGTCTCCCCGTAGTAGATTTCGGCAGTCACAATGCTTCCGGTTGCCGATTTCCACGATTTATCGGTAATGATCTGCTCTTTTGTGCCATCTGTATAGGTGATATCGAGCTGAAGCAGCAGTCCAAGCTTATCGCCCCAGGTGTTTACCTGCGTAACCCATCCCAGATAGCCGCGGTACCAACCGTTACCCACGTTTACGGCAATCACGTTTTCGCCTTTTTGCAACGAAGCCGTCACATCGTAGGTCTGGTATTGCAGACGTTTATTATAACTTGTAAAGCCCGGTGTAAGGAAAGCATCTCCCACCTTTTTCCCGTTAATATTTGCCTCATACATACCGTGGGCAGTGATGTAGGCTGTAGCCGATTGTATGGTTTTGGTGGTGCTGAATGTCTTGCGGAATTGCGGGCAGAGACGTTTTACTTCCTTGATATCCGACTCTATCCACTGCGCCTTCCAGTCGGTGCGGTTGAGCAGAGCCATTTGCCAGTAGTTGACGGTACTCCAGCCACTGCATTTGCCTTTGTTGTCCCACACCCGCGCGCGCCAGAAGTAGCGTTTGCCCGATTGCAGTTTTTCGCCTGCATATTCGATATTTATTGAGGCATCCGTTTTCACTTTACCGGTTTGCCACACGGGTTTTCCCTTCATAGTGACATTGTCGCTCACCTCTATTTCGTAGGCGGTTTGCATCACATTGCGTTGTTTCGCGGTAAGTAACCAACCCAATTTGGGTTGCGTTTCATCCAACCCAATCGGATTGGTCAGGTGTTCCACCGTCAGACCCGTGATCTGAACCTGTGCATTTGCCATCAGCAAAAGGAAAGCGAATGCAATAGAAAAAATTGTCCTTTTCATGTTTTGTTATGTATATAGATTATTTTTATTAATTCATAATTCTTAATGCATAATCATTGAGCAATCATCTTCAAATCATCTAATCATCTAATTTTCAAATCTTCAAATCAAATAATTTTCAAATCAAAATAAATCAATTACTATACCCCGGATTCTGCGGAAAATCCTGCGGGTTGGTTATCCGCAGCAATTGTTCTCTCGGGATAGGTCGCAACCAATAGTTGTACCACGTCACCGGATTGTCGTAATAGAGATTGGGCCACTTCATCCGCTCCTCCAGCACACCAAACCGTTTCAGGTCGTACCAGCGGTTGAGCTCACCTATCAGTTCGCGCCCACGCTCATCGAGTATAAAGGCAGCGGTCACTTCATCTCTCGATATCAACATTTTATCCAACAGATTTGGCATATCCGGATGGTTTAGCTCAGCTCTTTTGCGCACAACATTGATATAATCTCGTGCAGCATATCTGTCGCCCTGTAAAAAAGCGGCTTCGGCAGCAATCAGGTATGTTTCGGCCAAACGATAGACAAACACATCCTTCGAGCCGGCCTCGTAGTTAATATCGGGACGGGTAGGGTCGAGATATTTGGTGATGTATGGAAACATCAGATGGTTGAAAAACCGCACGTTCGATGGCCACGTGGCATTTGGCTTGTTAATCGACTGAATATCTGTGCCTACCACGGCTTTCATCGAATCGGGCAGATAGACCCAAACCGGCCACACCGACTTGCAATATGCGGGCGAGAAACCCCAAAACGGTGCAATCATCGCCTGACTACCGGTGGGCTGATAAACCACACGGTCCACTTTCAGATTGGGGTCGAAGAGGATAGAACTGTATATGTATCCGGCCTCCCGGTTTATTCTCCATTCGGTCTGAAACCAGGCCACAGCTCTGTTGTCGAGTATTTTGCCGGTCGACACATCGTCTGTGCCGGGGTGCAAATACATACGATAGGTATATTTTGTCGGTTTCAACCGGTCCCAGCCACGCCCATAGAGGATACTGCGTATCACACCCGGATGTTGCTCGGGATAGGCACATACAAAATAGAGGTGAGCCTTGTTGCCATCGCCGTTCAACACGACATCTTTTGAGTAGAGTACGGGAAAGATAACCTCCTGTATCACACCGGGGGTACGTTGCTTGGTAATATCCCACAGATCGGTCAGGTTTGCCAACCCGTAGTTGCCCGAGTTTATTATCGAATCGGCATAACTGCGGGCCAGGGCCACACTTGCACCATCGGTTCGGCGGGCGGTTAGCAGCACCTTTGCCAGATTTTGCATGGCGGCATATTTCGTTACACGACCATATTCCGACGGAAGATATTTTTCGGGCAAATGCCGGATTGAATAGCTTAAATCGGTAATGATTTGTCTCCACACCGAATCGACCGGGGTGCGGCGCGAAGTGGTTACAATCCCCACCGACGGGGTGAGCGGCATGGGCACATCGCCAAATTGTTTTACAAGATGGTCTAAGAAATGTGCCCGGATAAATTTGGCTTCTCCCAGATACCGACATCTCAACGAATCGGCTAAACCACTTATTGCCACATGATCCAGCGCTTGAATCACTTCGTTGCATTGGTTGATATTGATGTAACAAACATTCCAGAAATCGCGCACAAATCCGGTGTTGGGGTCTATCTTCATGTAGCCGGTCGACATGGGCGGCACAAACATATCTGTGTTGTTTTCGCACATATTCACCGCCGCTTCGGTGGTATAGAAGTAGCGCAAACGGGCATACAGTCCGTTCACTCCGCTTTTTATGCCGCTCGCCGTGGTGTAGAAGTCTCCGGGCAAAACTTTGTTGTAGTTCTCCTCTTTCAGAAACGAATCTTCACACCCCCAGCAGAGTGACAGCATCAGCATCAAAAGATATATATTATTAATTTTCAATCTTTTCATACGATTAAAATTTTGCATTTATACCCAATGCCACTGTTCTCAATGGCCTTGCGTCTGTGGGTGAACTACAATTTTCGGGGTCAATTCCGATGTAATCGCTTTTGGTCCAGACAAACAAATTGTCTACCACAGCAAATATCCGAAACGATTTGCAGCGCAACCTTGCGGCCTGCTCCGGTGTCAGGGTATAGCCAAAGTTAATGTTTTTCAGTCGGACAAACGATAAATCCCGAAAGGCATAACTGCTACCCTGCGCATAGGCATCTCTTGTTTCAGAGGGTTGGGGGCCGTCGTTAGTCGGGTTTTCGGGTGTCCAGAAGTTGTAATTTATCTGATTCCAGTTAGCTGTTCCAAAGTCGGGAATGGTAATGATTCCGACCATACTACCATAGTCCAGCCGGGTGTAGAGATAGATGCTAAAATCGTAGTTTTTGTATTTATATGTAGTCGAAAATCCGCCTACAAATTTCGGTATTCTGTTGTACACAAAGTTGTCATTCTGATCTATAATCTTATCGTTGTTGGCGTCCAGCAGTTTTGTTTGTCCGGGTATCCGGCTGTACTGCGAGGCGGCGGCGACTTCGTTCGATTGCCACACACCCACATATTTTGTTATCCATTCCACATCAATCGGTTGGCCTATAAACCACTTATTGCCGGGGCTATCCTGTGCTCCGTTAAACAGACTTACAATCTCGTTTTTGTTGTAATTAAATGTCAGATTGGTTGTCCAGTTTCTCTCTTTGGTCGATAGCAGGGTGGTTTGCAAAGATAGTTCAATACCGGTATTGCGGGTTTGTCCCACATTTTGCCAAACATCGTGGTAGCCCGATGTGGTGGGCAAATTGCGTTTCATCAGCAGATCATAGGTGTTTTTTTGGTAAATATCCACAGTTCCGTTTATTCTGTTTCCGTAAAAGCCAAAGTCAACGCCAAAGTTTACCTCTGATGTTCGCTCCCAGCCCAGTGTCGGGTTGGGTACCTCTGTGGGAACATAACCAATGGCTGCATAGCCGGATGTGACCCCAAAGTTATAAGGAAACCGGCCCAGCTTACCGGATGTAACATACGCATTGATGGCCGTGTTTCCGGATATCCCCCACCCCAGTCTGATTTTCAGATTCGACAGTTGCTCATATTGTTTCAGCAATGGCTCTTCGCTCAACCGCCACGCAAAGGCTGCCGAGGGGAAAAATCCCCATTTATGCCCACGGGCGAGCTTCGACGATCCATCACCTCTTCCGGTAAAGGTAAACAGGTATTTGTTGTCGTAGGTATAGTTGAAGCGACTCATGAATGAGAGAATAGCCCAGTCCCATCTGTTGGCCTGATTGGTCAGATTGAGTTGAGATTCATTTACATTGTACCATAGTCCGGAATAGGGCAAATCGAATCCGGAAGCTCCCACATAGTAGTAGTTCGACTTCTGCATATCGTGCACCGCGGTTATTTTCAAATCGTGTTTCCCCATTATTCGCGCGTAGCTCAGGTTGTTGGTGAAGGTAACAGAGCTTTCGGTCGGCTTTCTGAAATATGCACCACTCGCCGCGCCACTTCTGTTTTGGCTGTACGACGAGTAATATCCTCCCTCTTCAATGTCGGTATAGTCGTAGGTCAGACTAGTTCTGAATGTCAGGTTTTCCGACAGCAAAGTGCTGATATTGATATTGCCCAGCATCCTGTCTCTTTTCGACTGATTGTTTACATTCTCGCGCTTGGTGTCAAACAGAGGGTTCGAATGCAATATATTCATATTCCATCCACTGTTGTAAAACCGCATAGCGCCATTTTCATCATACACCTCTGTCAACGGATCCAGCAGAGTGCCATTTTTCCACACACTCGCATCACCGTTTTCCCGTATCGAGTGGCTGAGCGACGCCGAATAACCCAGCTTTACCCGTGCCGACAGGTCCAGATCTCCGGTAAAACGACCAGACATGCGCTCATAGGTCATATTGGATATAATGCCCTGCTCGCGGTTGTAGCCCAACTGCACCGTCGACCGACTCCGGACACTACTCATATTCACGGTCAGGGTGTGGTCGGTCTTTTGCGAAGTTCGGTCAAACATCAGCTTCTGCCAGTTGGTATATCTGCGTTTTTCTATCACCCGGTTTTGTATGGCATCAAACGGCGCACCGCTCAATGTCCTGTACCGCAGATAGGTATCTCCGTCCATCATATCAAAATTTCCGGCCGATTTTCCGATTCCGTAATATCCGTTGTATTCCACCATCAGTTTTCCGTTGGTATTTCCCCTTTTGGTCGTGATTATCACCACACCATTGGCTCCTCTCGATCCATAAATGGCCGTAGAAGATGCATCTTTCAGTATATCTATTCGTTCTATTTCATTGGGGTTCAGGTCACTGAGATTCCCGCTAAACGGGGCATCATCCAACACCACCAGCGGGGCATTGCCTGCATTGAGCGAACTATAACCCCGAATATGAATAGTAGATCCATCTCCGGGGGCATTCTCTGTGGTAATATCGGCACCGGCTATTTGCCCCTGCAATGCCTGTATAAAATCTTTTACTAATGCCTGATTTTTGATTACTTCTGACGAAATTCCGGATACCGCTCCCGTCAAGTCGCGCTTCAGCGATGTTCCGTATCCCAGCACAACCACCTCTTCCATCATTTTCTCATCCTTCACCATCACCACTTTCCGGATAAGTACCTGAGCCACACTCAACTCATTGGGCTGATAGGATATATGTCGAAATTTTAGCGTAGCTGCCAGGCTTACATCAAGCCGAAACTCTCCTCTGACGTCTGTCACCGATGCATTATCGGCGCCCTTCTCAAAGACCACCACGCCGGCCAATGGCTTCCCGGCTTCGTCTGTCACTATTCCGGTTATTCTTTTTGGGGGTGAGCTTACAGCCGAAGGTTGCGTTTTTTTTTTTAGAATTATCTGATTTCCGACAAGCTGATACTCAATATCCTTGCCGGTAAAGGCTTTTTTCAATACTTTTTCCAGAGATACTTTCGTTTCACTCACCGTGAAACGCCACTCCGCATCCAGTGTATTGTCGTACATAAATGTGTATCCGGTCTGTTTCTCTATCGCTGCCACTAACTCGCTTAACTGCGCATTTTTCAGGCTCACATCTACCAAATCCCTCTGCGCCAGGGCAGAAGAACTAATCAACAGAACAAAAAAAAGCAGGGCAGTTACGCGCTTCCACATGGTTTTCAGATATCAGGTTTTCGTCTCTACTTCAGGTTGTGTTTTCTATTTACTCTTCATCTCCACCCGATTAGCGGCTATCGTATACTCTATCGGGTGCAACCTGTTCATCGAAGCCAGTATCTCAGTCAGCGATTCACTCTTCACCGTAAACCAGTATTTTTGAAAACGGTTGCTATCCGTTACTATTATATCTATTCCATACCATTTACTCAGCTTTTCAGCCACATCGGTGATAGATGCGCCATCAAACCTCAGCTTCTCCATGCGCCATATTGCATCCAGCCCGGCATTGCATTTGGCTACTGTATGTGTCAGGTTACTTTTGTTCACCACCACCCGCTCTCCGGGCACCAGCAAAGCCAACGATTGGTTGTCCTCCGTCGCTGCCACCTCTACCGAACCGCGTACCAGCGATACGGCTACATCAGGCTCTGCACCATAAGCCCGCACATTGAATGCGGTACCGTGCACCACCACATTTACAGCACCTGTCTGTACCACAAATTTCAACTGTGCATTTTTCTTCACATCAAAGTAAGCCTCTCCGGCCAGTTTCAGTTTCCGGTCTGTTTTCCCGTATCTAAGGCTATAATCCAGCTTTGAACCCGAGTTGAGCCATACACGCGTACCGTCATTCAGCAACAACTGCATTTTCTTGCCCACCGGCGAACAGACCGACGAATAGACTTCCGATTCTGCTACATCTGATTTCAACAAATATTTTACCGAAATCCCCAGCAACAGCACCACCGATGCCGCCACCGATGCCACGGTCCACATAAACCGTTTCGTAAATCTACGCTTCGAAACCTCCATTCTATCCGCAATCGCATTCCACACACGCTCCCTGTCCGGATACACCACCGGCCCGCGCCAACGGCTTTCCGTCAGCTGCCACTCATCCGATAGTTCGCGCATCAGCTCTTCGTTGCGCGCATCCAAAGCCCGCCACTCTTGCAGCTGCGCCTGCTCTGCCGGGCTACATTCGCCCGCCAAACATCTTGCTATCAGCTCGTATGGTACTTCTTCTTTCATTATTTCAGATCTTATTTAGTCCAAAGATTTATACATGTATAATAAGATTCCCCAAAATACATCCGTCCTTTTTCCGGTCAGACAATTCCGCCAATATTCATATACATAATTACAGACACATAAACAGGACGAAACCCTTATCCCGGAATATTTATTTACACAAAATAATACAAAAACAGCAACAACAAATCCTTACGTCCCATCGCTTGGGCATAGTGCGCCATCATTCCTTCCCGTATCCTCTTCAGCGCAATTCCCATCTGAGCTTCCACCGTCTTCACCGATATTCCTTTTCGCTCTGCTATTTCGCGGTAACTCATCTGCTCTTCCCGGCTCATCACATATATCTCCCGGCATCCTGTCGGCAAATTATCCACCCTCTCGCGCAGCAACGACACAAACTCTTCCATATCCACACAATCTTCCGCACTATCTCTCTCCAGCTCCTGCGTGGCCCATTGCTCCAACAGCATATTCCGGTTCTGACTATTTCGCAGCTCATTCAGCATCCTGTTTCGTGCCGCATTGTACAAAAATGTTTTTATATACTGAATCTCCAATACCTCACGATCCTCCCACAGCTTCAGAAACACATCCTGAACCACCTCTTCCACCACGCTCACATCCCTCGTGTAAAAGTTCAAAAACTTACACAACGGTTCGAAATAGGTGTCATAAATTTCCCTGAAATTTTGCTGATCGATTTTCATAAAATACCCGGTTATACGGTCCGAAAGAGATTATTATTGCAGTTTGCCTGTGTTTTCATGCCATTTGTTATTGCAAAGCTAATAAAAATTTTCGGATACCAAACACCAACCCGCGCCAACCCTCATTTTCTGCTTTATTATCAGCTCGTCCACTCGGGACGGGCTGTGGGCACTTCACTTTAATTCCTGTCGCAAAGGTTACTCCCTTATATCGCCGCTATACTTCTTCGCCATAATAATCAGAAAGAATCTCTCGTTGGTACGATAATGAAAAACACCAAACAGACCGGACTTACCATTCCATAAAACTCAACGATACAAATGAGCAGACTGCAATTTAATTAAACAATATATAAATAAACAAACATTCCTATTGTTTTAATGAAAAAATGTATCTAATTTTGACGGGATTTCAAAAAAAACAAACAAAAAAATAGAATTGGTGACATGACACCACACAAAAACAGGGCGAAACCGAAAAGCCACACGAGTAGGGAAACACATAAAAATAACTTTATAATCAATGGATGCTCAAAAAGTTGACATGTTTATCATGACAAATGGCAAATTCTTCGAAAGCCATCAAGTTGTAAGAATCAGAGAAAGATTAATCGAAATGGATGACTCTAAATGGGGATTAATCCAAACCATGCAATTCAAAGACCCAACAACTATCCTTATCATCTCTTTACTTGCAGGTAGTTTGGGCATCGATCGCTTTATGATCGGCGATACAGGTCTCGGTGTAGGCAAACTGCTTACCTGCGGGGGCTTCGGCATTTGGGGTATTATCGATTGGTTTATGATTATGGGCGCAACCCGCGAAAAAAATATGGAAAAACTTCAACAAGTTTTATACTAATGCCCGTCAGCAGGAACAAGCTGTATTCCTTAGTATTGATCGGCTCTGTGGCAGGGTATATCTGGCTGTTTTTCAATGCATCATCAAACCCGGCTGAAAACAAATCAGTCGTTGTTTGCCTGATCAAACAGACTACAAACATACCCTGCCCCACCTGTGGGTCAACACGCTCTGCGTTGTTCATCACAAAAGGCGAGTTCTATAGTGCTTTTATCACAAATCCATTCGGATACATTATTGCCACTATCCTGATTCTTGCACCACCCTGGGTTTTGGCAGATTGGTTAACCAATAAAAATTCATTATTTCAGTTTTATCAAAAATTGGAAATCAAATTACGAAAACCTCACTATGCAATTCCACTGATTACACTTGTGCTGATCAATTGGATATGGAATATCATCAAAGACTTATGAAAAACAGCTCAGAATTCTTATACGAACCGGGTGAACACGAAACCGAAAAGGCTTCGAACAGCTATCTGATGTCATTAATAGCGGTTATTGCGGGTCTGCCGCTACCGATAATAAATCTTATCGCTACATTGATTTTCTACATCGGCAATCGAAAAGGAACCTATTTCGTGAGGTGGCATTGCATGCAGGCGCTGCTTTCGCAAGCATCTATATTTCCGGTCAACAGCATTGGTTTCTGGTGGACAGTATCCATTATTTTTAGCTCTCAAACTGCTACAAACTATTATTTTGCCTATATCATTGTTTTGTTCTTATTCAATCTGGCCGAATTTATTACAACCATTTACACCGCCATTCAAATCAGAAAAGGCATACATATCGAATGGTATTTCTATGGTGAATTAACTCATCTCTTTTGCAAACCGGAATCATGAAAAAAGCTATCATACAGGGATTTACATTAATCGCTATATTTTGTCTGTCCTTCTTCGCCTTGTCTCAAATTGACTGGCTAAACCTATTCAATACAGAAAGCATTTCTGATAAAACAGAAAAGAAACTGGGCGATGCTCTTTGGAAATTCACCAATGAAACGATAAAAGAGGATACTAACCTACTTGTGTTCAACAACATCGATAGTATTGTTAATGTGATTTGCCGGAAAAACGAAATTGACAAAAAAACAATAAAACTGCACATCGTCAGAAATGATGAAGTCAATGCATTTGCCCTACCCAACGGACATCTGATAATTTATACCGGATTAATTTTTGAAGCAGAGAATCAGGATGAACTGAGCGGTGTGATTTGCCACGAATTGGCGCACATTCAACTTAATCATATCACAAAGAAAATAGTAAAAGAAATTGGTCTTTCTGCAATTATATCGATGACTACCGGAAATACCAATTCTGAAATGATAAAAAAAACAGCAGAACGGCTCTCTTCATCAGCTTTCGACCGGAATTTAGAAAAAGAAGCCGACATAAAAGCTGTCGATTTTTTGGTGAATGCACAAATAAACCCGGAGCCTTTCGGAAATTTCCTATACAGACTATCCGGCAACAACGAAGGAAATAGCGAGTACTTACCCTGGATAAGCTCACACCCCGACTCGAAAGAGAGAGGCCTGTATATAATCGAATACGGAAAAGACAAATTGAAACATCCCACTCATATTCTGTCCGAAAAGTCATGGCATGAAATCAAAAAGCAATTGTCTGACACATCGCCTATTGAAACACAAGAACAATAGATTATAAGGTAGCTGCTGCAGGTGGCAACCCAAACAAAGCATTCCTGCTTTTGCTGTTAGAAAAGCTACCGGAATTGGTAAGAACTCAGGTAGAAGCCGTCAAAAACATCAAAATACTCAACCCAAATAGTGATGTTATCCGGATAAATATGCACTTTCTCATTCCCACCCTTCTTCTTCAACCTTTTTTATTCAATAACACCCTTTTTATTGCTTCATAACACTAAATCTATATTAAATTCATTCTGATTCACGAATAAATTTGTAAATTGCGTGCTTGTTTCAGAGCACGCTTTTTTTCTGTACTATTGAGTATGAATAGATTGTCAAATCTCTGAGCAAAAAAAGAAAACACAAACAATCTCAACCTGATTTATTATGAAAATTTTGAAGACATTTTTCTTATCAAATCTGTCTATTGCCCTGATGATACTCCTCTGCGGGATCGACACACCGGCAAAAGCTCAGAAAAAACTGATCGATTACAATTTCGAAGAGTGGATGAAGCCCACTCCACTGTCCAACAAATTTGTAGATCCGAATTACTACATCTGGTGCGGTTCGGTTATGAAGGAACAACGGGATGGAAAGTACTACATGCTCTATTCGCGCTGGCCGCGTACAGATGGGTTTTACTCATGGGCTGTCACCAGCGAAATCGCAGTTGCCGTATCAGACAAACCCGGCGGCCCGTTCAAACACCTGAAAGTGGCACTGCCGGCCCGAGGTACTTCATTTTGGGACGGTTCGGCCACTCACAACCCATCTCTGCTGTTTTTCAAAGGGAAATATTACCTCTATTATATGGGGCTGAGCAGCACGACGCCTATGACATTTCCGGTAAATGACATGAGCTCTGAAGCCTGGTATAGCTACCGCAACAAACAACGGATTGGTGTGGCCGTGGCCGACAGTCTGAGCGGTAACTGGACACGCTTCGACAAACCGGTGCTGGATATCGATATTTCGAACGTTAATAACCCCGACTACGATGCGGTAAATAATCCGGCAGCCTGTCTCAGCGACAGTGGCAAAGTTTTGCTCGTTTACAAACAAATAGCCAAAGGCACAGACTGGCATGCGGGCGCAGTACGTTGCGGTGCAGCCACAGCCGATACGCCAACGGGGCCTTTTCTGAAATATCCCAAACTCATTTTTGCACCTCCGGCAGGCTCAACCAAACTTCCGGTCGAAGACCCGTTCATCTGGTTCAAAGAGGGCTATTACTACGCCGTGATGCGCGATGCAGAGGGAATCTACACCGGCGACAATTCGGCATTGGTACTTATGACCTCTCCCGATGGATTCGACTGGCAGGTAGCCAAACATCCCAAAGTGCTGGGCAGCACATTTCTGTTCGAAGATGGTTCGAAAAACGTTTCGAGAGTTGAGCGACCCTGGTTTCTTATCGAAAACGGAAAACCCATCTATTTCTATGGTGCTACCCGGGGCGATGCAGCTATGAGCTATTCGTACAATGTAGCCATCCCACTGGAAGAGCCGAAAATCACTGCTCTGAAAGATTCCATTACCGAAAAAGCCAAAGGAACGATAACCGTTTCGGGTTCAAATATGGCCGATGCGACCTACAAAAGCCTGAGTGCTGCACTCGATTCCATCAATCAAAAAGACCAAAAAGAGAAAGATATCCTTATTCTGGTCAAAGATACGGTAGCCGACTTCAATCAGGCCAATCTATCGGGCTATGCAGGAATGTGGAAAAGCCTGACCATTCGCCCCAAAACACCCCGGGCAATGCTCTACACCGTGCTGAATACCGGATACCTCAGACTTTCGGGCGCGAAAAATGTCCTGATTGACGGTAGAACAGACGGAACCGGCAGCGAAAGAAGTCTCACGATTCGCAATGCAGATGTAAACTTCTCATCTGCTATTGTGTTGAATGACGATGCATCGGGCAATACCATCAAACATTGCCGCATAGAGAGTCGCTCAAAAAGTGCAGCTGTGGTCATTGCATCGGGTATCACAACCGGAAATGACAACAACCGTATAGACAGTTGTACCATTGGCAACGAAACAGACTTATCAATGATCGGTATTGACCTGAACAACAGCTCTATGTCGACAACCAACGACGGGAACACAATTTCAAACTGTTCTGTCATTAACGCAGGAAGCCTCTCCGCCACTTCGGCGACAGGTATCAGCATCAGCGCAAGAAGCAATGGCACCTCGCTGATAAACAACAAGATATACTGGACAAAAAAACTGATTCCGGCTACAACTTCCACCATTGTGGGAATTAACGCAACCGGTACCGGTAATGTTATTCAGGGAAATACGATCGGCTATGCCAACGATTTACAAACCGGCACAACAGAGATTGACAATACAAATGCAGATATCCGCTTTATCGGAATTCAGGCCATTGGCACTACCACTCAAACCAGCCCGGTCATCATCAAAAACAACCGGATTGCCAATATTACCCTGACCACAAAATCGGCAGGCGACCCAACTTACGGTATCATGTCCGGCATCTACATCAAGGCTCTGACAAACTCGTACGCCGACGTATCAGGCAATGTATTGAACAAATTAAGCCTGAACCAATCAGCCGCAAAAAGCGGTTCGGTTTACTGGACGCTGACCGGCATTTTATCTTTTGCATCAGACAATGTGATATCCGGCAATACCCTGAATGAGCTGAGTGCGGCAGGTACCACAGATGCCATTGTGAGCATGGTGCGCTGCATACATGTGGATAAAACAGTGACTCTGGCAGCAAAAATTTCGCAAAATGTAATTTCGGAAATCACCTCCGGAAAAACGACATCAACAGTTGCCAATCAGGTGTATGGTATGTTTAGTGGCTCGCAGGGCGAATCTACCATTGAGAGAAATCTGATATACAATCTGAAAGCCCAGAGCGCAAGTGGATCTGCACTTAACACAGCCATGCTGTTGTACAATCAGTCAACCACATCTACATCTACCTCGGTGGTAAAAAATAACATGATCAGCCTTGGGGTGAATATGCCGACCGGCTCTGCCCTGTACGGAATTCTGCAACAGGATAACAAAAGTGCGGGTGCAAAGATCGGAATCTATCACAATACAATCCGCATCGGTGGAACGGTAGCTTCCGGTGCTGTCACCGCAGGTACTGCCTGTTTTTATCGTCAGATCTCTAAAGCCGAAGCCATTGTTGATGCTAAAAACAACATCTTCGTCAATGAACGCATCGGTGGCACCTCCGGCATACACACAATTTACAGATTGTCGGCTGCGACCGATTACAGCAGCAGCTTCCTGAGCTGCAACGGCAACCTGTACAATGCACCGGCCACCACCAAAATGGGTCTGATCGGAACATCTGAAATAGCGTCATACGCCTTGTGGAAAAGCACAACCGGATACGACAACGAGAAATCTTACTTTTCGGATCCGATCTTTGTTGCACCGGATGCTGCCACACCCGACCTACACATCCGCAAAAATGCAATAACAAATGTTGACAAAAATGCAATGACACTTGCCAGCCCGCTGACCGATGATTTTGATGGCGAAATACGCTCAACGCAGACGCCCAACGACTTTGGAGCTGATGCTTTTGTCTCAGAGACAAACACAGGGCTACTTTCAACCCGGGATAATAATCAAGCTCTATCCCTCTATGCATCCGGCAAACAATTGCGTATAGTAGGAGAAGTAAAACAAGGCTCTACAGCACTCATCACCGACCTGTCCGGCCGTATTCTGAAACAGGTGAAACTTCAGGCCGGTATATTCAACATCATAGAGGCCGAAAACCTCAGAGGAGGAATTTATTTGCTGACTGTACGTGATGCTTCGGGCAATTACAACCTGAAATTCCGGATAGAATAGCATTCACCAACCAGCCCTGAAACGAAAATAGGTTCTCTTCATTCAGAAGAGAACCTATTTTTTTTGCAGGATTTTTTAAATCAATACAATTATCTGAGGTAAAATTTACTAACAGCTGACCAGCGCTGACCGGGTTGAAGGGCCTGAAAACCGGTTATCTCATCCGGTAAACCAAGGTTAGGCGCATTGATAGCCCAGGTTTGCGGCTCGGGACAAACCCAATCGACTTCTCCCCCATTGTTCCACAAAGTCCAGTGTTTAAACTGATCATCAACTTCATAAAAGAGACGTATTCCGCTTTTCTTGTCTTCTAGTATAGCACCATTATACATTTTGCCATCCACAAGCATCGGCTCAGCTGTAAGTGCCCACTCGATGGGTTGTCCGGTGGGATTGAGTCCTCCACTTCGCAACAACTGCTCTTCGGAAGTCAGATCGAGCAATGTGCCGGTAGGCAAACCCCGCTCCGAAAGCTCCCAGCGTTTCCCCACCGACAGATGCAACTTGTAATCTGCACGGCTGCTTTCACTACAGAAAGGCAAACGAAGAGGAGTGTGATAACCCAGCCCCAAAGGCATCTCACTACTGCCGGTATAATGAATTAAAACAGTATGCTCCATTCCATCGTCTGTTAGCACGAAGCGCATTGTGCAGACAAACGAATGTGGAAAATTGTCATAAATTTCGTGATTAAACGAGTTTGAAATAAAAGTTGCCTCTAGCAACAATCCACTGTCGGTCACCTCTGTTTTAGACACAATAAACTCCTGCGATTTAATAATTCCATGATGATAATTATTTTGCGCCGGTATGGTTATGGGGAAACTATAGGTTCGACCTGCATGCGAATAAACGCCATCAGCTATACGGTTTGGTGGAAAAAGCAAGGGCAATCCAAAAATCTGCGGTCGCTCTTTAAAAGCCCTGATTTCGTCGGATTGAGGTGTTCGCAAAAAATCGACCCTCTCCTTTTTGTTATACAACCGTACAAGGTTTGCCCCGACAGAGGGAATAACCATCGCTTCATAAACCGGCGTTTCCATCACTACTGCGCCGAGGCCATTCCAATATGTTCTTTCAATTTTCATAGTGTATTTTTTTTTGAAAAATGTAAATAGAAACAGAAATAAAAATATAGCAAAAACTACTCTTTATTAGTAACGTCGAAAATGTGTTATTTAGTTCAAATACG
>CAZHNZ010000049.1:0-27554 GCA_964534355.1 uncultured Parabacteroides sp.
GTTATTATATGTTTTTTAACTTTCAGCGATGGGTTGACTGCAAGATGGGTTAAGACTTTCTCGCGATTGATGTAAAAAGAAAGGTATATGGGTGAAAACCCGTCTTTTCCAACGTAACTATCAGATATATAAACTCTTACCGAAATCATTATTTTATTATTTCTACATTCTGACTACAATTGTAGTTTTTGGGGCAAAATCGGGCATTTTTTCTACAATTATTTCTACATTTCTGATTTCCCGGAAACTGTTGTCGCTGTTTTAAATGCCTGATACGTAGTAAAATAGCAAAAGGCGACAGTACATTGTACTGTCGCCTTTTAGCGGTTTTGAGGTTCCTGGCGGATTCGAACCGCCGTGGACGGTTTTGCAGACCGGTGCCTAACCACTCGGCCAAGGAACCATTTTGTGATTGCGAGTGCAAAGATAGAACTTTTTTTCTTTATGACAATGGACATGCCTATTTTTTTTCAATTTAATGGTTCTAAAATTACTTTCAAACTCAATATCAACGAATTAAAAAATGCATATTTTCGCGACAAATAAATAATCACACTCATATCCACTTTATTTAAACGATTTGTAATGCAGATTTGTTTATCACCACGAAACCCGACTTCTAACATATCCGGATATGAACCAAATAAAAGACCTGACAACAGGACGTATTGCCCCTACCCTTTCATCGTTGGCCTTCCCGATTATCGGGGCCTCTTTTATTCAGATGACCTACAATCTAACGGATATGTTTTGGGTGGGTCAGTTGGGCGGAAAAGCTGTTGCAGCCGTGGGAACAGCCGCTTTTTTTGCCTGGCTGGGACACTCATTTGCCTATACCACAAAAATTGGCGCTGAGGTTACGGTTTCGCAATCTCTCGGCTCAGGACAGGGAAAAAGAGCATCTTTGTACGCCTCTCACGCCATCACACTGGCGCTGCTGATTGCGGCTCTTTACGTAGCTTTTACGCTCGTTTTTTCAAACAATCTTATCGGATTCTTCCAACTGGATGCTTCTATTACAGCTGATGGCGCAACTTATCTTCGGCTTATTACACCCGGATTTATTTTCGGATTTCTCAATATCACTTTTTCTGGCATCTACAACGCTTCCGGCAATAGCCGAATACCTCTTTTTATAAATGGAATCGGTCTTATTTTCAATATGATACTCGACCCGATTCTGATTTACGGTTGGTCTGTGTTTCCCGAACTGGGTATTTCGGGGGCAGCGATTGCCACATCTATTTCTCAATTAATTGTTTGTCTGTTGTTTATTCACAGGCTCTATTTTAGCAAATCAAGACTATTTGCCTTACAACCAATACTCTATTTACGTAAACGAATTTCGGGACGGATTCTTTCGCTGGGTATTCCGGTGAGCATACAAAGTGTGCTATTTTGCCTGTTTTCTATGTTCATTGCTCAACTGGCAGCTCAGTGGGGATACGCTGCCATTGCCGCGCAGAGCCTGGGGGCACAAATAGAAGCCGTCACCTGGATGTCGGCCAACGGACTATCAACAGCCCTTGGCGCATTTGTTGGTCAAAACTGGGGTGCTAAAAAAATTGACCGGATCAGAAAAGCGTATCGGGTGACCATTTGGGCCGGATGTTGCATTGGATTGTTTGCCTCAGTTGTTTTCTACCTGGGCGGTGAGGCTATTTTTAATCTGTTTGTAGACGACCCCACGGTGGCATTTGAAGGTGCAAGATACCTGAAAATTCTGGCATTTTCGCAGGTTTTTATGATGATTGAGGCTGTTACTGCCGGTGCATTCAACGGACATGGTCTTACCCGACCGGCCACCGTTGTGGGAGTGACCTGCAACGGATTGAGAATTCCGCTGGCTTATCTGCTCACTTCTATCCCCTCTATCGGTGTCACCGGCGTTTGGTGGAGCATATCGGCAACAAGTATCCTGAAAGGGATTGCTCTGTTTTTGTGGTACAAAAACCGTCAAAAGCAGATTCACAGACTCACAAACTAAATTTCAATCACAAGTCCGTCGTACGAAAGGTCAACTGATGACGGTAGCTCACCCGATACTTCGTGATGCAATCCTAAATCGTGACTGGCATGTATCAGCAGCGAACGATTGGGGTTTATCCGATTAATCTGAGCCAATGCCTCGTCGTATGTCTGGTGTGTATTGTGTATTTTTCTTCTCAATGCAGCAATTACCAATATGTCGAGATCTTGTAGCTTCTCGTATTCCGACTCTGGCAGCGAAGTCATGTCGGTCAGATACGCAAAATTTCCTACCCTGTATCCCAATATGGGTAATTTTCCGTGCATCACGCGCACCGGCACCACGTGTATGCCGTCAAATTCAATTCCGGTTGTCGATATTTCTTTTAATTGAAGATTGGGAACACCCGGATAATTACTCTGCCCAAAACAGTAAGGCATACGCTGTTTCAATTTTCGCGACACATTTTCTTCGGCAAAAACCGGAAGCGGGTGTTTTTTGCTAAATGGACGCAAATCGTCGAGACCACCGGTATGATCGTAATGTTCGTGCGTGATAAATACGGCATCTATTTCGCTGTTGTTTCCGCCAAGCATCTGCTGACGGAAATCCGGACCGCAATCAAACAACAGTTTTTTGCCTGCGTATTCCACCAAAATGGATGTACGCAGTCTTTTGTCGCGGTGATCCTCTGACCGACACACCCGGCAATTACAACCTAACTCGGGTACACCTGTCGATGTACCGGTTCCTAAAAAACTGATTTTCATTATAAATAGATTACTTCCGGCACCAACCTGACTGAAAATCGAACCTCTACCGATGCCATTATCTGGCTGGCTAATTCCACTATTTCAGATGCACTTGCACCACCTTTATTCACCAAAACCAAACACTGACGATCGTGCACTGCCGCCTGTCCCTGCTGTTTTCCTTTCCAACCACACTGCTCTATCAGCCATGCAGCAGGAATTTTCACTAATTTGTCTGAAACCGGATAATGGGGTATTTGGGGATATTGCTCTTTTAATTTCAGAAAATGCGACATATCAACAAACGGATTCATAAAAAAACTACCTGCATTTCCAATTTCATCCGGGTCAGGCAATTTGCTTTTACGAATACCAATAATTGTCTCTCTTACCTGACGAAGCGTAATCTCTTTTCCGGCCATTTCTGTCGAAATATTACCATAGTCCAATTTGAATGAAGGGACTTTCGATAACCGAAAAAGTACGTGCGTCACAATATATTTGTCTTTCAACTCTTTCTTGAAAACACTTTCCCGATATCCGTACAAACAATCCTTATTCGTAAAAACCACCACTTTGCCACTTTCTTTCTCTACGGTCTCTACGGCTTCAATAATATCCTTTATTTCAACACCATATGCACCAATATTTTGAACAGCAGCCGCACCTGTTTCACCCGGAATAAGCGACAAATTTTCTGCGCCATACAAATCCTGAGAAACGCAACAAGCCACAAAATCATCCCACACTTCACCGGCCCCACACCGCAGATAAACAGCATCATCGGTCTCTTTTTCTATTGAAATGCCCAATATAGCCGAATGCAAAACCACACCCCTGAAATTGGATGTAAACAACAAATTGCTACCACCCCCAATGTGATAGAGTGGTTTTTGCTGTACTTCTTCGAGCTTCAAAACCTGTTGCAAATCAGCTACACTGCTATACTCAATAAACAAATCGCACATAGCCGGCAGATGAAACGTGTTGTGCCCAAGCAAATCGTAGTTATATTCTGTTTTTATCATTTCAAATATTTTTCACAAACATACATGATTTTATCCTTTCAAACAAATATAGTGAAGACCGTTTGTTGATTCTTTGTATTTTTAGAGATACTTCAACAAACAATATTTTGTTAATTTCGCCGTTAGTTGGGGTAGCCACACGTATGTTTACAGAATCAGAAATAAAAATTTCACCTAATAATATGAAGAAAAGGGTATACATTGCTGTTACAAATGATTTACAAACAGACCAAAGGGTAAACAAAGTTTGCCTGACATTGCTTCATGCCGGATATGAACCAAGACTGATTGGTATATTAAAAAGAAACAGCAAACCTCTTGATCGCCCTTATCGAATCGAACGTTTTCCGATGATTTTCTCTAAAAGCTGTCTGTTCTATGCAGAATACAACATCAGACTCTTCTTTTATCTGTTGGCCTCGAAGGCCGATATTATTCTGGCAAACGATACAGATACTCTTTTAGCAGCTTTTTGCGCGGCATCTCTCCGACGCAAACCAATCGTGTTTGATGCTCACGAACTGTACACCGAAGTTCCCGAGCTTGTAAACCGTAAAGTTGTAAAAAAAATATGGCAAACCATTGAAAATATTATTCTGCCACACATCAAATATGCATACACAGTATGCCGCCCAATAGCAGATATTTATTCCAAAAAAAATGGCATACAGATGAGTGTGGTAAGAAACACCCCTTTTTCGGTAAAACCCTGTCCTGATTCAATACCCAAACTTAATTTTCCGGGCAAAAAAATACTTTTGTATCAGGGTGCTGTCAATTTGGGCAGGGGAATAGAATGGGTTATTGATGCTATGCCATATCTTGAGAATGCTGTATTTTGCATTGCCGGAGATGGTGATAAAATAGATTTCATAAAACAACAAATAACAGAAAAGAAACTGGAAGACAGAGTTATTCTACTGGGCAGAATCCCACTGGAAAAACTTCATGAATACACCTGTTCTGCCGATTTAGGAATAAGCCTGCTCGACAATCTGGGGCTAAATTACTACTATTCTTTACCCAACCGGATATTCGATTTTGTTCAGGCCGGCGTACCGGTGCTTGCTACTGATTTCCCCGAAATCAGATTAGTTGTAGAGCAATACGGAATTGGCGAACTTATCACCGACTATTCACCTAAAACTCTGGCCCAAACGATACAATCAACTTTATCTCATTGGGAACAAAAAACAGATAAACGCGAAATTTTCGACCGGGCAAAAAAAGAGCTGTGCTGGGAAAACGAAGAGAAAACAATACTCAATTTATTCAATAAGGTAGTTTAAAAAGAGGATAATCCTTTTTTTTGCTTATCTTTGCATGAATGCAGCAGAACGGTTTGTCGCTCTTTCGAATGAAAGGGAGGAAAGTCCGGGCAACACAGAGCACCATACTTCTTAACGGGAAGCAATTCGCGAGGGTTGAGTAGCGTAACAGAGAATAACCGCCACGGGCAACCGCGGTAAGGGTGAAAAGGCGGGGTAAGAGCCCACCGTCGCGGCCGTAATGTCGCGAGCCGTACGCCTTATGGGTTGTAAGATCATGTACACCGGCGCATGTAGGGCTGCTCGCCCGATGTCGGGGGGTAGATCGCTAGAGTTTCGTAGTGATACGAAATCGAGATAAATGACAAACACGACTCGTCCGAGTCGCACAGAACCCGGCTTACAGGTCTGCTGCATTTTTTTTCATTTTACTAATCTGTTTCAATATGCCGGAAAACCAAACCATACGCCGCAGGATTCTGCAATTGCTGCATTTTATCACAATTGATATCTGGAGAATAACCGAGTCCGAAGTAAGCGGCCTGAAAATTCATTTTTACAACCTTCTCAAAACACTACTTCTTTCTGTCAGACGATTCAGCGAAGACAAGCTTCAGACAAAAGCATCTGCACTGACATACAGCACATTACTGGCCATTGTCCCCATTCTGGCACTATTGTTTGCAATTGCCGGCGGACTTGGGTTCAAATCAATGATCGAATCTCAACTGCTCGACTATTTTCCCGGCCAAAGAGAGGTACTGGCCAAAGGACTGGAATTCGCCAACTCTTACCTCGAAAAGACAAAGGGCGGTGTATTTGTTGGTATCGGTTTACTTATGTTATTTTGGTCAGTTTTGGCCCTGATTGGCAATATTGAGGATGTTTTCAACGAAATCTGGCAGGTCAAAAAATCCCGCTCATACTACCGCAAGTTTACCGATTATTTCTCGCTGTTTTTGATTTTACCGGTGCTGATGATTGCATCCAGCGGTCTATCGATCTTTATCACAACAATGCTGTCGAGCCTGAGTTTTCAGCAAATATTGGGACCTCTTGTCACTTTTGTGCTACAACTTTCGCCTTATGTTGTAACCTGGCTTAGTTTTGTTTTTCTGTATATTTTCCTGCCAAATACAAAAGTGCGTTTCAAGCACGCCATTATTCCTTCAATTATCACAAGTATTATTTTTCAGTTCTTTCAGTTCCTCTATATCAACGGACAGATTTGGGTAACATCATACAACGCAATCTACGGTAGTTTTGCCGCACTTCCCCTGCTTCTGCTTTGGCTGCAATTGTCGTGGCTCATTACCCTGTTTGGTGCTATGCTCACATACTCGTCTCAAAACGTGCAAAATTACAATTTCGAAAAAGACACCAAACACATTAGTCGCAGATACAAAGACTTTGTAACACTGCTTATTACATCAATTGTAGTAAAAAGGTTCGAAAAAGGCGAAAAGCCTTTATCCTCTGACCAGATTTCACTCATGCATCAAATACCTGTTCGGCTTGCCAAAGATGTGCTTTATCTGCTTACTGAAATAGATATCCTTAATGAATCGGTCAGCGAAGAAGAAGGCATACGCATTTACCAACCCGCCATCGATATCAACCAACTGACTGTCGCTCTGTTACTCGAGAGAATTGACCAATATGGCTCAGAAGATTTTAAGATTGACAAACAAAAATTATTCGTAAAACAATGGAATTCACTCATCAAAAGCAGAGACGATATGATGAGCAACGCCAATCATACACTGATTAAAGACTTAATCTTATAGTGACAAATCCTGCATTTTCTCTCTGAAATCGTACTGTAAATCTTCGTGAAGCGTATCAATAGCTTTATTTATTTTATCAATCTGACGCAGATAAACGCCTTGTACCACAGAGTGTTGACGAAAAGAAGGTGCCAGTGTCTTTATCTGACTACAAAGATAGATTCTTATCTGAGCTTCAAAACGCTTAGAGCCTACAAACTTAATATGTTTGTCCATTAACCGTATTGATTTCGCCAGCTTTTTCTTGTTCTGAACCGAATAACGTTTTTCCAACTCACGAATCCCAACTTCCAGCTCTTCCTTCACCTTTTCGGCATACAAGTCGTCATTATCCGACTCAAAAAGAAGATACGAAAGTAATTCTTTGTTCTCTTTTTTATGCTTTGCCAAACGAATACACAAAGCAACAACCACCTCAGTGGGAACCATCGAAAGCTCTTTCTTTACTTCACTCAGAGAGAACGTTTTCATATTCATTCAGTTTGTCATATAAAAAACAAACCCCTCACTCTCTGCATGATGCGTGAAGGGCTTGTTCGTATTTACAAATATAATCAGTCAATTATATCAAAACCGGTATAAGGGATAAGAGCTTTAGGAATACGTATTCCATCGGGCGTCTGATGATTTTCGAGCAAAGCCGCAACGATACGGGGCAAAGCCAATGCACTTCCATTGAGCGTATGACACAATTGAGGTTTATTACCTTCGCTACGGAAACGACATTTCAGTCGGTTTGCCTGATAACTCTCAAAATTTGATACCGAACTAACCTCTAACCATCGTTGCTGAGCAGCAGAATAAACTTCGAAATCGAATGTCAAAGCCGAAGTAAAACTCATATCGCCACCACACAAACGAAGAATTCGCCACGGAAGTTCCAGCTTATCAACCAATGTTTGCACATATGCCACCATATCCTGCAAAGATTCGTAAGACTTATCCGGGTGCTGAATCTGTACAATTTCTACCTTATCAAACTGATGAAGGCGATTCAGACCACGTACATCTTTCCCGTAAGAACCGGCCTCACGACGAAAACAGGCCGAATAGGCAGTATTTTTTATCGGCAACTCGTTTTCATTTAAAATCACATCGCGGTAAATATTGGTAACAGGCACCTCTGCTGTTGGTATCAGGTACAAATCATCCAACTGACAATGGTACATTTGTCCCTCTTTATCAGGCAACTGCCCTGTTCCAAAACCGGAAGCTGCGTTAACCACATAAGGAGGTTGAACTTCCAGATAGCCGGCTTCGCGGGCATTGTCAAGAAAGAAGTTAATCAAAGCACGCTGCAATCTGGCTCCTTTTCCTTTATATACAGGAAAACCTGCACCGGAAATCTTCACACCCAGCTCAAAATCTATCAAATCGTACTTTTTGGCCAAATCCCAGTGCGGAACTGCACCTTCAAACAATTCGGGCAATACTCCACCCGTGCGCTCCACCACATTATCCTCAGCGTGACGACCAACCGGCACCTCATCTGCAGGCAAGTTGGGAATAGTCCACAGCAACAACTGCAATTCTTCTTCAGTTGCTTTGAGCTCTGCTTCCATATATTTTACACCATCTTTCATCTCGGTGACACGTGCACGAGCCTCATCCGCTTCCGTCTTTTTACCCTCCTTCATCAAAAGACCGATAGACTTCGATAATCCATTGAGTTCTGACAATGTAGAATCAAGCTGCATTTGAGAAGACCGCCTTTTGGAATCTATCTCCAATACTTTGGATATTACATCTTTGGCATCAAAATGTTTTTTTGACAATCGCTCAATTACCTCTTCGGTTTTTTCTTTAATGATTTGCAGAGTAAGCATACAATATGGTTTTATTTTGATTTAAAATAGTTGACTAAAAACAGAGCACAAAGATAATTAAAATAAAAACTCCCGACTTTACATACCATGTAAAATCAGGAGTTTTTTTTATCAAAAATAATCAATCTCTTAGTTCAAAGGCTGAACAGATACGAATGATTTATTGTCTCTTTTTTTACGGAAAACGACTACTCCATCTACCAAAGCAAATAAAGTGTGATCTTTACCAAGACCTACGTTTTCACCGGGATTGTGTACTGTACCTCTTTGACGAACCAAAATATTTCCTGCTTTTGCAAACTGTCCGCCAAAAACTTTTACACCTAATCGTTTACTTTCCGATTCGCGTCCGTTCTTCGAACTACCGACGCCTTTTTTATGTGCCATTTTACTATCGTTTAAAAGATTAAGCTATAACTTCTTTGATTAAAACCTCTGTGAAACACTGACGGTGACCGTTGCGTTTTTTATAACCTTTTCTTCTTTTCTTTTTGAAAACGATTACTTTTTCGCCTTTCACGTGCGACAATACTTCTACTACCACTTTTGCGCCTTCAACAACGGGTGCGCCTACAGTTACAGCTCCGTCTTTGTCAACTAAAAGTACCTGATTGAACTCTACAGAAGCTCCTCTTTCGGCTTCCATGCGGTGAACAAACAATCTACGACCAGCTTCGGCTTTGAATTGTTGTCCAAGAATTTCTACAATTGCGTACATCTGTTTTTATTCTTATTATACAGTTTACCTCCGTAAGGCGGGTGGGCTACATGCTCTCCTCTTTTCGGCCTTATTCAGAATCAGGGCGCAAAGATAGATATTATTTTCTGATTTCACAAATGGTTCATCATATTTCGTAAAAAATCTTCACTCACACAAAAAGATTCAGATGAAGCACCGAAAAATCGAACAGACAGATAAAAAAAATAACCCACTGACAATCAGTGGATTATATAAATTTTGTGGAGATTACCGGACTCGAACCGGTCACCTCGACACTGCCAGTGTCGCGCTCTAGCCAGATGAGCTAAACCCCCGCTTAAGTGGCACAAAAGTAGATATTTATTTTTAATTGGCAAAAGATTTTGATATATTTTTTTTACTTTTGCATACAAAATAGCAACAACCACTTTGTTTTACTCCATTCAGACCACAATAAATGATTTTTCAAGTCGAATTTCACCTTACACCCCGAAAAAGAGGCATTCATATTATCACAGGTGAAGTCCTGAAAGCTTTGCCCGAACTGCCCGCACAAGGCATACTGCACCTGTTTATCCAGCACACCTCGGCCGCTCTTTCTATCAACGAAAATGCAGACCCCGATGTGCGCACCGACCTGAATCACATATTAAATAAACTTATTCCGGAAAATCAACCCGGCCTTGATCACACGCTCGAGGGCAGCGACGACATGCCTGCCCATGCAAAATGCTCATTGATAGGCCATAGCCTGACCATTCCTATCACAAATAGCAAACTAAATCTGGGAATGTGGCAGGGCATCTACCTTTGTGAATTTCGGAACCACGGAGGCAGTAGACGCATCATTGCAACCATTTATCATTAATCACTTCAACCCAATCAATATGATTATTTTCAATACCACTTTTTGCGCAGACACTTCGGAAGAAGAGAATTGCCTCCACTGGATACGCCAACACTACATCCCCCGAGCAATTACTTCGGGCGACATGCACAGCCCGCTACTCTCTAAAATTATGTCAGACCACACAGAGGGTGTAAACTATTCTCTGCAATTACACGTTGCAGATATGCAGATATTAGAAAAATGGTACGAACACACCGGCGATAAACTCCATACTGATCTATCCAAAAAATTCGGTGAAAAAGTGGTCGGCTTTTCCACGCTGTTAAAAAAGATAGAAATCTAATGAAAGATAGAATCATTTTGGGTATAGATCCGGGTACTACAATCATGGGATATGGACTTCTTCAGGTAAATGGAAACAACCCAACACTTATTGTTATGGGGGTGCTTCAACTCGATAAATTCGACGACCACTACATGAAACTTCGCCGCATCTTTGAGCGGGTCGTTGCCCTGATTGACCAATATCACCCCGATGAACTGGCAATTGAGGCGCCATTCTTCGGAAAGAATGTTCAATCGATGCTAAAACTGGGAAGAGCGCAAGGAGTAGCAATGGCCGCCGCACTCTCCCGGGATATCCCTATTGTAGAGTACGCGCCGTTAAAAATAAAAATGTCGATTACAGGAAATGGTAAAGCCAGCAAAGAGCAGGTGGCTGATATGCTGAAACGAATACTCAAAATATCAGACGAACAAATGCTTCCTCAACTCGACGCCACAGACGGACTAGCCGCTGCGCTTTGTCACTTTTACCAAACCAACAAACCCGCATCAGCCAAAAGCTACACCAGCTGGAAAGATTTTATTGCAAAAAACCCGAAAGCTATAAAAAAATAAAAACCACTGCAAACAATTAGTAAGCAGTGGTTTTTTATATGAGTTATTGAAATATCAGAACTACCCGAGGTACCCTTTAAGCAATTTGCTTCTTGAACTCTGGCGCAATCGACGAATGGCTTTCTCTTTAATCTGACGAACACGCTCACGTGTCAATCCAAACTTATCACCAATTTCTTCGAGAGTCATCTCCTGCATTCCGATGCCAAAAAACATTTTAATAATATCACTTTCGCGTTCGGTCAATGTAGATAATGCCCGATTAATCTCCTTTGCCAACGACTCATTAATCAATGTTCGATCGGCGATTGGCGAATCATCATTAATCAAAACGTCAAGCAAGCTATTATCCTCTCCCTCTACAAATGGTGCATCTACAGAAATATGACGACCAGAAACCTTAAGAGAATCAGACACTTTGTCAACCGGCAAATCAAGCTCATCAGCCAATTCTTCTGCAGAAGGGCGACGCTCATTTTCCTGCTCAAACTTCGAAAAAGCTTTGCTGATTTTATTGAGCGAACCAACCTGATTCAAAGGCAAACGTACTATACGTGACTGCTCGGCCAAAGCTTGCAGAATAGATTGACGAATCCACCATACCGCATACGATATAAACTTAAATCCGCGGGTTTCATCAAACTTCTCAGCCGCTTTTATCAAACCTAAATTACCTTCATTAATTAAGTCTGGAAGACTCAATCCCTGATTCTGATATTGTTTAGCAACAGATACAACAAATCGAAGATTGGCGCGAGTCAACTTCTCAAGGGCTACTCTATCTCCTTTTTTGATCCGTTGAGCTAACTCAACCTCTTCCTCTACAGTAATTAGTTCTTCCCGACCGATTTCCTGCAAATACTTGTCGAGCGAAGCACTCTCTCTGTTGGTGATTGATTTTGTGATTTTAAGCTGTCTCATGTGGGATAAAATTTTGGGCTGACAAAGATAGACAATTTATGCTTATTCAAGTGTTAATTTATCGGAATTGAACACAATTGAAAGCAATTTGACTACATTGGACAACCTTTTACTAACTTAAAACAGCTTAAACCACCAATTGTTTACACATTAAACTTAATTATCAATCGAATCAAAGAGAGCACTTCGCACATTCTCTATTCCGACAAATCTATGGCATAGAAACTGGTTTTTCCATTGGGGTAAATACCAGAGATAAACATCGCCTGATCTGATGTGTTTCCACTCATTATCCGGTTTGCTATCTGTTCTACCTCTTCTATCGCTGACACCTTCTGATCATTGATGCGTAAGATAATAAAGCCCTTGCGCATACCTGCATCAGAGAATTTTCCTTTCATTAAACCAGAAACCTGCACACCATAATCAATACCAAATTGCTGCTTAAGCTCTTTGGGCAACTCTTTGAATGCAGCTCCCAAAACCTCCAAACCAGCCTTCTCCTTTACAAGCGAAGTACTACCATTTTTATTCTTCAACACAACAGCAAAACTCATCTGCTCCTTTCCGCGCATCACCACAACCTTCACCTTATCACCGGGGCGATACCGTACAACCTGCTCTTGTAGTTCTGATGGGCTCTTCACATTGGTGCCATTAACAGATATTATAACATCTCCTGCCTTTATACCTGCTTCCGCAGCAGCACTTCTTTCACCAACAGATTCAATATAAACGCCCTCAGTAACGGATAGATTCTTTAATTTTGCCAACTCACTATCCAGTCCCTTGGGAGAAACGCCAAGCAAAGCCCGCTGCACAGCACCATACTGTTTGAGATCGGCCACAACTTTACTTACAATAGATATTGGTACAGCAAATGAGTAACCGGCATAGTTCCCGGTATTCGATGCAATTGCCGTATTAATACCCACCAGCTCGCCACGCACATTAACAAGTGCACCACCACTATTTCCCGGATTTACAGCCGCATCTGTCTGAATAAACGATTCTATCTTCATGTTGCTTCCGGGCTGATCGAGTATGCCTATATTTCTGGCTTTAGCACTAACAATACCGGCTGTTACGGTAGAAGTCAGATTAAACGGATTTCCTACCGCCAAAACCCACTCCCCTATTTTCAGCTTATCAGAATCACCAAAAGGCACTACTGGCAAATCCTTTTCCTCTATTTTAAGCAAGGCAATATCCGTATTGGGATCAGCCCCCACTAACTTAGCCTTGTAAATTTTATTGTTATTCATTTTCACCTCAATCTCATCAGCCTCTGCTATTACATGATTGTTTGTAACGATATATCCATCAGACGAAACAATCACACCAGAACCGAAACCAACACGGGGCTGCGCCTGCATTTGTCGCTGAGGAGCACCAAAGAAAAATTCAAATATATCAGACTGACCATTCATCTGCACTTGCTTCATCGAAGTTGATTTGATGTGCACAACCGCATGCACCGAATTTTCGGCAGCGACTGTAAAGTCTGTCGGAGGCAACGGTGCCGCACTATAAGATGCAAAACTGACAGGACGGGAAAAACCGTCTTCATCAACACGAGCCATATTTGAATGACTCAATAAACGATAGCCTTGTAGAGTAAGAGCTGAGCTGAGCACCGAAACTGCCACGATACCCAACCACTGTTTTGTTTGTAGTTTCATAATCAATTCAGGTTTTATAGTTAACAAATAATATAATAAACAAACAAAGAGCCGATATTAACGATTCATTGTTAATTATCGACTCTATTTTAACGTATCAGACCAAAAATCTATTGTGAATACCAATGCAAAAAAAGACAAAAAACAGGCCGATTTCAATCTTATTAACAAAGAAACAATCATATTAGCCACAAAAATTATCCTGCATTCTCATGCACTTTCTTACCAAAAACAGTTAACCAGATTATCTTCAAATCCCACCAAAAGGTCCAATTCTCGATATACTCTTTATCACATTCAACCCGCTTTTCCATCTTCCAAAGCTCATCTGTATTTCCGCGCAAACCATTTACCTGAGCCCATCCTGTTACCCCGGGCTTCACATAGTGGCGTGTCAGATAAAACTCTATCAATTGAGAGTACTCCTCCGTATGGCTCAGCATGTGAGGGCGTGGACCAACAACTGACATTTGACCAAATAAAACATTGAAAAACTGAGGTAACTCATCCAAATTTGAACTCCTCAGAAAACGCCCCAACCGGGTAATACGACTATCATTCACCATAGCCTGAAGCTTGTCTGCATTTTTATTTGGTGCCATGCTACGGAATTTCAGACAATTAAACTCTTTATTATTCAGTCCGGTACGTTTTTGCTTAAAAAAGACAGGACCCTTAGATGACAACTTAATCGCAATTGCCAAAACAGGAAACAACCACGAAAAAACAAAAAGAATAATAAACAGTGAAAAAAATATATCAAAAAGACGTTTATACAAACGGGCACCTGCATTATCCAGTGGAATTTCCTGAGGATTTATAACCACCAATTCTCCCACAGACTCCATATTCACTCTTTTTCTAAACCAACGCTGATTCTGAGGCACAATCCGCAATCTGACACCAGCTTTATTGCAAATCCGCAAATACTCTGTCATTTTCATGGGCTCATTATAAATCGATGGAGTCAGAAAAACGGTCTGAATTTTGTGCTCTTCAATAACCCGTTCAATATCCTCTCTACTGCCTAAAGCATCTTTTGCATTGGGTGACGAAGATGATAGAAAACCTACAAACCTGTAACCAAGAATAGTATTCACCTCAATTATTTGCCTCAAAAAACGAGACGTTTCATTATTTCCTACTATCAATACCCTGTTTGTATTGAGCCCGTTCTTTCTACGACAACGAAGAAATTCATAAAAAGCCCAATAGCCCAACAACTTAAACAAATACAAGACAAAAGCATATGTCAGGAAAAACTCTCTCGAAAACCAGGATGGAAGTAAAAAGAACGCAACCATCGATGACAATATCAGATAAGCAAGCATCCGTTTAGTGATTCTCAAAAACCGGTTGGAAAAACCATCTCTTAAATACAAATTCTTCTTCGAGAAGGCAAAATAGGTTATAATCCACGATAAATTACCGTGCAATATATATATGTATATGTGCTGAAATGCATTCTGAGTATGCTCAGAATTTAAATATGCAGTTGATAAAATGGCCATATTTAACAATGTCAAATCTACGGCCAAATAGATTGTCATCAATTCGTTTTCCCTTGTCTTCATGTGAAATTTTCATTGCTATGCATAATCACCTATACCCTCAAGACGATTAAGCCCCCCGTTATTAACAATTATTCTTTTTACAGTCTGCAAAGATAATACAAATTGAATAAAAAGAAAACTTAAAAACAAATAGCTCAAAAACAAAAACCGATATTAAATTCAAAATCATATTTTTTTGGTTCGTTCTGAGTTTATGTGTACTTTTGTTCACTTATTTCAATATAAATATTCGAACATGCAAAAACCGGCAATACCCAAAGGAACCCGAGATTTCTCGCCAATAGAAATGGCCAAAAGAAACTACATTTTCAATACGATTCGCGACGTATATCATCTTTTTGGCTTTCAACAAATAGAAACACCGGCTATGGAGAACCTATCTACCCTTATGGGTAAATATGGTGATGAAGGTGACAAACTCCTTTTTAAAGTATTAAACTCGGGCGATTTTATGCAAGGCATCTCAAATACAGATATAACCGAAAACTCGCCTACAAAACTTGCCTCAAAGCTGTGTGAAAAGGGATTAAGATACGACCTTACCGTTCCATTTGCCCGTTATGTAGTAATGAACAGAAATGATATTTCATTTCCATTCAAACGCTACCAGATACAGCCGGTATGGAGGGCAGACAGACCACAAAAAGGCAGATACAGGGAGTTTTACCAATGCGATGCCGATGTAGTTGGCTCAGACTCTCTGCTCAACGAGGTCGAGTTGATTCAGATCATAGACGAAGTATTTTTCAGATTAAACACACGGGTTGCTATCAAGATTAACAATAGAAAAATCCTGAGTGGAATTGCGGAAGTAATAGGTGCTCCTGATAAAATTGTAGATATTACTGTGGCCATTGACAAACTGGATAAAATCGGTTTGGATAATGTAAACAAAGAACTCAGCGAAAAAGGGATTTCAGCAGAGGCTATCTCTATGTTACAACCCATTATTCTGCTGGAAGGAACAAACTTCGAAAAAATCGGAGTTCTTCGCAATGTATTGGCATGTTCCGAAACAGGAATAAAAGGAGTGGATGAGCTGGATATTATTCTGCGAAAGATAGATAGTCTGGGTATTCGTTGCGATCTTGATTTAGATTTGACACTAGCCCGCGGCCTCAACTACTACACCGGTGCTATCTTCGAAGTTAAATCGCTCGACGTACAGATAGGAAGTATAACCGGCGGAGGTCGTTATGATAATCTGACCGGTGTATTTGGTCTTCCGGGTGTTTCAGGGGTGGGTATTTCATTTGGTGCAGACCGTATTTATGATGTTCTCAACCAACTTGAAATTTTCCCTCAGGAATCATTACAAACAACACAGGTAATGTTCATTAACTTCGGCGAAACAGAGGAAAAATATTGTCTGAATATTTTATCAGATCTTCGGAAAGCAGGCATTCGCGCGGAAATATATCCGGATGCAACCAAAATAAAAAAACAGATGAGTTATGCCGATGCAAAAAGAATCCCATTTGTAATTATGGCTGGTGAAAATGAAATTTCGGAAGAGAAGGTTACGATTAAGAACATGCAAAGCGGTGATCAGCAATTAATTGAAAAAAATGAGATAATCAGGTTTCTCGCCTGATCAAAGCAAATAATTATTGTTGAAATCCCTCTTCCTGAAAATCAATAATAAAGGGAATTTGCAGTATTCGGTCTGGTAAAAACAAAACATTATTGTAAACACAGAAAGATAAACAACAAAATACGAAGCCGACTATCTTTTAGAAAAAAGGGTGCCCAAATCACAATTGGACACCCTTTTATATTAATACTCATTTGAAAACAATTACCAACTCAACACAAAGGAATCATCTTCATGAAATCCGGTTTTTCTATACCCCTGGATTTTATACGTTGTATAAGAATCATCTTCAAACTGAAATTCCAGATAAATCTTATCAGCTTTCACTCCTGATGGCATTGATACGGCATTCTTCGTAATTTTACCTTTACGAATATTGATTTTAATATCATAAGGCACAACCATATTCTTTTTACCATCGCCGTTGTGATCAACTTTATCCACAACTTCGTCCTGTAAAACCATATTAATAACACTATCCTGTCCAAATGTCATATCATTCTTATTGGCAGTTACAATGGCCTGTATAGCCCAAAATGCAGCTTTCCCCGAAGTGAAATCAGTTATATACAGCTTATTATTATCATTAGCAGATGTATTGGAAGTAGTAAGCACAAACTCAGTATGTGTTGTACTATCCACAACAATCCATTGACCACACAAATCACCAGCACCTGTGTATTCCACTTCATTTTTATCGTAACATGACGTAAAAATTGCCGGCAATAACATTAATACAAATAATCCTATTTTTCTCATAATTCCTTCGATTTATTACTTTGTTAATGTTACAGCAAATTGAAACTGGGTAGCAGCTTTCATATACGTATTCAGACTAATACTACCGGTTGCAGGATTATACGATGAAGTTGCAAACATACCGACTGTATCACCCCAGCTGGGAATAGTACTATAAGCAATGGCTATTTCATTATTTGCTTTTAATACAATATAACCCTTACCAGCATAACCAACACCATAAGAGCTACCGTAATAATACCATCCACCCAGCAGGTCATCAATCAAAAACAGACCATCTGAAATTTTTGTAATGACAATACTGAAAGGACCTCTGGAAGCACTTGCACCGGTAGTTGTATTGGTACGTTTAATAGTACTAACATAAGTTCCACTGATGTTAGCAGTTGAAATACTGGATTTATCATACACAACAACAGTTCTTGTTGCACTTCTTTTGAATCCATCCGAATTTACAGCTTCATACTCCAGCAAATAAGGGCCTGGTTTTGATACATCAACAGCTCCTTTTACCACAACATTTTTAGTGATATCTTTATCACCTTCTTTTGCCACATAACCAGGATCAACAAAAGGTTGTCCAAGAGCAACTCCGATACTCGACTCACCGGTAAGTGTTATAATCGGGAAAGTCGTTACTTTTGATATCCCTTCTGACTCTTTATCGCAAGATATCAAGAATACAGAGAGAAACAAAAGCGATATTTGAAATTTAAATATATTTTTCATACTCAATTAATTTAGAATTATTTAGCCCACCATACTTTAACATCAATAGCTACCTGAGTCGGTGTATTCGGATTTCTTGACCTCTCATCAGCAGCAAATAACAACCTCTTTGGGAAAGCAGATCCAATTGCAGAGTTTACTGATACCTTAAAAAATGAGGGATACCCGGTTCTGTTGAAATCAAAAAAGCCCTCAATTGGCTGCGCTATTGCAGATGCTATCCATTTTTGAGTGATAATAGCCGCGATTTTTGTATCAGTAGTTGTTGCTTTTGCAAAATCATAAGCACCATTCGTTGCTATAAATGTAGAAGCATTGGTCAATCCTACCCGCTCAAATGCAGCTGATACGCCCAAATCATACATTGCCTTTGCATCACCGGAAAGAGTATTATAACGGGTTAAAGCTTCAGACTGCATAAAATAGCTCTCTGCTTTGGTGATAAAGTAAACAGGATCTGTTGCAGAAAAACGTCCGGATGACAAACTACCGTTAGGATAAGTAACAGATGAAGCCAGATAATCACCCTGCTTCAAAGCCTTATGACCAGTTGTAGGAGCCTTGTAGATTTTATCCAAACGGGGGTCTGAATTGGTAGAAAGATAATCAAATAAAGTTGTACTTGCCCGTAAATTGGGATCACCCAGATATTGAACCTCACTACCATAAAGCGGATTCTGCTTATTTACTTCAGCAGAAAATACAGCCAACTTTGCATCTGACGATAAAAAAGAGACTTTATCACTGAACAATTTCTCAATACCGGCTTTAGCTATTTCAGGTCTGACACCTACCTGACGCAAATAAATCTTTAGCTTCAAGGTATTTGCAAACTGTTTCCATTTATCCATATCACCACCGAATATCAAATCTTTAGTTCCAATTTTCTTATTCGTTGAAGCCGAAAAATCTTTGGATAATGCAGCATCCAGATCCTTTATCAAGCCATCATAAACAACACTGCAATCGTCATATTTCGGACTGATATTGTTTTCTGACACCCCTTTTAATGCATCTGTATAAGGTATTTGATCATACAAATCAGCTAAAATCTGAAACGTATAAGCCTGCATCGTCTTAGCCATTAGGTAGGTATTCCAATCACCGGCAGCACTTGATTGCTCTGCCACTTTCGCAAAATCATTCAAAGCTCCTGAATACAATTCATTGAATGATGAATTAAAATCAGAACTTGTCAAACGATATCCATCAATCACCTTGTATTGATTTGCTGTATTACTCTGAGTAAAATGTTGTGCCCAAAGTGAACCCAAAATAGCGTATTGACCGCCAATAACCGACGCAGAAGAAACAACCGCTGCCGGAAGAACCATTTCATAAGGTGCTGTAGCGGGACTTGTTTTATCGGTATTCACATCCAAAAAACTCTCACATGATGTAAAAAACACCGGAACAAGGAGTGTTAATAATATTTTATTAATTATTTTCATAAACTCAAATTTTAAAGTGTAAGTTTCAAACTGAATCCAAAATTCCTAACAGATGGTGATGTACTGAATTCTCCAAATTCACTTTCGGTACCGTTACCAAATGTAGTAACCTCAGGATCGATAAATCTGTTCCCTTTTGGCGTGAATAGCAATAAATTACTACCAATTAAGCTTACGTTCAAGGCAGAAATAGATTTTGGAAGAATTGTTCTTGGCAAACTGTATCCAATAGACAATTCTCTAAGACGTATAGAACTTTTATCCAACAAGAATGCTTTATCCATTTCAGTTCCGCCGTTATTCCAATAATCACAAACTTTCTCTGCTGAAACAGGTGTACGGTTTTCTACATAATTATAACTTACCACATTGGTTCCTGCCGCATCATATACAGGTACTTTCTGTACAGAATTGGGCACAATAAATGGATTTCTATCGTTGTAAAGTGTTTGTGGTGCATTTCCAACAAAATAGTTCACATCAGCAGTTCTCGAATAGATTAAACCACCTTTTCTGAAGTCCCAGGCGAAACTCAATGAAAAATTCCTGTATTTAAAATTATTAGAGAAACCAATCATAAAATCGCGTTGCGAATTGCCCAAATTTTCTTTCGTAGCCGATGCTACAGGCAAACCATAAGCATCAACAACAATTTTACCGGTCGCAGGATCTCTTTCAGGAACAGTACCTTCAAAATAACCCATTGGCTGCCCGGCAGAAGCGTAAAAGCCAAGTGTGGAAAGCCCACCTAAACTAACCTTCTGTAATAGAGGAGAAAGTTCAACAACTTTATTATTATTTTTTGAGAAAGTAACCGAACCATCCCATTCAAAATTCTTATTTTTGATAGGAGTATATGACAGCAACAATTCGATACCACTGTTCTCAACATTACCTAAGTTCATGTATTGTGATGAATAACCTGAACTATGGGATATCGGAACTAATAAAATCTGATCTTTGGTATTTCTTTTATAGTATGTCATATCGATTCCTATCTTATTATCGAAGAATCTTAAATCAGCACCCAATTCATACTCCTGAGTCAGCTCAGGCTTCAACTTAGCATTTCCAATCACATTACCCACCTCGTATGAATTGATACCATTCAATGGGAATGTTAACTGTCCGAATGGATAAGCCACAGTCGATTTAGAATAGGTACTTAACAAAGAGTATGGTGATGGGTCATTACCCGTAACGCCATAGCTGGCACGAATTTTAGCAAATGAAAATATTGACTTTATCTCCGGAATCGCATCAGTCATCAAGAAACTCAATCCTACAGATGGATAAAAGAAAGAATTTCCATCCTTTGGTAAGGTAGAAGACCAATCATTTCTGGCACCCACATTCAAGAATGCATAGTTTCTGAAAGCTAAATCTGCCTGAACGTAAGCTCCAACTAATCTTCTTTCAGAGAATCCAACACCAACCTCTGGTGTGGCCGATGAGTTTGTCAATTCGTAGAAATTAGGTAAATCCAAACCAGTCACACTTACAGAAGTCGACTGAGCTTTTCTCATATTTAAATTATACCCGATCACACCACTTGCACTCCAGGACTTATTAATTTCAGGATTAAAAGATAAATAAGCATCAACATTAAACTCTGAATTATAAGCTGTTGCACGAACCACACTACCCGGTTCCTGAGTAGAAGAAGCATTAAAACCTTGTGGTTTTGTGATTGCTCTATAGGCAAATATTTGATAGTTTGAAAAATCCTCTCCAACTTTTGTTACAGCCTTCAACCAAGGCATAAGCTTTGCTTCTAATGTAACATTTCCAAAAACTTTATCCTCATTTATCGAGTTTCCATCTTCAGCCAAAGTATAATACGGATTTGTAATACTGTAAGGAGTATAATAATTATCAAGATTATTAAACTTACTGTTATAATCTTTGAAATCAACCACACTGTAGTCCCGTGGAATCTGTAATAAATTATTATACACAGAATATCCTTGTCCTCCCTGTGGAACCCAAACTTTTTTATTGATGTAATTGAACTGGGCAGAAGTCGTTAAAATACTATTTTTTACAGACCCTTTTAATGTAAATGCATTTCGCTTATATTTATCCACATCAGTAGGTATAATCCCATCATCGGTAATATTTGAATATGAGACATAAAAAGTTGAATTTTCCTTTCCACCACTGATAGAGACAGTATTGTTAAATGCTCTTCCCATCTCGTAAAAGTCAAAAATATTATTTTTTTGTGCTGTGAATGGTTTGTATTGTTGTTGATTATCAACAACATTTCCCCAAAGTCTTTGCGCGCCATCCATTTTTGGGCCCCAGCTACCATTCTCAATTAGTTCATGATTGGAACTCCATCCCTGACCATAAACATTTTGCATATCATATATCCTTAATGGAGAAGAGAAAGTCGTATTGCTTACAACCTCTACTTTTACTCTGTTGTTACCTGAACCACTTTTTGTAGTAATAAGAATAACACCATTTGCTGCTCTTGATCCATACAATGCGGATGCAGATGCACCTTTTAACACAGAAACAGAAGCAATATCATTGGGGTTAATATCATTAATTCTGTTACCAAAATCATAACTACCCTTTAAACTGGTACTTCCGGGTGCACCATTATTGATAGGCACACCGTCTACAACAAACAATGGCTCACTGCCTCCACCTATTGAACTGTATCCTCTAAGCAATATACGAGTTGAAGCACCCGGTGCTCCAGAAGAAGAGGAAATTGACAATCCGGCAACTTTTCCCTGCAATGCATTAAGAGCACTTCGGTCACCACTCTTAACAATCTCTTCACTATTAATCTGGGAAACTGCATAAGATAAGCCCTTTTGCTTTCTCGAAATACCCAAAGCTGTTACAACTACCTCATTAAGATCTTTCGAAGATGCCTTCAAAACAATTCTTAACGAAGGTTTTACACCCACCTCCTGAGCCTCCATACCAATGTATGAAACAACCAGCCCGGAAGCTGAAGCCGGTGCGTTCAGAGTAAACCGACCGCTGGCATCCGTTACAGTACCGACAGCAGTACCTTTAACCTTGACGGTAGCTCCGATAACCGGCTGACCATCATCTGCAGAAAGTACAACACCCTGTACTTTCGTTTGAGCAGAAGCAATACCTATGCTCATAGCAAGACATAGAAGTAGAAATTTGATTTTTCTCATAAAAAACTTCTCTTAAAATTAAACTTATATTAACCATCTCAAATGCAAAAATAATGATTTAAATATAAATCACACCACAAAACAGTCTAAATTCTTTCCAAATTGACAAATAGACATCCATTTAACGAATATAACGAAAACAAGAACTCCCAAAAAGAGATATCATCGCATAAAACAGCAACAAACAATAAAAAATCTTACAATTTGTCACAAAGCAGTACAAAACCAAGAATAATAACGCACTATCAATAAGAAATAATTATATTAAAACAGGCATATTATTAAACCAATCGCACTAAAAGATAAAGCAATAAGAGATAAAAACGAGCAAATTTGCTACAAAATAGCAATAATATCACTCAGATTATTAACACAATAACTTGGGATAAAGTTGAGCTCTACCTTTTGATTATTAACAAAAAAGATTTGATCCATTTCAAAATGATGCGCTCCGGCAATGTCTGTTTCCGGGTTATCGCCCACCATAATACTCTCGGATTTGCTTGATTTGGTTGTTGTGAGAGCATAATTGAAAATATCAGGGTGAGGTTTGTTTACACCTGCATCTTCCGATACAATTATTTTTTCGAAGAACGATAATATATTAGAATTGGATAACTTTTTAAGCTGCACATCTCTGAAGCCATTGGATAAAACAAAAAGTCTGTATTTCGGATGCAAATATTGCAACAATTCAAAAGCATAAGGTACAAGAACTGTTTTAGAAGCTGTCAGCTCCAAAAACTCGTTATTCAATTTCAATGCATATGCCTCATCAGGAATCCCGGCATGCCTCAGTGGGTGCAAAAAACGTTCGGTAATGAGGTATTTTTTATCAATCTTGCCATAGTGGTATAGGCTCCACAACTCAACATTTCGACGGGTATATATAGAATAATAATGTTCAAAACTTTCGAAATAGTTCCCGAAATTGTGAGCCTGATAGAGTTCTTGCATACTGACACGCGCATTGGTTCGGGTATCCCAAAGAGTATCATCAAGATCAAGAAAAATATTTTTATACTTACTCATCATAAAAAAAGAATAAAAAAGGCGCAAAAGACAAGGTTAACCCGGTCATTCTGCGCCTCTCATGAATTATTTTATCATTTTAATTAATCTACTTGTATTACCAGGAACCGTGATATACTCCAAAACGACTTGAAGTCTGTAATTTTAAGCGTTAACAGGCCGGCATTATCTTTCTCTAAAGTATAACTGGATGAAGGATGTGTAGTCAGAAAGAGAGCTTTCTTCGAAAATAGTTCGATTGATTTTGTGTTGCGAATATCAATGGCAATGAAATACTCTTTGCTAAAGTCTTTTTTCATCACATCAGCTTTGCGGAAGAGACCACCGCCGGTAATAATATTCTGCTTTTTGAGTTCTGCTTTGTTCCCGAACACATACCAGGCTGTATTCATATCTTTATCCTGCTGAGCTAACTCATCTTTTTGCTTTTGGGTTTGTTGCGACAAATTGCTGACTTCACCGGATAATGCCTCTGTTTTAGCCATTAACTCACCAATTTTCACATCTTTATCCTGCAACTGCACTTGTAAATCGGCAATAATTTTTGTTTTCTCCTCAAGTTCCGACATCAGGCGTTCGATTGTTTTTTTCAATTGAGCCGACTGAATACGACCATTCCTGACCTCAGCCTTTAACTTTTCGAGATCTGCCTTATTTTTTTGCAGAGTTTCGGCAATCATGGTCATATCGTTGGCGATTTGATCGCGGGTAGAAGGTGTTAGCTCTTTGCCAGAAGAAGCCTCAACCTGAAGATAATTTTCTTTCTCTTTCATTTTTGCCAGACCATCCTGCACTTCATTGATTAAAGTAAGCGCCTCATCAAATTCCTTAACTGTTTTATCGTGCTCCAGTTTAAGTGAATCGTTTTGAGACTTAAGGTCTTTATAATCGCCTGAATTTTTGCCGCATGATGCAATCAATACACTCACAATCAGCAGCGGAAGAATTAGCTTTTTCATCTTTCTATGTTTTAGTTTGTTAATCTGTTTGGTAAAAAACCGGCTATGCCCCGGCCAGCACAATCACAAATTCGCCTTTGGGTTCGTTTTGCTCAAAGTGAGCTTTCACTTCGGCAAGCGTACCACGAACTGTCTGCTCAAACATTTTCGAAATCTCCCGGGATACAGAGACCTGTCTGGTTTCGCCCATAAACTCGGCCAATTGAGTCAGTGTTTTTACAATTCTATAAGGCGATTCGTAGAAAACAATAGAACGTTGTTCGGTAGAAAGCTCTGTGAGTCGGGTATTACGACCTTTTTTAGGCGGCAAAAAACCTTCGAAACAAAAGCGATCATTGGGTAAGCCCGAAACCACCAAAGCCGGCACAAATGCTGTTGCCCCGGGCAAACATTCGACCTCAACACCGGCCTTCACACAAGCCCTGACAATGAGAAATCCGGGATCTGAGATAGCCGGCGTACCCGCATCAGACACCAACGCCACCTGCTCCCCGGCCTGAATCCGATTCACGATTTGCTCAACAGATTTATGCTCGTTGAATTTATGATGAGAAATCAGTTTTGCATTTATTTCGTAATGCCTGAGCAGCCGACCGGTGGTGCGCGTATCCTCAGCCAACACCACATCAGCCTCTTTGAGCATCCTTAAAGCACGCAAAGTAATATCTTCGAGATTCCCAATGGGTGTGGGAATTACTATCAATTTAGCCATTCTATTTTACTACAGTTATTGATTTGATTTTTTCTCTACTATCTGCATAAAGTCAGACACGGTTTCGTTCATTTCCCAATCCCATTCGAATCGGGAAGATAAAAACCGTTTGGCCTCATCAACCGTTGCAATCCCGTTCAGTTCAGAGAGTATTTCATCCATCAATGCCGCATTTCCATGAAACAGCTCCCTTAAAAACCGAAACCGGTCATTCAGGGTCAGCGCTTTTGTCAGATCGACAGTCATACGCTTGGCTATTATATCGTTCATTGTTTCGGCCGAAGGATTCATAAACGAAAGTTCTTTTTCGACATGAACAAAACTATCTCCTACCGTTGCCGGATGTTCAAATACAGATTCCTCCACCACAACCGGCCCGACCGGCAGGGGCTCAGCTACAACAACCTGAACCTCATCGGGGATAACAGACGCAGTCTGAACCTGCGAAATACTATCTGCTAACCGTAGCGCTTTAGATTGAATAAGCAATAACAAAGATTCCGGAACCGACTGACAAGCCTGAAGCGTTTCTGTGAGTACATTCAACTCTTGCAATTCCAGAATTATAGGGGATAGATTCTCTTTTTCCAACATAGTTATCCGAAGAAAGGGCATTAATATATCTTGCAAATTTAATAGTTATTACGACAACTCAACCCGATTTCACGCAAAAAAGCGAGATTATCACCCAAATTATGCTCATAAAACAAACTTTGGACATAAAATGTTTTAAAACAGAGATTCCGGTTTGAATCAAAACTCCACCAAAAGCTGTTCAATAGCCTGCTTTACCAACGACGAACGACAGGTAAACGCATTGACCAATATACAAAAGAGGTAGGTTTTTCCGTTTTTATCCACAACCCCACAATAAGAAAGTACCCCTTCGAAACTGCCGCTTTTGGCTTTCACTTTCCCCGACAATGGCGTGGACACCAGAAAATTTCGAAGCGTTCCATCTCCTCCCGCAACGGCCAATGAGCCAAAATAATCGTCGCGAAATTTACTTTTGTGCCACATATACGACATCAGCGAAGTAAAAAAAGCAGCATTCACCCGATTAGAAGGGGCGAGCCCGCTGCCATCATAGATGCAAATGTCGTTGGACGGCAATCCCCGGTCGCTCCAAAAGCGCCGAATGGCCGCGAGCCCATCGGGCAACGAGGCATCCCGGCTGTATCTCGAGGCAATCAAACGCAAAAGAGCCTCTGCATACAGATTGTAACTTTTCTTGTTTGTAATACGAATAATGTGTGCCAGCGAATCGGAACGAAACGAGCAAAGCGAATGAAGGTCGGGCAGAGTAAATCCACCAACATGGGCAAGAATACGACTGGTCGTTGGTTTTGCATCCACTGCCACTCCTTTATCTGTCAGATAAGCAGTGAGCCTTTCGGCCAGAAAAAGAGCAGGATCAGGAACATCTCCCCGAATAACGAATGAGGCTCGATTGGCCGGAATTGTTCCATATATAAACCTATCGCCCGAATAGGGCATTCCATATATATAGGCGCTATCTTTGTCGTTTGGTGCCGCTATGAGGTAATTGCGAAAACTCAACGAGGCAATGCGGGGCTCCACAGAAAGAATAACCGGCGAGGAACCTACGGCTCCCGACCGAAATGTAAGTCGATACGCATTGTCGCCGTAGTTGAGAGCAGAAATCCCGGCAGCATAATAGTTACCCATGTCCTCCCAGGTTGTTTTGGGTGGAATAAGTTCAGAATTATAGGCACTTTCGTCGGAAATTACAGATCCGGTAATACGGTGAATGCCCAGGGTGCTCAACTGCTGCCATATCGTATTAAAGAATGAATCGGCTGGCCGGTTGCTGTGCATCGACCCCAAAGTAGGATCGCCAACACCCCGTACATACAAATTGCCCTGCAAT
>CAZHNZ010000050.1:0-27306 GCA_964534355.1 uncultured Parabacteroides sp.
CCATTCCGGCTGCCAGAACAAATAATGTAGGTTTCATTGCTTGATGTTTTTGTTAAAAGTTTTACGTATGTTTAACTTCAAGAAAAAGCTAAACTTATTTTTTGTCCCAATTTCTTTTCAATAATATCCATATTTGATAATCAGCGAATAACGAATCCAAATATTCAAAATCAGACGTACGACTTTGTTTGAGTAGTACCAATAATTTCGAAAAAAGATGTTTTATACGAAAATCGGCGCAAAGATACGTAATTTTCAGAACCTGCAACGCCGTACAAGTGAATTAATTTTCTTACTTTTGCATCGTTTATTTTATTTATCAGGATGGATACTAAGGATATTGTTTTTTCTAAAAATGTAATTGAGTTTGTGACGGTAGGTCTCGAATTTTGTTTATTGCTCGAAAGAGCAGCTTCTCTCAATTCGAAAGATTTTGTGGATAAGTGCGTCAAAATTCTGCCGCTCATGTATCTTAAGGCATCTTTGCTACCCGCCATTGACGATGAAAGCGATGAGTTTCCTGAAGAATTTGTAACCGAAGAAGCTTATGCCATTCTGGTCAATCAATTGGCCGAACTGCTTGGAGATAAAGATGATTATCTGGAGACATTTCATCCCGATATGGCGTTGAGCGATACCCCTGTGATTGCTCATATATCAGAGGATTTGGCCGATATTTATCAGGATGTCAAAAACTTTATTTCTGTCTATCGTCTTGCTTTTGAGCCTTCAATGCTGGATGCCCTCAAAGTTTGTCTGGATAATTTCCAGAATTTCTGGGGGCAAAAACTTGCTAATGCCATAGGTGCTCTGCATTATGTTCGATATGCCATAGATGACGCAGAAACGGAAGACAATCTATCTCAATCTGATACTTTTTAATCACAGTTTACCGACCAAAAAAACAATATTATATTGGAACATTCAAGAATTACAAAAGAAGAAATAAGCCAGTTGCCCCCGGTAATTTTCAACGGCAGAATAATTGTCGTTCAATCGGAGTCAGAGGCAGATAAGGCGGTTGAATATCTGTCTAAACAAAAAATAATCGGATTTGATACAGAAACTCGACCCTCGTTTCAGAAAGGGGTGCGACATAAGGTTTGTCTGTTGCAACTTTCGACTGTGGATACTTGTTTCCTTTTCAGGATCAATCAGATTGGAATGACGGCATCGTTGGTCGCTCTGCTCACTAATCCGAAAATTAAGAAGATAGGGTTGGCTATTCGCGACGATTTCAAAGCTCTGGCACAGTGGACGCCTTTCGTGCCTAAAGGTGAAATAGAGTTGCAAACCTTTGTCAAACAATACAATATTGAAGATAATAGTTTACAGAAAATTTTTGCGTTGCTTTTTCATCAAAAAATATCGAAAAGTCAGCGACTAACAAACTGGGAACACGATGTGCTGACAGATGCTCAAAAGCATTATGCCGCCACTGATGCCTGGGCTTGTTATCACATTTACAACACGCTAATACAGGCTGAGATGCCGGAGAGAATAGAAATTGCGACAGTTGTGGCCACAGAATTGGCATCACAGCAAAATAATATACAGGAAGCAGAATGAGTGAAAAAAAAATTATATTAAAGCCGGGCAAGGAGTCTTCTTTGCGTCGGTTTCATCCCTGGGTTTTTTCGGGAGCAATTGCACGTGCCGAAGGCTCGCCTGAAGAAGGCGAAGTTGTGAATATCTATACAGCTGATAATGAGTTTATTGCCGTTGGTCATGCACAAATTGGCAGTATTGCTGTTCGGATATTGTCTTTTGAATCAGAAAAGATTGATGCCGCATTTTGGAGGAAGAGGATTGCCTCTGCTTTTTCTCTACGCAAATCGCTGGGTTTAGTGGCAGGAGAGGAAAATAACACCTTTAGGCTTATACATGGAGAAGGTGATTTTTTATCCGGATTAATAATCGATGTATATGGTCAAACCGCTGTTATACAGGCGCATTCGCCGGGCATGCACTTCGTTCGTCAGGATATTGCTGATGCATTGGTGGCAGTGGCCGGAGATGTCATTAAGCATGTCTATTACAAATCGGAGGGAACATTGCCTTTCAAGGCGGAAATAGAAAACGAAGATGGTTATCTGATTGGGCACGAAGAGAAAACCGTGGCTGTAGAAAATGGGCTCAAATTCTATGCAGACTGGATCAGAGGCCAGAAAACCGGCTTTTTTGTCGATCAAAGAGATAACCGGGCTTTGCTCGGACATTATGCGAAAGGCCGTCGTGTATTAAATATGTTTTGCTACACTGGTGGATTTTCTTTCTACGCCCTGCGTGGTGGAGCCACCGAAGTGCATTCTGTAGATAGCTCTGCCAAGGCCATTGATTTGACCGTTAAAAACGTAGAGTTAAATTTTCCGAATGACCCCAGACACAAAGCTTATGCAGAAGATGCTTTCCGTTTTCTGGATACTATTGATGATAATTACGACTTAATTATACTTGACCCTCCTGCATTTGCAAAGCACAAAGATGTGTTGCGAAATGCAATGCAGGGATACCAACGTCTCAATGCAAAGGCATTTCGTAAAATTAAATCGGGTGGAATTCTCTTCACATTCTCATGCTCGCAGGTGATTAGCAAAGATAATTTCAGAACGGCTGTATTTAGTGCCGCCGCGCAATCAGGCCGTCAGGTTCGAATTTTGCATCAGCTAACTCAACCAGCCGATCATCCTATCAATATTTATCATCCTGAGGGAGAGTATCTCAAAGGCCTGGTTTTGTATGTTGAATAGGCATTTCTCTCGAAATAGACCAACTGTAATATGCTGTTATTTAGTGGTTTGTGTTTTATTTGAGTTTGCTATATGTTAAATATAATAAATTAAATTGTTTTTGATAGTGTAAAATTTGTGTTATAAAACATAGTTGTGTAACTTTGCACTGTGTTTTTCATGGTATTAGATTTAAGGTTAAAAAAAGGGTTGAGGTTGTCGGGATGACAACCTTTTCTTATTTTAATACAATACATCTTCCCTTTTATCGTTATTTACACGGAGATTGCTCATACAGGCCAATCGCCATTAATAATCCTAAATTTTAAAAATAATCGTCTGCTTATGCCAGTCAATGCGAAAAATGTTTCTATTTTTGCAACTCTTAAGAGAGTACGGTTTATCTTTGAGTAATTTTAGGATGACAGATGCCTTCTTAATGCAAAAATAAACAGAGATGATCGTTTTGCTATATTGTTTATAGTAAGTAGATTATGAAATAAAACACAGATTTAATGATGAGAGTAAGACCGCTAATAACCCTATTTTTATTTGTCTCAGCAATTGGGATGATTTCTTGTAATTCTGATTCCTCTTCAACAACTTATGAATTATCGTCTGATGCAACTGTAAAAAAACTATTGCTTTCAAAAAACGATTCAGTCACAACAAAATTGGATAAGGTATTTTTTACCATCGATCAGATAAATGGCCTTATTTACAATGCTGATTCGTTGCCGGTGACTACAAAACTAAAGAAAAAACTGCTTACTGAGATTACTTTCGCATCGGCATCCAAATGTATTGTTTACATGGGAAGTGATACTTTAAACTACACAAAAGTCGATTCGGTTGATTTCCGGTTGCCAGTCCGGTTGAAGGTTACAGCCTCGGATGGCTTAACCATAAAATGGTATGATGTAAAACTGAATATACACAAACAAGTGCCCGATTCGTTGCAATGGCACAAGGTTACTGCAGAGGCGTGGCCGGTAGCATATTCCGTAAACAAAGTAGTTGAGTCGGGCGATGAGCTTTTGGCCTACCTCAAAACTACTTCCGGATTTGCGCTCTATACTGCATCAAAAACCAACCCTGCATTGTGGGCACCAGCTTCTCTTAGTAGTTTTCCGGATAATACCGAGCTCTATTCGATTACGACTTTTAAAGGAAAAATATACGCTATCACTGCAACCAATGAGCTGTGGGTGTCGGAAAGTGGCCGGAATTGGACTAAGATTGCTAATTCAAATGCTTTTGTGGCTATATATGGCCAGGTGACAGATGATTCCGGAATACAACATCTTGTTGTTTTGCAAAATAATAACGGGGTGTATCAATTTGCGGCTTCTGTAGATGGGGTGGTATTCGCTAATTGCTATTCAGGTACTCTTCCCGATGATTTCCCTGTAAAAGGATTCTCGTCTCTTAATCATACTTCGTTCTCTAAGAACCGATTGACATTGATCGCCGGAGTAGATAAAAGTGGTGTGCAGGTGAATGGCGTACATCAAATGCAATGGACGAACAGCGGCTTGTTGTGTGCATTTGGTTTGAATAGTAGTAATTCGTTTGCTGCAGTCGAAGGTTCAAATACACTGTTTTACGACAACCGTATAATTCTTTTCGGTGGCAAAAAGTCAAATGGGGTGCTAAACCGTTTGGTTTATACATCTATTGATAATGGCATTTCGTGGCAATTGCCTAAATTATCATTCCCGTTCCCCGCTGCATTTGACGTTCCTGCTTATTCCTCTTTATATGTGGATAGCAATAGTTGGATTTGGTTGTTTGGTGGGGTAAAAAGCAATGGAGAGGCTAAAAATGAAATTTGGCGAGGCCGCATTAATCGTTTGGGTTTCGTAAAATAATTTACATAACAAATACTGAAGGGACAGACTATTGCGTTAATGAAGCAATATGTAACAATTATTCATCATGAGATTCAAACGCATAATATTTTTTTTGCTGACCTGCTGTTTTTTGTTCACTGGTAATATTTTTGCACAACAATACCTTTACGAGGTGGGGGTAACCGGAGGTGCAGCTTTTTATAGTGGTGATGCAAATAATTATAGCCTCTTTCAGCAACCGAAGGCGGTTATGGGGGTAATGATTCGCAGAAATTTAAATTTCAGAACTGCTTTGAAGCTGGATGTTTTACAGGCTACAGTTGGTAATAGTACCTTAAATTCATCCAATGTGCTGCCCGGTAATACGACATTAGATGGATTAAAATTTAAGTCGAAATTTTATGATGTGAATGCACATCTTGAATATAGTTTTTTTAGCTATAGCGATAGCTTTGAGTTTAAGCAGACCAGACGATTTACGCCTTATATTTTTGCAGGTATGGGCTATACTCAGGTCTCTTCGCCTCAGTCGATGGGGCGGCTCAATTTTCCCTTTGGTGTGGGCGTTAAACTTAAAATTGGTCGCCGATTGAATGTGGGAGCAGAATATTCTGTTTCACTTTTGATGAGCGATAGACTGGAGGGGCTGTCTGCGTTGGATAGTCCGTATGGAATATCAACAGGTTCGGGCTTTAAAAACAACGATATATACTCATACCTGAAGGTGTATCTTACATTTGATATTATCCAAAAGGGATGTAACTGTAATAAAAATTGAACATGTCATTGAACGAGCAAATCGACTTAAACAGGGTGCCTGAGCATATTGCCATCATTATGGATGGTAACGGACGATGGGCAAAGCAGCAGGGTAAACCCCGCAGCTACGGACATCAGTATGGTGTAGAGAGCGTGCATACGGTTTTGAATGCGGCTTTAGACCTGAATGTCAGGTATTTGACGCTATATGCGTTTTCCAGTGAAAATTGGAGCCGGCCAGAAGATGAGGTGTTGGCGTTGATGGGTTTGTTTGTACAAGCGATTGATCAGGAAAGAGCAGAGTTAATCGAGAAAAATATCCGTATGATGGTGATTGGCGATGTGGATCGTTTGACGCCTGAAGTGCGTGAGAAGTTGATGTCGTGTATTCATGATTTATCTGAAAATACTGGACTAACGCTTGTGTTGGCTCTCAGTTACTCTTCCCGTTGGGAGATTGTGGATGCGGTAAAGAAAATAGCATCTGATGTTCATTCGGGTATATTGTCTGCTGATGCGGTTACAGAAGAGCTGTTTGGTCGTTATCTCAATACATCTGAAATTCCGGATCCGGATTTGATTATACGTACAGGTGGAGAGATTCGTATTAGTAATTTCCTTCTTTGGCAGCTGGCTTATACAGAGCTATACTTCACAGATGAGTTCTGGCCGGACTTTGACAAAGAAAGTCTCAATAAAGCTGTTCGTACCTATCAGTCGCGCGAACGTAGATTTGGAAAGATTAGCGAACAAATAAAATAAGTGGATATTAAACGCAGAATAGCAAAATAATATGTATAAAAAACTATTTCTTACGATTGCTTTATTAGCCGGATTTTTTGTGAGTAATGCTCAGGCACAGGTTGTGTCAACTGATGCAGTAATTGAGAATCCGGAAATACAATACAACGGTTCACCAAAAAAATACGAAATTGCAGCTATCAATATTACCGGCGTAAAGAATTACGAGGATTATGTGTTGGTCGGATTTTCGGGGCTTACTGTGGGGCAAAAAATTGTTATTCCCGGTGAAGATATTTCGAATGCTGTAAAGCGTTTCTGGGATCATGGTCTTTTCTCAGATGTAAAAGTAAAGGCAACAAAAATACAAGGGAGTAAAATATGGTTGGAGATTGCTTTGGTTCAGCGTCCGCGTATTTCTGATATTACATTTACGGGTGTGAAGAAGGGTGATAAAGAGGACTTGGAACTTAAGATTGGTTTGGTAAAAGGGAATCAGATTACACCTAATTTGATTGACCGAGCCAAGAAATTAATAAAAAAGCATTATGAAGATAAAGGATATCTCAATGTGGATGTTACCATCGAGCAAAAGGACGATTTGAGCAAGCCTGAGCATGTTTTTGTGGGTATTAATGTGGATAAAAAACAGAAAACCAAAATTCATAAAATCTATATTCAGGGCAATACGGCATTGACTGATGCAAAAGTGAAACGTGCCATGAAGAAAACCAACGAAAAGGGTGATTTGCTTAAATTCTTCAAGCAGAAGAAATTTGTTAATACAGATTTTGCAGAGGATAAAGATAAGATTATTGAAAAATACAATGAATTGGGCTATCGCGATGCCGTAATTTTGAGTGACAGTGTTGTTCAGGCTGATGAAAAAACACTCAATATTTATATTAAGGTGGATGAAGGTAAGAAATACTACATTCGCAATATAAAATGGCTTGGCAACACAATCTATCCTTCTGATGTATTGAACATGGAGTTGCGTATGAAAAAAGGGGATGTGTACAACCAAAAACTTTTGCAGGAACGTACTCAATCTGATGAGGATGCTGTTTCAAACCTTTACATGGATAAAGGTTATCTTTTCTTTTATCTCGATCCGGTTGAGGTGAATATCGTAAACGATTCTGTCGATCTCGAAATGCGTATTGTGGAAGGACGTCAGGCGACTATCAATAAAATCGAAATTACAGGGAATGATCGCCTATACGAGCATTGTATCCGTCGGGAATTAAGAACTAAACCCGGACAGTTGTTTAGCAAGACTGACTTGCAGCGTTCTGCTCGTGAAATTGCACAAACCGGACATTTTAATCCTGAAAATATGGATATAAATCCTGTTCCAAATCAGGAAAACGGAACTGTCGATATTCGCTACGGTCTGGAATCAAAAGCAAATGATCAGGTCGAATTCTCGGCAGGTTGGGGCCAAACCGGTATCATCGGTAAGTTGAGCCTGAAATTCACCAACTTCTCTATTAACAACCTACTGAACCCTAAAACATATAAAGGTATTATACCTCAGGGTGATGGCCAAACATTGACTCTTAGCGGTCAGACTAATGCGCGCTATTATCAGTCGTACAGTTTGTCGTTTATGGATCCATGGTTTGGTGGTAAACGTCCAAATTCATTGTCTGTTTCTGCTTATTATAGTAAACAGACTGATATTAGCAGCAATTATGGCTACAACAATAGCTATTATAATATGTACAACTCTTATGGCGGAGGTTACGGTGGTGGATACGACTACACTTCGTCTCTCGATCCTGATAAGTACATGCAGATGCTTGGTCTTTCAATTGGGTTTGGTAAACGCCTGACCTGGCCGGATGACTATTTTACCTTCTCTACTGAATTTTCTTATCAGTTGTATAAAATGAAGGATTGGAAATATTTTCTTATTCAAAATGGTAATTGCAACAATATCAGTGTTAACCTCAATTTGAGTAGAAACTCGATGGATCAGCCAATTTATACCCGTCGCGGTTCTAACTTTGGCCTTTCGTTGCAGGTGACACCTCCTTATTCGTTGTTCGATGGTAAGGATTATGCATCGATGAGTAGTACAGATGGTTCGAAATACAAATGGATTGAGTATCACAAATGGAAATTTAAATCGAGAACTTTTACCCCGATGACCCGCAACGAGAAATTGATTATTTCTACCCGGGCTGAATATGGATTTGTCGGATATTTCAATAAAGATAAAAAATCACCGTTCGAAACATTTTATATGGGTGGAGATGGTATGACTGGCTATAGCGGTATGTATGCTACCGAAACCATTGGGTTGCGCGGATATACCAATGGTTCTTTGACCCCTTATGGGCAGGAAGCTTACGGCTATTCGCGTTTAGGCATGGAGGTTCGTTATCCTTTTATGTTGCAACCTTCTTCAACAATTTATGGTCTTGTTTTTGCTGAGGCCGGAAATGCCTGGACGGATGTGAAGAATTTTAGCCCGTTTGCCATGAAACGTTCTGCAGGTGCCGGTATTCGTATCATGTTGCCGATGATTGGAATGTTGGGTATCGACTGGGCGTATGGTTTTGATAAGGTCTTCAATAGCCGTCAATATAGTGGTAGCAATTTCCACTTTATAATTGGTCAGGAGTTTTAAATTCCGGATAGACGTGACGCGGTTTAGAATCCGGTTGTTTGCATAGATTATTAAACTTCTAAAAAAAACAATAGTATGAAAAAGTTCGTATTCGTAGCACTGCTCTTTGTGGCAACAACTTTTGCCGGATATTCGCAGAAGTATGCATTGATTGATATGGAGTATATCCTGAAAAATATACCTGCTTATGAGATGGCTTCTGAGCAATTGAATCAGGTTTCTACCAAGTGGCAGGGCGAGGTGGATGCGTTGTCGAAACAGGCCAAAGAGATGTATAAAAAATATCAGTCTGAGATGGTTTTTCTATCTGATGAGATGAAAACCAAACGTGAAGAGGAGATAGTGAAAAAAGAGAAAGAGGTGGCCGAATTGCAACGTAAATATTTTGGTCAGGAGGGAGAACTCTTCAAAAAACGGGAGAGTCTGATGAAACCTATACAGGATGATATTTATACCGCTGTAAAAGCAATTGCAGAGGATAAGGCTTACCTGATGGTGATAGACCGGGCATCAGCATCGAACATTATTTTCGCTTCGCCTAAAATTGATATTAGCAATGAGGTGCTTGCAAAAATGGGAATATCAAAATAAGTTATTATATTTGCATCAAATTTAAAACCAAAAAAACGATTTTTATGCTTAGAAAATTAGTGTTGACCTTATTGATTGTTTTGACGTCAGTAGGTGTATTTGCTCAGGACCTGAAATTTGGTCATGTCAGTATTCAGGAATTAGCAGCAGGAATGCCCGAAATGATTCAGGGAAGACAAAGACTGGAGTCTGATTCGAAAAAATATGAAACAGAATTGGCACAAATGTATGAGGAATTGAATAAAAAGTATGCGGACTTTACAGCAGCGAAAGACTCTTTACCTGAAACGATTAAGGCGCGCAGAGTACAAGAGTTGCAGGAAAAGGAGCAACGTTTCAATGATTTCCGTCAGCAGAGCACTGAAAAAGTTCAGAAACAACAACAGGAATTGGAGCGATCTGTTATGGAAGCGATCATGAAAGCTGTAAAAGAGGTAGGTGAAGAAAATGGATATCTTTACATATTCGATAAAAATTCAGCTCTTTACATTTCGGCTACTAAGAGTACAGATGTGAATGCTTTGGTAAAAGCAAAATTGGATGCTGCGTCTAAAGCTGTTGTGAAAACTGCACCTGCTCAATCACCTGCAGTGGCAAAACCAGCACCGGCTTCTTTAGCACCCAAAAAAGGAAAAAAATAAACAAGAATTACGGTTTTAATCGTCTAATTACAAGGAGAAGGGTGGGTTTATTCATCCTTCTTTTTTTTACTTTTCCGATGACAAAGCTACTATCCACTTTACCAGGGCCTATCGGTGTATTTGATTCCGGATACGGAGGCCTCACTATTCTCGATTATTTCAGACGGGAACTACCGCAGTATGATTATCTTTATTTGGGCGATAATGCGCGTACACCCTATGGCTCCCGCTCTTTTGAAGTGGTGTATGAATTTACTTTACAAGCCGTTACCAGGCTTTTTGAAGAGGGATGCCATTTGGTTATACTGGCTTGTAATACTGCATCTGCAAAAGCTCTGCGTACTATTCAACAAAATGATTTACCTCATATTGATTCAGAACGAAGGGTTTTGGGGATTATCAGGCCTACGGTTGAGGTGCTGGGTCAAATTACCCAAAGCCGCCATGTTGGGGTACTGGGTACAGTTGGTACCATACAATCAAAAACATACGATATAGAGGTGAGTAAATTGTATCCGGATATTCACATTGTGGGTGAGGCTTGTCCAATGTGGGTGCCATTAATCGAAAATCGGGAGTTTTCGTTGCCGGGAGCCGATTATTTTGTAAAGAAGCACATAGATAATATTTTAAATAAAGATCCTCTGATAGATACGTTGGTGCTGGGCTGTACGCATTACCCTCTATTGATGGATAAGATAAAAACCTTTCTTCCGGACGGAATAACTCTGCTTTCGCAAGGTGAATATGTGGTGGAGAGTCTTAAGGCCTATTTGCAGAAGCATCCGGAAATGGAGTCGCGTTGTTCTACCGGAGGTAGTTGTCGGTTTTATACCACCGAGTCTGTGGATAAATTTGCCGATTCGGCATCTGTTTTTCTACGCGGGAAAGTAGATGTTTCTCACTTTGTACTTGGCTGAAAAGGGGGAATATTCCCTCTTCAGCCGTATGAATTATAATTTTACACTTTTGCTTTTTCCCTTTTTGCTTTCGTAGTTGTATTTATCAATTGCTGTTACAACGTATTTGTAGCTGTTTTTCCCTTTTTCATAGGGCAAAAGATATTCTGTGTCTGACGTAATTGTGATGATTTTTGATGGATTGCTGATATCTTTCTTTTCACCTTTCTTAAACCTGTATATACAATATCTGACAGAGATATTTGTCGGGTCATTTTTGTCTATTGCAGGCTCCCAGTGTAGGAAGTAGCCTATGGGTGTCCATTCAGCTTTTAGACCGACTACCTCTTTAGGGGGCATATTATCCATATTAGTGTATGCAGGTACCAATGCCGGATAGCGGAAATAGTTCTTTTGCAGGCTATCCCGTATTCCTCCTTCATTTCTCAAAATATCGTAACCATTCCACATACAGTTGCCCAATATTACGGGTGAGGCAGATGCCAGATTCATTTTGTCGGGGAGTTGATTGCTGTTTGGCTTTTTCGGGCTTTGGAATTTCAGGCTATTGACCAGGCTTTGTCCGATATACAGGTGTTCTGTATTTACATTGGCAGCCCACCAGTTGATCAATGTCGCATAATCCGCCTTTTTGTGTCCAATCTCCCAATACAATTGAGGAACGATATAATCAATCTGAGATTTCTTGCTCCATTCCAATACGTCGGCAAACAGATCGCTGTAGTTTTCGAGACCGTTTGTTTCGCTACCTGAGCCATCTTTTGTATTGATTTTGTTGCGATAAATGCCGAACGGGCTTATACCGAATCTAACCCATGGCTTTGAATTATAGATTGTTTCTTTGATCTCACCTATGAGTACATTCACATTATTTCTTCTCCAGTTACTTCTTTCGTGAGGCTTAAAGCCCTGCTTTGCAGCATAAACCTGAAACGTAGAGTCGTCGGGGAAATCTTCACCGGCAATGGGGTAGGGGTAGAAGTAATCATCCATGTGAATCGCATCTACTTCATATCTGTTGACAATATCTTTGACAACTTTGCAGATGTGTTTTCTGTTTTGAGGGATACCCGGATCGAAATACAGTTGTTTGCCGTATTTTATGAAAAGTTCAGGTGATTTACGGTATAAATGATTTTCAGACAGAATTTCGCTTTCGTTGTTCGTTACACGATACGGATTGAGCCATGCGTGAAACTCCATGTTTCGTTTGTGGCATTCATCTATCAGAAATGCCATTGGATCCCAGGATGGATCAGGTTCCTGTCCCTGAATTCCGGTAAGAAAACGACTCCATGGCTCCAAATCCGATCTGTAAAAGGCATCAGCTTGAGGTCTTACCTGAAAAACGAAAGCATTAATTCCGGTCTTCTGAAAAACATCCAGCATATTAATGAAGTATTGCTTCATTTCGGGAGTAGACATAGTGCGGTATTGTGATTGTTGTACCGTGTGTATCCAGACGCCTCTGAATTCATTTTTTTTTGGTATTATCTGGCTGTTTAGTGCTAAATGGGCCGATAGCAGGATGATGCAGATAGCGATACGGTATAGTTTCATGGTAAATTGATTTTAGCTTAGATGATATTTGAGATAATACAACTTTGAAATAGCTTAATTTATTGCTGATTTTCATTGTATTTAATTGCAAAGATGCTTTTTTTTTTCGGAATACACAAATTTTATTTCCTCATATATTTTTGTAAATTTGCATCAAAAAAGAGAATGGCTCTACATACATCCGAGAATATTTTGTGGCATAAACTTGATAATCTGTTAATTCAGGCTATCCGGCAATATGGTCTGATAGAAGACAATGACCGTATTTTGATAGGTGTTTCGGGCGGAAAAGATTCGCTGGCGTTGATTGATTTGCTGAGTAGGAGGATGCGTATTTTTAAACCGCGTTTTTCTGTGGTCGCAGCTCATATCACCATGAAAAACATCTCTTATCAGTCTGATCTGTCTTATTTAAAGAGATTTTCGGAGGAAAGAGGTGTGCCCTTTGTCACTGTAGAGACAGAGTTTGATGCATCGACAGATAAGCGTAAATCGCCTTGCTTTCTTTGTTCGTGGACCCGTCGAAAGAGATTGTTTGATTTGGCAAAGCAATATGAATGCAATAAGATAGCACTGGGTCATCATCAGGATGATATTTTGCATACCTTGTTGTTGAATATGACATTTCAGGGTGCATTTTCGACCATGCCACCCAAGCTGAAGATGAATAAATTTGATATGACAATAATTCGACCTCTTTGCCTTATTCCTGAGTCTGAACTTATTAACCTTTCTGCAATGCAGAATTATCAGTTGCAAATTAAAAATTGCCCCTACGAAAAAGAGTCGCACCGGAGTGATATGAAGTCTGTTTTTGCCCAAATCGAGAAACTCAATCCTCAGGCACGCTTTAGTTTGTGGAAAAGTATGACAAATATTCAATCAGACTATTTGCCGAAAGAAGAGATTATCTGACCCCATAATACATTCCTCAAATGCAAGGTTTTTTTTCTATCACGTTGTTGATTCTGTCCAATATATTTATGACATTGGCCTGGTACGGTCATTTGAAGATGAAGCAATTCAGCTGGTTTTCGGCATTGCCGCTGATCGGGGTGATTTTGATTAGTTGGGGAATTGCTTTCTTTGAGTATATTTTGCAGGTGCCGGCCAACCGGATTGGTTTTCGTGAAAACGGCGGTCCTTTCACTCTTATGCAGCTAAAGGTAATTCAGGAGGTGATAACTTTAGTCGTTTTTGTCGCTTTTTCAACTTTAACTTTTAAAACAGAGGGATTTCGTTGGAATCATCTGGCCGCACTTTTTTGTTTGGTGCTGGCAGTCTATTTTGTGTTTAAAAAGTAAGTTAAGAATAGTTCTTCTTTTCAATCAGATAGTCTGATTTCTTCTGTTTTACGCGTTTAAAGGATAAAAGTCAGTATAAATGACCACCGTTTCATTATATTCTTTTATTTTTGCACAATTATCTAATAACTGTGCCATGATAGCTGAGAATTTCATCAAACTATACGAAAAGAGTTTCAGAGAGAATTGGGATCTGGATGCTCTGACTGACTACAATGAAAAGGAGACCCTGACCTATGCTCAGGTTGCCTGGCAAATAGCCCGATTACATTTTTTATTTCGGAAACTGAATATCCGGAAAGGTGATAAAATTGCCCTGATTGGGAAAAATACGCCGGGCTGGTGTATCACCTACATGGCGACAGTCACGTATGGCGCTGTAATTGTACCCGTATTGCAGGATTTTAACCCGAATGATGTTCACCATATAGTTAATCATTCCGACTCTGTATTGCTCTTTACAAGCGATTCTGTATGGGAGAATTTGGAGGAAGAGAAGATAGGGCAGGTGAGGGGAGTTTTTTCGCTAACGTTATTTCGTTGTTTGCACCAAAAAGATGGTGAAACGATACAGAAGCTTTTGAAAACGCTGGAGGATGATTTGGATAAATTCTATCCCCGTGGTTTTTCGAAAGATGATGTCGTGTATGCAGATGTGCCTAACAGCGACCTTGTCTTGATAAATTATACCTCCGGAACAACCGGGTTCAGCAAAGGAGTCATGTTGTCCGGTAATAATCTGGCGGGAAATGTTACTTTTGGCACAAAATCAAAACTGCACTTCAGGGGTAGTAGATGCGTATCATTTTTACCTCTGGCGCATGCTTACGGTTGTGCTTTCGATTTTCTGACACCCCTTGCAGCCGGAGGTCATGTGACCCTTTTGGGTAAAATCCCCTCTCCGAAGATTCTGCTTAAAGCGTTTGAAGAGGTAAAACCCCATTTGATTTGTAGTGTGCCTCTGATTTTGGAAAAAGTTTACAGAAAACAGATATTGCCCAAGCTCAATAAAACGCCTATCAGATGGGCGCTGAGCATTCCTTTTGTAGATGCACAGATTTACACAAAAATAAGAACATCATTAGTCGATGCTTTTGGCGGTGAATTTTCGCAAATAATAATTGGCGGTGCACCGCTGAACAAAGAGGTGGAGGATTTCTTGCTGAAAATTAAATTTCCTGTTACAGTTGGGTATGGAATGACAGAATGCGGACCGCTGATTAGTTATGCCCATTATTCTGAATTTCAGCCCTCTTCGTCGGGTCGGATTTTGCCGGGAATAATGGATGTAAAAATAGACTCATCTGATCCCGGTTTGGTCCCGGGTGAAATTCTGGTAAAAGGTGAAAATGTGATGATGGGGTACTACAAGAATGAAGAAGCAACGCGGGAGGTACTCGAATCAGATGGTTGGTTGCATACAGGTGATATAGGAACCATAACGCCGGATAAACATATATTTATACGGGGAAGGAGCAAGTCGATGATCCTCGGATCCAGTGGTCAGAATATTTACCCCGAAGAGATAGAAGCTAAGCTAAACAATATGCCGTGCGTAATGGAAAGCCTGGTGATTGAAAAGGACGGAAAGCTGGTCGCTTTGGTTTATCCGGATTACGAAGTAATAGACAGCATTGGAATTGAGGCCGGGAATATACCGGCAATCATGGATGAAAACCGCAAAAATCTGAATAAGATTGTGGCGCCATACGAGATGATTTCTTCTATTCAGCTTTATCCGACAGAGTTTGAAAAAACGCCAAAAAGAAGTATTAAACGATATCTCTATAATTCTATAACTACAAAAATGTAAATTCACTACATTTCTAACAGATTGAATATGAATTGTATATGAAATTGTGGAAAAAAAATAAAAAAAAATAGATGTGTTTTGGTACAACATATTTGTTTTATGCATAACTTTGCATCGTTTTAATATTAACAAACAAACATTCAAACAATTAATTGTTTTACTTTCAAAAATTTTTAAAATGAAAAAGTTAGTATTGTTCTTTGCTGTTGTTGCTGCTGTTTCTTTTGCTTCTTGCAAAAGCAAACCTGCTGAAGAAGCTCCTGCTGTTGATTCAACTGCTGTAGTTGTTGACACTGTTGCTGCTGTTGACACTACTGTTGCTGTTGACACTACAGTTGCTCAGTAATTAGTTGAAAAACTAAAAAAGCATTGAAGAGAATGATCTTAGGATTATTCTCTTTTTTTGTGCTCGAAAAATCTGTAATATTCAATTTTGTGCTCAATTCCGAATATAGCAGAACCCATATAACAAAAATAGAGATAGCTCCGATATATCAAACGGGGCTATCTCTATTTTTATTTTAAAACTATTGAATTTATTATTTCTTTTTCGGTCGATTGTGCAGACCGCACTCTTTGTGTTCTGGTGCCTCCCACCACCAACGGCCGGCACGGAGATCTTCGCCGGAGGCGATGGCGCGGGTGCAGGGCTGGCAGCCGATGCTGGGGAAACCGTGGTCATGGAGGGTGTTGTAGGGAATTTGGTGTTGCTGGATGAAGTTGCGGACATCCTGTTCGCTCCAATTGACGAGCGGGTTTAGCTTGATGATGCCGTTGGCCTCGTCCCACTCGACGGATTTTGTGGCGTAGCGGGTGACGGACTGCTCCTGACGGAGACCGCAAATCCAGACTTCGAGCCCCTGAAAGGCGCGGCTGAGGGGTTCGAGTTTGCGAACGCGGCAACACTCCTTGCGCAGCGACACGGAGTCGTAGAAGAGGTTTATGCCGTTTGTTTTGACCATCTGCTCGACCTGTAGGTGGTCGGGGAAAAATACTTCGATGGCGATGTTGTATTTCTTGTTGGTCTGGTCGATAAGGGCGTATGTTTCGGGGAAAAGCCGCCCGGTATCGAGGGTGAAGATGCGCGTTTGCGGATCGATGCCGGCCACGAGGTGGGTAAGCACCTGATCTTCGAGGCTCAGACTGGATGAGAGGGCAATGCGCCCTTTGTATTGGGTGAGGAAATATCGCAGGATGGTTTCGGCATCGCTGTGTTGAAACTGACTGACGAGGTTTTGTATGTCCATATTCGATAATTAAATAAAACGTCCGTTATTTGCATTTTCGAGGTCGTCGACAATCATGCCGGCACCGACCGTTTCGAAGGTGTTTTCGTCGATAAAGACGAGGCTGCCTGTGATGCGGTTTTGGCTGTATGGGTCGAACACGAGCGGGCGGGCCGTGCGGATGGAGATGAGCGCGATATCGTTGGCACGGATGGTTTTGTCGTTGTAATCGTTTTGAATAGCGTTGATATTTACCTTGAAATTAATCTCTTTGATGATCCCTTTGGTTTCGGCCGTGGTGTGGCGAATGATGTATTTGTTGTTGAGCTGCAACGGTTTATCGTTGAGCCAGCAAACCATAAGAGCGATGGTCTGACCAACCTGCGGAAGATTGTTGTCGTTTGGCACAATGACATCGCCACGACTAGCATCGACCTGAGTGGAAAGGTGCACGGTGACCGATTGAGGCGCAGATGCCGACTGAAGTTCCTGATCGAAATCGTTTATAGCACTGACGGTGGATGTGACGCCCGACGGGAGTATAACGACCGGATCGCCCACGCTGAGGGTGCCTCCGGCCAGACGACCGGCGTATCCGCGGTAATCGTGGAACTTATCCTGATAGGGACGAATGACGTACTGGACCGGGAGGCGCGCAGCATCGGAATTGATTTTGTGCGAAACGGGCGTGGTTTCGAGTATTTCGAGTAAAGTTTGACCAGGGTACCAGGGCGTATGGGTAGAACGATCGACCACGTTGTCGCCATCGCGGGCAGAAATTGGTACAAAACGGATGTTTTGAAGGGTAACTGCCTGTGTGATTTGGGCGAAACCGGTGACAATGTTGTTGTACACCTCTTCGGAAAAATCGACCAAATCCATTTTGTTGATGCAGACTACCACGTGCGGAATACGAAGCAGCGAGGCAATGTAGGCGTGACGCTTGGTTTGCTCGAGAATACCGAGACGGGCATCGACGAGTATAATGGCGAGATCGGCGGTAGAGGCGCCGGTGACCATGTTGCGCGTATATTGAATATGCCCCGGAGTGTCGGCAATGATAAACTTTCGCTTTGGTGTGGCGAAATAGCGGTAAGCGACATCGATGGTAATGCCCTGCTCGCGTTCGGCACGAAGTCCGTCGGTAAGCAGAGCGAGGTTGACCTCGTCGGTGCCACTGCGTTTGCTGGCTTCTTTGACCGCTTCGAGCTGATCTTCGAATATGGATTTGCTGTCGTAAAGCAATCGACCGATGAGGGTACTTTTGCCATCGTCGACACTGCCGGCTGTGGAGAAGCGGAGCAGCTCCATGTGCAGGTATCCGCTGCCGGATTGTTCGGTTGTATTTTGAGTTTGTATGGACATATTTTTTATTAGTTATGGGATGGTTAATGGTTGGTTGAAAGTTACGAGTTACAAGTAAACGAGTAGACAAGTAAACGGGTAGATTAGTTACAAGTTACGGGTTACAAGTTACAAGTAGACAAGTAAACAGGTAAACGGGTAGACTAGTTACGGGTTACAAGTTATAGGTAGGGGCTGCCCTTGTGGCTGCCTGTTACAGGTAAACGAGTAAACAAGAAAATAAGTAAACGGTTGATTATCAGCGTTAATAGATTATTCACACAAACAATTCGCACCGCACAACGTATAACGTAAAACGTACAACGTATAACTTAAAACAATTCGCACCCAACAACCTAAAACTTATTACTTAAAACTTATTACTTAAAAATACCCTTCTTTTTTTCGGTCTTCCATAGCGGCTTCGGAACGTTTGTCGTCGGAACGACCACCCCGTTCGGTGACGCGTGAAGAGGCTATTTCGTCGATTATCTCTTCGAGTGAGTTGGCTTCGGAGAGTGTGAGTCCGGTGCAGGTAACATCGCCAATGGTGCGGCAACGTACTCGTTTGACTACGGGGATTTCATCGGGACGTTTATTGATAAAAGGCAGATTGGCCAGCAGATTGCCATCGCGCTCAATCACTTCGCGCTCGTGCGTATAGTAGAGATTGGGCATTTCTATATTTTCGAGCAGGATGTATTGCCAGATATCCATTTCAGTCCAGTTGCTGAGCGGGAATACACGAAAATGTTCGCCGGGAAGTTTCTTTCCGTTGAATATATTCCACAGCTCGGGACGCTGATTTTTGGGGTCCCACTGCCCAAACTCATCGCGGTGAGAGAAAAACCGCTCTTTGGCCCGCGCCTTCTCTTCGTCGCGCCGGGCACCACCGAGGGCGGCATCGAACTTGTATTTTTCGAGCGAGTCGAGCAGGGTGACGGTCTGCAATTTGTTTCGGCTAGCGTTGTATCCCTTCTCCTCCACCACACGCCCGGCATCGATAGACTCCTGCACGGAGCCGACCAGTAGATTGGCACCTATTTTCTTGACCAAATCGTCGCGGTATTCGATTGTTTCGGGGAAGTTGTGCCCGGTGTCGATGTGCAAAAGCGGAAAAGGGATTGCCGCCGGGTAGAAGGCTTTGTAGGCGAGATGAGTCATCACGATAGAGTCTTTCCCGCCGGAAAAAAGCAAAACCGGCTTTTCGAACTGTGCCGCCACTTCGCGTAGAATGTAGACAGACTCGGACTCCAGCTCTTTTAAATGGGTTAATTTGTAGCTCATATTGTTTGTTTTGTAGTAAATACGAATTATGAATATTTGATGATGCAAAGTAAGCTACTTCGGGCTGGTCGTGAAATCCCGTAATCAGGGCATTTTACTACCCGAAACATGGTAGAAGAGATGGATTGGAGAATATTGTAGTTTACGGGAATACAATATTGTTTGATAGAATCGAACAGATTTGTTTGATTCCATCTAACAATATTGTATCTTTGCATCAAACAACATCATAACTATGGTAACAGAGAGCACAATAGCAACAACAGCTGATCAGCAATCGGTGAGATTAGGCGCACGAGAAGCCGGATTGAGGAGAGATTTGGCACCATCTACACAAAGCCTGTCGTCGCATGCCCTGATAATATCGGGCATAAGAAGATGTGGAAAAAGCACTTTGCTGATGCAGATGATGAAGGAGATGGCCGATGAGACCATTTTCTTTCTGAATTTTGAGTCGCCTCAGTTGTATGACTTTGCCATAACCGATTTTTCGCGTTTAGATCAATTGATTGAAAAACGGAAGCCCACCATTCTCTTTTTTGACGAGCTACAACTGGTAACCGGATGGGAAATATACATCAGGCAAAAATTAGACGAAGGATATCGCGTGGTCATAACCGGATCAAATGCATCTCTGTTAAGCCGAGAGCTGGGTACCCGCCTGACCGGCAGACACATTACACAGGAGCTTTTTCCGTTTTCGTACGGAGAATTTCTGAGATTTAAATCGCTTGCAGCCAACGCCGAAAGTCTGAGTGCATACCTTAAAACAGGAGGTTTTCCGGAATATCTGAAAACAGGAGATGAAGATCAGTTAGCCACACTCTTCGAAGATATCCTGATACGGGATATTGTAGCCCGGTTTGGAATAAAAGATATAAAAAGCCTGCACCGACTGGCCACCTACCTGATGTCGAATATCGGAAACAGAGTAACCGCAACAAAGCTGAAACAGCCATTGTCGATAGGTGCGACGAGCACAATTCTGAGTTGGTTTTCGCATCTCGAACTCTCGTATTTGGTTTTCTTTGTACCTATGTTCAGCTATTCGACCAAAGCACAACTCATTAATCCACGCAAAGTGTATGCCATAGACACAGGACTGGTGGATGTGGTGACCCACGTGATGACAGAAGATTTGGGTCGGAAGCTCGAGAACCTCATATTTTTGCATTTAAGAAAAAAATATCAGGAAATATACTACTTTGCAGACAAAGGCGAATGCGATTTTATTGCCATGAAAAAAGGCGCTGTTGCCGAAATAATACAGGTTTGTTATGTCCTCAATGCCGACAATCTTGATCGGGAGATGGCAGGCCTGACCGAAGCCATGCGATTTTTCGGAGTGAACAAGGCTAAAATAGTCACGTTGTCCGATAGCGATTTTTTTCGGGAAAAGGAGTTGGAAGTGGAAGTGATACCGGCATTCCGTTATTTAACCGAATAAAACCAGTCTCTACAACACCCGCTTCACCACTTTCAATACACGTTCCAGAGACGCTTCGGTGTGACAGGCCGACAAAAAGCAGGCTTCGAACTGCGAAGGTGAGAAATAGATACCAGCTTCGAGTAGTTTTCGGTAAAAGCCGGCAAAACGCTCTGTATCACACCGTTTTACATCTTCGAAGTTGAGAAGCTCGTTTTCGGAGAAGAAAAGCGTAAACATAGAGCCGGTATGCTGTATGGTAATGCCTTTGTTTCGGGTAATGTGTTTGAGTTCTGACACAAAGTTTTCGGTCCTGGTATCGAGCGCAGAATAAAATCCGGGTTCGGAAAGCAATGTCAGAGTCTGCACACCGGCCGCCATAGCCACAGGATTTCCCGAAAGCGTACCAGCCTGATAAACAGGCCCAACGGGTGCCAGATATTGCATTATATCGCGCCGGCCGGCAAAAGCCGCAGCGGGAAAACCGCCCCCGATAATTTTGCCGAGCGTAGTCAGATCGGGCGTAACCGCCCAGCGCTGTTGCACCCCACCAGCCCCGAGCCGAAAGCCGGTAATCACCTCATCGAAAATGAGCAGCGCGCCGTGCTGACGGGTAATTTCGCGCAGAAAATGCAGATATCCACTTTGGGGAAGCACCACGCCCATGTTGGCAGGGACAGGCTCGAGAATAACTGCTGCTACCTCATTGCCCCGCTTCGCAAACAGGTTTTTCACCGCCTCTACGTCGTTGAACGGCAGACTAACCGTCAGTTGCGTAAACTCGCCCGGCACGCCGGCAGAAGACGACTGCGCCAAACCGGCCACACCCGATCCGGCTGCCACGAGCAAAGAGTCGCTGTGTCCGTGGTAACACCCGTCGAATTTGACGACCAGCTTTCGCCCCGTGTATCCGCGGGCCAAACGGATGGCGCTCATCACCGCTTCGGTGCCGGAGCTGACAAAACGTACCTGTTCGGCCGACGGAACCGATTGGGTCACCAACCGTGCCAGTTCAGTTTCGGCCAGAGAGGGTATGCCATAACTACTGCCGTTGGCGATTGCCTTGCGGGCAGCCGACTTCACAGCCGGATGCGAATGTCCCAGAATAAACACACCCCACGACAGGCAAAAGTCGGTGTAGCGATAGTCATCCAAATCTTTAAAAACGCTTTTCGACGCATTTTTTACAAATATCGGCGATGCACCCACACTTTTCAGGGCGCGAACGGGGCTGTTTACGCCACCCGGTATCAATTCGACGGCCTCGTTATAAGCCTTTTCTGACAAAATCTTTTGCATAGTATGTGATTATATAGTTTGCACCCGCCCGTTTGATAGCGGTTAGAGATTCGTAAAATGCCTGCTCTTCATTCAGAATACCGTTTTCGGCAGCCGTTTTCAGCATGGCATATTCGCCCGATACCTGATAAGCCGCCAGCGGAACCGCAGGGAAAGCCACACTTGCCCGCTGAATAATATCGAGATAAGCCTGAGCCGGTTTTACCATTACCCAATCGGCCCCTTCGTCGATATCGGCAGCTATCTCTTCGATTCCCTGATGCAGGGTGCGGTAATCCATCTGATACGTTTTGCGGTCGCCAAAGCCCGGGGCTGAACCGGCTGCATCGCGAAACGGACCGTAGAAGTTCGACGAATATTTGGCCGAATAAGCCAATATCTTTGTGGAAAGATTGTGTTGCACGAGTATATTCTTCAATGCCTCAATCTGTCCGTCCATCATGGCCGAAGGCGCCACAAAGTCGGCACCGGCCTGTGCATGTACCAATGCAATGCGCGCCAGCACAGGCAGCGTGCTGTCGTTGTCTATCAGCTGCCCGTTGAGCAAACCACAATGGCCGTGCGACGTATATTCGCACAAGCAAACATCAGTAATCACAATAAGCTGAGGGAAACGTCTTTTCACCGCCCTCACGGCCCGGCACACCAGCGAGTCGGGGTCGTATCCTGCAGTTCCAATGCTGTCTTTCAAAGCATTATCTATTACGCCAAAGAGCAATATTTTGTCAATCCCCATAGCTACGGTCTCTTCGAGATCGATCAATAGCCGGTCGATCGAGAAACGGGAAATCCCCTTCAAAGAGTGAATAGGCTGAACCTCATTTTCGCCATCCACAACAAAATAGGGATATATAAAATCGGAAACAGAAACCTTCACATCTGCGTATCTATCGCGGGTGGCAGCATCTGTACGGTATTGTCTGAAACGGTGCATAGGCAATTGTATTTTTTAATGATTTACATGTTGTTTTAGTGCATCAATTCTCTCCTGAGTTACCCGACCGCGGGCAATAAGTTCCTTATCAGCAGGCAATTCGCCATACAGCTTTACGAAATTATCGACACAAGAGGGCGACGAGAAAACGACACCGTCGAACGGCGCAAGGTCGAGCGGCGTCAAGTCGCACGGCATTTGGTTGCGGTAAGTTATCAGAGCCGTCACATCCCATCCGAGGTTTTTCAATCCTTCGGGAATAATGGGCAGCGCCAGTTCCGAACGTGGAATAAGCACCCGTCCCGGTTTTATTTCCGCTGCGCGAAAAGCATCTATCAGACCGTATGAGGTATCCTCTGCCGGTTGCAGATCGGGAACAATTCCGTGTTGCAACAGCGTATTTGTAGTGACTGCGCCAATCGAGGCAATTTTAAGCCCAAAGAGTAATCTAGCATCTTTGCCCGTTTGACGCATAGCTTCGAAAAAAAACTGCACAGCATATCTGCTCGTAAAAATCAGCCAGTCGTACGTATCAAGTCTTTCAATTTCAGCCCATACCGCACCATTATCGGCCAATGCGACCAGTTCTATAAGGGGTTGCGACACCACACCCGAAGCCTGCGCATTGGTGGCAGGTTCACTACCGGTATGCAGATAAAGCGGCTCTTTCTGTTTGGGCAAATGCAAACCCACCACATCGCCAATCACCACAATTATGGGCGTCGGAAATGGTTCTGTTTCGCGGCTCAGACTATCCAGCGTATAGAAAAATTCGCGCTGCCCGGGCGCAGAGACTTCCGAAACCAACATAACGGGTGTGTCCGGGTTGCGCCCTTCGGAAATGGCTTTTGCAGCAATCGACGTGATGTTGTAACCGGCCATGTAGCACACCAGTGTGTCTGTGTCGGGTAGTTTTACCTGTGCTGCCTGACCCGAAACGAAGGCCACGGATGAGGCAATCCCCCGGTGTGTGAGTGGCACCTGCGTAAGCGATGCTACGGCCAGTCCGGTAGAAACACCCGGTATCACGCTCACCTGCACAAAGTTGCTTTTCAGGTAGAGCACCTCTTCGCCCCCGTGGGCAAACACCATCGGGTCGCCCCCTTTCAGGCGAACCACCGTTTTGCCTCTCTTCGCCTCGTCGAGCAGCAACCGGTTTATTTGGTCCTGATTGGCGCTGTGGCGGTCTTTTCGTTTGCCCACATACACCAGTTTGGCCCTGTATTTTTTCAGAAAGTTTTTATCCAGCAGGTCGTCGTAAAAAATTGTATCTGCCTGAGCAATGGCACGCTCGCCACCTATGGTCAGCAAATCCGGCGAACCCGGGCCGAACCCCACCAGCGTTACCCGGCCATACTCTTTACGCACATCATTTGGCGCAAAAATCTGTTTCAGATCATCCCGGTCTGCCGCACCCACCACCGCCAGCAATCCCTGCAACGGATGCGTTTCGAAAGGCAGAATTTCCGCAATTCGCGCAGCCAGTCCCAACCGTTTGAGCGCGCAGGTAGCCACTATCAGCGCATCAACCGATCCACTATCTACCTGTGCAATGCGCTCTTCTATGGTGCCACGAATGCTCACCACCGACAGGTCGGGGCGCAGAGCCAGCAATTCCCGCCGGCGCACGGGCGAACTTGTGCCCACCTTCGCCCCTTCGGGCAGACTGCTCAGCGTGAGGTTTCCCCGGCTCACCAGCGCATCCGTCTGATCAAATTCTTTCAGCAGCGCCAACACCTGCAACCCTTCGGGTAGCGGAAAAGGCAAATCCTTAGCCGAATGCACCGCCACATCAGCCTCGCCATTGAGTATCGCACTGTCCAGCTCTCGCGTAAAAATATCTGCCGGCGGATTATCCAGCAGCGAAATATCCTTCCGCCTGTCGCCAAACGAACTCACCGCAATCAATTCGTACCTCAATTCCGGATACAGGGCAAATGTCTCTTTCACCTGAATCAGTGCCAACGGGCTATTTCTGCTTATTACTTTCATTGTTTTTTTTAGTTTTAAGTTTTAGGTTTTAAGTTTTAGGTTGTGGGGTGCGAATTGTTTTTAAGTTATACGTTGTACGTTATACGTTGTTGGGTGCGAATTGTTTGAGTGAATCACACATTTTCACTGTTAATCAGCTGTTTACTCGTTTACCTGTTTACTCGTCTACTTGTAACAGGCAGCCACAAGGGCAGCCCCTACCTGTAACTTGTTCACCCGTCTACCCGTCTACCTGTTTACTAGTCTACTCGTAACTAATCGATCCACCTCTTCCTCAATTATCCGTTCAGCCAGTTCCGTTTCGGCGCGACGGGCCTCTGTATTTTGCGCAATTCGTTGTTCTATCTGTTCCAGGTCAAAAAGTCTCACCCCCGGAATATCGGCCACAGCCGGATCCACATCCCGCGGAAAAGCCAGATCGATAATCAGCAACGGCCTGCCCGGCACAATATGCTCGGGCCGCACAATCACGTGAGGCGCCGAAGTCGCCGTAATCAGCACATCGCTGAACGAGATAAACTCCCGCTTATTATCCAGATTGAATGCCCGACAATCGTATTTCGAAGCCAAAGCCTCAGCCTTTTCGTAGCTACGGTTGCTCAGAAACAGCGACGAAGCACCCTTCGATTGCAAAAACCGTATCACATCTTCGTTCAGTTTATTGGCCCCCAGCACCGTTATCAAAGCATGGCGCAACGCCACTTTTTCGCTCACAATCAACTCGATAGCCGCCTGACTGTGCGACATCGCCCCCTGCGAAAGAGCCGACTCGCTTCTCACCCGTTTGCCCACAAACAACGCGTGCTGAAACAGCTTGTGCAGCGACGCCGGCAGCTTGTAACGCTCTTTGGCATCCAGATAAGCACGTTTCACCTGCCCCTGAATAGCCGTTTCGCCCACAAACGAAGACTCCAGCCCCGACACCAGCCGAAACAAATACCTCGCCACATCCCTGCTCACCGCCCCGCTACCCGAATAAATCTCAATCCGGTTACACGTTTGCAGCAACACATGCGGCTCATCACCCGCCCGCCAGGCCGATTGCAAAAAAGCCTCCCGCTCACTCAGCGAATAATCCTTAAAACTGACGGATTTGTATCTCACCATTTTCAAACAACTCTTTAATTTGATTTCTTATATCCACCGATTGGTACACATTCTGAGCATTCGAAGCCACCGCCACCGTTATGTGCCCCACCTTATGTATAGCCGGCGACACAAAATCGCACAGCAACGGCGCATCGCACACACTCGCCAAAATACCCCGCGCCTCAGCATCCGCCTTCACCCGTCGGTTCAACTCCTCGTTCGCCGTGCACACATACACCAGAAAATAACCATCCAGATCCTCCGCCTCATATTCTTTTCTCACCAGCCTGAAACCCAAAGCCTCAATCTCGGCACTGATTTCCGGCGCCACCACCGTCACATTCTGCACAAACCGCGCCATTATCTGCGCCTTATGCGTGGCCACCTTACCGCCGCCCACCAGCAAAATACGCTTACCGGTCACATTTATCGACACAGGCAAAAACTGCAAATCAGACTTCTTCATGCTCATACACATTTATCGGTTCACACCACGTTTATTTCACAGTGCAAAGTTACCCCGCCCCCCACCGCGCCCCAATACCCCAAATGCGGTATTTCCGTACCTCTTTCTGTGTAATTTTCGCTTTTTCAAACCAATTTGGGCGCGTCCCTCGCCCACTCGGGTCGGGCTGTCCACTGCGAGTCCTCGCCCGGAGAATACCGGGCTGTGGGCTCTCCGTTCGCATCCCTCGCGCAGAAGTTACCACCTGTTTCGTCGTCTTCTTCGCTAAAGCTCCACAATTTCTCGGCGCGCCGCACCTTTTTGGTAATAGTGAGTTTTATTGGTTCATATTCTGCCCTGCTTCTGTGCAGCTTCTGTGCAACTTATTGGAAAAAAGTCACAAAAAATATCCATAATTTACAGACAACTAACAGACAACCCATATTATAATAATAAGGGATATTAGTGGGTTATATAAGGGTTATCTATGGGTTATAGGTAGTTTTTCTATTAACCTGGTACGAAGCTGCACCGAAGCAGTACCGAAGCTGATGGATGGTTGAAAAGCTGATTTCTTGTCTAATCTGTATGTAGAGGCTACGCACAAACCCCGATTGCCGTAGCGTGCAATAAACCGTAGCGCGTTAGTTGAGCAAAGGCTCCGCCTTTGTTCGAGCTAAAAGCCAGCCTCCGGGCTGGCAAAGTATTGTGAAGC
>CAZHNZ010000051.1:0-27288 GCA_964534355.1 uncultured Parabacteroides sp.
AAGTAACCATCCAATGCTTCTCATTTCTTTAGAGAATATCATTAAAATCAACCATAAAATGACACCAAACATGAGTGGTGCAAAAGCAATTAAAATTAAATACCAGATATTTTCAACTGTTTTAGCATTTTCTAACCGCTCCGCAAGGAATACTGTAATAGGAGTTAATGCCAAAAAAAGCGCTGTCCAAAAAGCACCAGCATCAAATTTAGGTAAGGTTTTATTTATTCGAGTTACTTTATGTGCTAATAAATCATTTAGTCTTTGCTCCCAGTCACTGTTGATAACTTTGTCTTTTATCAAATCTCGCGTCATCGTTTCTAAAAACGACCTCCGTTGTAAATCTTCCTGGTGCCCCCAAGCATCATATTCAAAAATGTGGTAATTGTCTTTTATGTTAACATGGTTTTTTAATAGTTTAATAACGTTTGACTTACCAACACCCCATCCTCCTTCTAAACCAATAATCCGAGAAAGATTTATATTACTTTTATTGCTGTCATTAGCAGCGATATGTTTTGCAATCGCATCAGTCAACCGTTCTTGCGATTTGCCTTCAAATTTATCTATCCCGCATGGTTTATTAGAGATAAAACTATGATATTCAATGTTGCTGGTATCTTCTTTCATATATTTTCATTTACAATTTCCAATGTTTTCTTCGCCAACTCTATTTCATCCTCCAAGACTTACAGCACCTTATCCTCCCACCAAAGACTAATCAATTCATTTTCATCAATAGAGAAAAACTTCGCAAGCGCTACCACATACACATGTTTGATCAGAAGGCAACCCCGTTCAATCTTACAATACATAGGAGTGTCAATTTCTAAAGCCTCAGCCAGTTGATGTTGGAAGAGTTGCTTTTCCTCTCTTAATCGCCTGATTTTATCCGCAAATAGAGCATAATCATTCCTACTTTGGCTTTAATAATTTTGAATTATTAGAAATCGAACAAAGATAGAAAATTATTCACAAATAAAACGGACAAAAATAAAAGTTTTTTAAACCACCCAAAAATAGTCAATTTAAACCCATATAAAAAAGTATGAATACAATTACATAAATTCGGCTAAAGCCACCATCGCACTATTCTTCTACGAATGGGCTAAAGGTATCCACCGGTGCTCAATCACCGCTCGTCGGCCGCAATTCGTTCGCCTGCGGAGTCTATACCGCCGCCGGAAATAGCAAAACTAATCGCTTGCAACGCAATTTCGCTGCCGGTTGGTAATCATTTACTTCATCCAGGCGTGAGTACATCCAACAATGCGCTGATAAACAGTTTTAATACAGGAAAAAAGGCTAGCCCAACCGAGAAAACTAACATTAAGATTATTATATATTTCCCTGCATTCAGTTCTTTTATCAAAAGGGGAAGCATCGTTATACTCATCAGAATAATTAGCATCATTATCAAAAATGAACTAAGCAACGGCGAATAGAGATTCGACATTTCTGGTCTGCCCGGCGAGAACTTTAAAACATACGCCCCGTCTCAACGAAAATACAAAACTTAGAATCATATAAATAAGAGATAACCGAAAACAAAGAAATTTACCTCAAATCAAAAACCAAACCGATATTTCGATTCATCAAACAAGCCATTCTTCAAATCCCGAACAACTCTTTCTAATAGAGTAGTTAATTTCAGTTCGTACTTATAATTATTTATATCGTCATCTACAACTATATAATCTACATCGTTTTCCGAGAATACTTTAAACTCAAAAACAGGCCCATCATACATGCAGACCACCCCTTCCGGCAATTCTCTTTTTCTAAAAGAAGATATGGACTTCCGAAAGGCGCCTAACACACTATCTTTAAACGAAGTACTAATCAGCTTTGTAAAGACAGGCGTATGCACCGGTATCAGTCGTTGATTCTTTTCTCTTAGTTGACTCAACTCCTGCCAAAGATTCTTTTTTAGAATTCTTGCCCGTATATAAAATAAGCTATTGATCTCAACAATACTAAACGAGTATTCAGGATCCCCGAAATAGGGCCTGGCCATAAAGAAAAGAATCTCCACTGCGCTTTTATCCATTTCAACGGGATGCAACCGTTTCTCAATTATTGTACGATAATCAGACAGAATGTCTGACTGCGCATTCACCTTAGTAATTGATACAAATAGCAATAACAGAGTAAACAATTTGTATTTGTCAATAAAACGATGAGAGGTTTTTTCCATTTTTAGCATTTTATTAAAACCCAAACAGAACATAAGCCAAAATACAAAGAGAAACACCCGATAGCAGATATTTAAACTTCTTGTTTTCGACAACCGAAGCAATCATTGAGACGGAACCGGCAAATAGTATCAGCTTATTCTCTAACGGATAATTTCGGATAATTGGAACACAAAAAAAGACAATCGACAGCAGAATCAGAACTATATTAATTATTTTTTTTGATGACATAGAAATATGATTAAATATAAAAAATCGAAACTCTGGAAATGCAAATATAAATGAAAATATTTAATTCGATGTAAAAAAAGACTCTTTTCACGAAATAAACAAAGTGCACCAAAACGAAATTGACCAACGCTCCCTCCATTTATACCATTGCATACACAAATTTTTCTTATCTTTGCAGCTTGAGAAATCAACATACTGAACTATGACATCGCAAGACCATTCCAATATAATTACCGCAACGGTAGGAAAGTTATCGGAAGCCGAATCTTACAAAAGACTTTGCCACCAACACCGTGAGGGCGAACCGCTTCCATCGAGCGATGTACTTACCGAGATTATCAACCTGACCAGGGCCATTCTATTCCCCGGTTTTTTCGGTAACTCATCCATCAACTCCCGCACACTTAATTACCACATTGGCGTAAAGACAGAGCGACTCTACGAGCTGCTCACCGATCAGATTTTGTCCGGTTTGTGCTACGACTGTCCCGACAAAAACAGCGAAAATGTGGTGCAATCGAAGGTAGATGCGATGGATTTAGCAGCCTCATTTATAGAGAAACTGCCCGAATTGCGCCGCTTACTGGCCACCGATGTGGAAGCGGCCTACAACGGCGACCCCGCTGCACAAAGCTTTGGTGAGGTTATTCTCTGCTATCCGGCCATTCGCGCCATATCCAATTTCAGAATGGCACATGCGCTGCACGAGCTGGGCGTACCGCTCATTCCCCGCATTATTACCGAGATGGCCCATTCAGAAACGGGTATCGACATACATCCGGCTGCCACCATTGGCGAATTTTTCACCATCGACCACGGCACCGGTGTGGTAATTGGCGCGACAGCCATTATTGGCAAAAACGTAAAACTCTATCAGGGCGTGACCCTCGGGGCAAAAAGCTTTCCGCTGGACGAAGAGGGCAATCCGATAAAAGGAATACCACGCCACCCGATACTCGAAGACAATGTAATTATCTATTCAAACGCAACCATATTGGGACGCATTACCGTAGGCGAAGGAGCCACCATCGGGGGCAACATCTGGGTGACAGATGATGTGCCCAAAGGAGCAAAAATTGTACAACTGAAAAGAAAAAATGAAAGAACAATTTGAAATGATTGCCAAAACATTCCAGGGACTGGAAGATGTTTTGGCCGAAGAGCTTATCAATCTGGGTGCCGATCAGGTAGAAATCGGACGTCGTGCTGTGGCTTTTGCCGGTGACAAAGAGCTGCTTTACAAAGCAAATTTGCATTGCCGCACAGCCCTGCGTATTCTGAAACCCATATTCACATTCAAGGCCACCGGCACCGATGAGGTGTACGACAAAGTGAAGGCAATGCCCTGGGCTGACATACTGGATGTAGATCAGACTTTTTCGATAGATGCGGTTGTCTTTTCCGACAATTTCCGTCACTCTAAATTCCTTACATATAAGGTAAAGGATGCCATCGTCGATTATTTCAACGAAAAATATAAAAAACGCCCATCGGTGCGGCTAACCAATCCCGATATATCGCTCAACATACACGTGGCGGGCGACAAGTGCACCATCTCTCTCGACAGTTCGGGAGAATCGCTGCACAAGCGGGGCTATCGTCTCGACCAAACCGAGGCACCGCTGAGCGAAGTGCTGGCTGCCGGCATGATCCTGAAAACAGGCTGGCGCGGCGAAACAAACCTGGTAGATCCGATGTGTGGCTCAGGCACAATCCTTATCGAGGCGGCCATGATTGCACTAAACATCCCGCCGGGCATTCACCGCAAGGAGTTTGCTTTCGAAAAATGGAAAGATTTCGACGAAGAGTTGTTCGACAAAGTTTACAACGACGATTCGCGCGAGAAGAGTTTCGACTTTAAGGTGTATGGCTCAGACATTTCGCCTCTGGCCATTGGCATTGCCGAAAAAAATATCAAACGCGCCGGACTGAGCAAATACATCGACCTGAAAGTGATGCCGCTGCAACAAATAACAGATGTACCCGATGCCGGAGTAGTGGTGACTAACCCACCGTATGGCGAACGAATATCTACCCGCGACTTGCTGGGGCTGTACGAGATGATTGGCGAAAGAATGAAACACGCCTTCACCGGTTACAAATGCTGGATATTGAGCTACCGCGAAGAGTGTTTCGACAAAATCGCGCTGAAACCAATCCGCAGAATCAGCCTGATGAATGGCTCTCTCGAATGTGAATACCGCTGCTACGAAATTTTTGGCGGTAAATACAAGGAGTTTAAAAAAGCAAAAAACATGACGTCGAACACAGCTTCGGACGAACAACAGGAACAACAACTCTAACTAAAAACAAAATATACCACAATGAATATTCTTTTATTAGGTTCGGGAGGCCGTGAGCATGCACTGGCCTGGAAAATCAGACAGAGTGAACGGGTCGAAAACCTCTATATTGCACCCGGCAATGCAGGCACAGGCCTGGTGGGTACCAATGTAGCTATTTCGGCCACAGATTTCCCGAAATTGAAAGAGTTTGTATTGAATAATGCTGTTTCGATGGTGGTGGTAGGCCCCGAAGATCCTTTGGTGAAGGGCGTTTACGACTTTTTCCGTCAGGATGCCGACCTGCAACACGTAGGTGTGGTGGGTCCGTCGAAAAACGGTGCTCAACTCGAAGGCAGCAAAGATTTTGCCAAAGCATTTATGCTGAGACACAACATACCCACAGCGGCGTACAAGAGCTTCACCGCCGAAACGCTGAATGAGGCCTATGCATTTTTGGAAACGCTGGAGGCGCCTTATGTACTCAAAGCCGACGGACTGGCGGCAGGTAAGGGTGTGCTGATTATTTCGGACATAGACGAAGCTAAAAAAGAGCTGGCCGAAATGCTGAACGGCATGTTTGGCGAGGCGAGCCGGACAGTGGTCATCGAAGAATTTTTGTCGGGTATCGAATGTTCGGTATTCGTAATGACCGACGGCAAATCGTATAAAATTCTGCCCGAAGCCAAAGATTACAAACGTATTGGCGAAGGAGATACCGGCCTCAACACAGGAGGCATGGGTGCCGTTTCGCCGGTTTCGTTTGCCGATGAGGTATTTATGCAGAAGGTGGAAGAGCGAATAGTGATTCCAACCATTCGCGGACTTGAAGCGGAGAACATTGAATACAAGGGATTTGTATTTCTGGGACTGATAAAAGTAAACAACGAGCCTGTTGTGATAGAATACAACGTGAGAATGGGCGACCCCGAAACCGAGGCGGTGATGCTACGCATACAATCCGACTTTGTTGATCTGCTCGAAGGAGTGGTTGCCGGAAATCTGGACGAAAAAACCCTGGTTACCGACCCACGCAGTGCCGTCACGGTGATGCTGGTATCCGGAGGTTATCCGGGCGACTACGAAAAAGACAAAGTAATATCGGGCCTCAACAAAACGGAAAACAGCATTCTGTTTCATGCCGGCACCACCACCGCCAACGGAGAGATTGTGACCAATGGCGGACGTGTGATCGCGATAAGCTCGTATGGCAACAGCAAAGAAGAGGCTCTGGCAACTTCATTTGCCAATGCTCAACTGGTTGATTTCGACGGCAAATACTTCCGCAAAGATATCGGATTCGATCTGTAAAGCACTACATAAAAGCATTTTAGCACAATGAGAAACAAAAGCATTATTGATAGCATTGCCACTGGCCGTGCAAGCGTATTGGTCACTCTGGGGGTTGTCATTTCGATGATAACCGTCAGAGGGCTGTTTTTTGCCCATACCATTATACCGAAGCAGGACTACGGACTGTTTTCCGACATTATCCGTCCGTATGCAGAACATGCGCTCACACGTACTCTGATCGAAGGTATTTTTGTTTTGGTTTTTGCATTTGTGCTGAATCATGCCGATACGCGCTACAACATTATCCGGATACGCACATCGCTTCCCTTTTTCATCACATCGTTGCTTTTGGCCACAAATAGTTTTTTGCTGGGCAATCTGGTGCAGAGTGTGGGGGCCATGCTGATGTTGCTGGCAATCTCTTCTCTCTTTGAGTCGTATCAGGAGCCACGGGCCGAAAAAAACGCCTTCGACATTGCGCTGCTACTCTCTCTGGCTAGTTTGTTCTGGATAAAAACCATCTTTTTCCTTCCCATATTCTGGTTTGGACTTTATACGATGAAGACTTTGACATTCAAAAGCTGGTTAGCATCTATTGTCGGAGCGGTTGCGCCTTACTGGTTCGCCTTTTTCTATTTTGCCTATATAAATAACTATGAGCCACTGATCAACTATGGGTTATCCATCTTTGACTTCTGGTTTATCGATTTTGGCAATACCAAACTATACACATGGATACATCTCGGCATTACGATTGTCACGACTTTTTTCGCGATGAGCCATGCCATGTTTAGCAGTTTATCGGATAAAATCAGAACACGTTCGTATCTGATATTTCTGATTGTGCTCCTGTTTTCGTCATTTGTACTTACATTTGTCGATTTCGAACACAGTGGTTCTTCACTTTATTTGAGTTATCTGATATCAGCGTTCCTTATTTCGCACCTTTTTGCGTCAGTAAAAGGTCGTTTTACCAGCTTTCTGTTTCATATCATGCTCTACTCATACCTATTGGTCTATCTATGGAGTTTATCCTGAGGTTTGCAGAGTGGGGCTATTTTGGCCTTTTTCTGGCAGCATTTCTGGCAGCTACCATACTTCCGTTTAGCTCAGAGGTTGTATTCAGTGCGCTGGTATTGGCCGGTCTCGATCTTTGGGGCTGCACAATTGCCGCCACTGCGGGAAATTTTCTGGGTGGAATGAGCTGTTATTATTTAGGCTATCTGGGCAAACTCGAATGGATAGAGAAGTACCTCAAAATCAAGAAAGAAAAGATCGACAAATTACACCTTTGGCTTCAGGGCAAAGGCGGTGCTATGGCATTTTTTGTATTTTTGCCCGGCATTGGAGATATTATTGCCGTTGCGCTGGGTTATTTGCGTGCCAATGTATGGATTGTGTCATTCTGGATGTTTCTGGGTAAACTGATACGCTACATCGTCTGGATGGAGATGGTGTATGGAGTAAAAAATTTATTCTGATTTTCGCCCGATCATATAGGGTAACCCGCTTTTCAATCGGTTTGATTGAAAGAGGATACTCCCTTATTGTATTTCATAAAAAGCGAAGCTGATTGGCTAAAGAAATTCAAAGAAAATACAACATAACCTGATGTAAAAGTTAAGTTAATCAAAAAGAACATTTTATACCTATATAATTTACATTTTACACCAACAGACCTGCCGGGCTTATTGTATATTTGCACTATATTTAGGTTTGTATCTCAATTTGAAACACAACAATAATCAATTAATTAACACAAACTCACTCATTATCATGAAATTAAAAATTACACTTTTTTTGACATGTATTCTTTTTCTGAGTGCTCAGGCACAGCAAAAGAAATTTGGATACGTAGCTATTGGAGGTGGTGGATACGTCACCTCAATTATCGCCAGTACCTCAGAAGAAAATGTTTTCTACGCAAAAACCGATGTTGGTGGCATTTTCCGCTGGAACGAAGCGACCAAAGACTGGTCTCCTCTCTTTAGTTGGGTTAGTCCTGCTCAGACCAGTTATATGGGAACAGAGGCATTCTGTATTGACAAAGGGTCGCCAAACACTGTTTATGCTTTGGGTGGTACATCCTATTGGAATGGTGGAATAACAGCCGTTATGCGCTCGACAGACTACGGAACCACCTACAGCGTGACTGATGTCACTTCTCAGTTTAAGGCAAACGGCAACGGTAGCGACCGTCAAAAAGGTGAAACCATGATTGTTGACCCGGCTAGACCGAATATACTTTATTGTGGAACACGTTACAACAACGGACTGTTTAAAAGTACAAACTCAGGGGCATCGTGGAGCAGAATCACAACATTTCCTGACAGTATTGGTTTAAAAGCCAGCTGTAGCTTTGTGGCTCTGGATGAGAATTCAGACAATGGGTCTGGATGTCAAACCATTTACGTAGGTATGAACAAAAGATTCAACAATCTTTTTGTGAGTAAAGACGGAGGTGCTACCTGGAAATCACTAACGGTGCACACTGTTGGCAGACCTCAAAGATATGCCATGACTTCTGACGGAAAATTCATGTATATCACTTATCTGAGCTCTGTAGTTGGAAAAGACGCAAATAATAAAGATATTTATGCTGGCGGTGGTGTCTATAAACTGAATCTGGCAACAGAAGTATCAACAAATGTAACGCCATCAGCAGGCAAAGGCTACTCCGGTATAGATGTGGATATGAACAACCCGCTGAAAGTAGTTTGCTCTACCTACAACTACTGGGGTAACCAACAACCCTGGGGCTGGGCAGATGCAATCTACTATAGTGCAGACGGAGGAACAACCTGGACAGAGAAAAGCAACAAGAATGTGGGGATTATGGATGTGAATGGTGTTCCCTGGATCAATGGTAAAGCGATGCACTGGATTGGTTGTTTGACCATGAGCCCTGCTAAACCCGGTTGGGTTTGGGTAGTATCCGGTAACGGTATTTTCGCAACAGAAAACATTGCAGCAGCCAGACCGGTTTGGAAATTTATGGCAAAAGGGCTCGAAGAAACAGTGCCTGTTGCCTGGGGTATGATGAGTGTACCGGGTGGTCCGCTGATGACAGCCGTGGGTGACCAGGGTGGATTCGTCCATACAGACATTACCAAAGCTCCAACTACAAATATCTTCCAATCGGATGCATTTGCTTTTGCAGGAGCCAAAACAAATGTAATGGTGGCAACCACAGATCTATCAGATGTGGTAGGTTCAAAAAAAGATGCAAACGGAAACTATATTTTCGATTCGAATGGCAATCTGATTCCGATTAAACGTAACCAATCACACGTTCAATTGAGTGAAAACTTTGGTACAAACTGGACATCTCTGCCCGCTGCTGATACCATCACAAATGGTGTACCCTGTGTGTCTGCCAATGGAAAAATTATCATGTGGCAAGGTACTAACTCAAAAGTAACACCCAGCAACCGCGTTTACTGGACCACAGACAAAGGAAAGACCTGGACAATGTCAACCAATGCGAACTTTACATCAAATATTGTTTCGGATCCGATAGACACGCTGACATTTTTTGCATACAACCGCACGACCGGCTTCCTGATGAAAAGTATAGACGGTGGAAAATCGTTTGTGGGCGCACGTTACATTGGTGAAAATGCCAGCAACAGAATAAAAACTGCGCATGGAATAAAAAATAGTGTTTGGTTAAACTATGGCACTTACCTGAAATATACAGACAACGGTGGTAGAACTGAGCCGACAAATATACCCGTAGCCTCTTGTTTAGCTTTTGCTTTAGGCAAAGCGGCTCCCGGTGCCACCTATCCGACTCTCTTTATCTGGGGTAAACCAAAATCGACAGATATTGAGGGCATGTACAGATCTGACGACAAAGGACTTACCTGGACAAGAGCCAACGATGATAATAACGAATCGGGAAGCTTAGCCAATGCAGGTGCGATTGAGGGTGACTGGAATGTGTACAGCCGCGTGTATAAAAGCACTGCCGGAATGGGTATTCATTACATGGAACTGGATATACCAAATGCCGTAGATCAAACCCTGACAGAAGGGCTATCGGAAACAGCATCTCTTTATCCTAACCCATTCAAAACCAGTGTAACATTGAAACTGAACAGCACAAGCGTGAAATCGGTAAGTGTATTCAACTTACAGGGAATGTTGGTTAAGAAATTCAAGGCAGAAGAACTGAGTAACGGTGTTGTTACTTTCGGTCAGGATTTTGCACCCGGCGTATATGTGGTGCAGGTAATAGATGCCAATGGCAGCAAAGGATACAGAATAATCAAACAATAACTCTCTGATAATTTGAGTTTATCACCTGAAAAAGAGGTCGCTAATTTACATTGGCGACCTTTTTTTTATACAAAAGAATAACAATGAGTCAGTGGTTTAACGCATATCTTTGTAATGAATAAACACACCACCCACAAAGAATAAACAACCGATGAAAAAACAGACTTTTAGAAACAATTATTATCACTTAAAAAACAAGTTTATCCCTGCTATTCTATTTATTATGTGCATGAATATGTACAGCCAAAAAAACAAGTTTGGCCATGTGGCCATTGGAGGAGGCGGGTACGTAACATCCATTGTAGCCAGCCCGTTCGAAGAGAATGTTTTTTATGCAAAAACAGATGTCGGAGGAATTTCCAGATGGAACGAAGCTACAAAAGAATGGACATTGCTGTTTGGCTGGGTAGGCAACGACCAAACCAGTCTGTTGGGATCAGAAGCAATAGCGATAGACAAATCTTCGTCCAACAAATTATATGTACTGGCCGGCACAAAATACTGGAGTGCATTTGGAGAAACCGGAGGAACCGGTATTCTCAGATCTTCTGACTACGGAAACAGCTACAATATGGTAAATGTTTCCTCACAGTTTAAAGCTAATGGAAATGGTTCTGACAGACAAAGAGGTGAGTCATTAATTGTTGACCCGGCTAATTCAAATCTACTTTATTGTGGCACCCGGTATAACAACGGACTGTTTAAAAGCACAAATGCAGGGCTTACCTGGAGCAAAGTCACAACTTTCCCCGATAGTATCGGGCTTTCTGCAAGTATCAGTTTTATAGCACTGGATGAAAACTCGGCCATTGAGGGAGGATGTCAAACTATATATGTCGGCGTTTTGAAACAAGCGAACAATATGTTTGTCAGCAAAGATGGAGGAAAGACCTGGAAATCCATCGGAGGAAATAAGGGCGGAAAACCCAATCGCTACGCAATTTCTTCGGATAACAATATGTATGTGACCTACGGTGGCGCTGCCGGTGGTATCTGGAAATACAATATGACAACAGAAGTCTGGAAAAACATATCGCCGTCATACCCTTTAAATCAGGCCTTTTCAGGAATTGATGTAGATCCGAACTCACCCAATAAAGTTGTATGCTCAACATATAGTTTCTGGAACAACGAGCAACCCTGGGGCTGGGGTGATTGCATTTTCTACAGCGAAAATGGCGGCACGACATGGGTTGAGAAAGCCCATAAGAGTGTAGCCATTATGGATGCTAACGGCATACCCTGGGTAGTAGGAGGCAAAATGCACTGGGTTGGTTGTCTGACTATGAGTCCATTTAAACCCGGATGGGTTTGGGCTGTATCCGGAAATGGGGTTTTTGCAACCGAAAACATTGCCGCCGCACGTCCAATCTGGAAATTTATGTCCAAAGGTCTGGAAGAGACAGTGCCGGTAGGCTGGGGAATGATGAGCGTACCGGGTGGCCCGCTGATTTCTGCAGTTGGCGATCAGGGCGGCTATGTACATACCGATATTACGAAATATCCGACAGGAACCATTTCTCAGTCTGACGCGTTTGCTTTTGCCGGCATTAAAACAAAATCGATTGTAAGAACTGCAGACCAAACAGACCTGCTATATTCATATCTGGATAAGACAACAAATAAGACGGTCAATGTCACCAAATCGGTATCCCACATCGCTCTGAGCGAAAACAACGGCACATCGTGGACAATTCTTCGTGCAGCACCCGATACCATCAACAATGGTATTCCTGCCATATCTTCCAATGGTAAAACAATTTTGTGGGAAGGAATATCTTCGACACTGGGTACACGCATTTATCGTACCGAAAACAAAGGTGCTGCATGGACTTTGTGCAACAATACCTCTTTTAATTCTGCCGTTGTGGCCGATCCGGTAGACTCAGCCGTTTTCTATGGATACAACTCATCAACCGGTTATGTATATAAAAGTACAGATGGTGGTCAATCTTTCGTAAGTGCACGACAGATTGGGACTGGAGGAAATGGAAGAATCCGCACAGCACACGGGATAAAAGGCAGTTTATGGATAAACTTTGGATCATCGCTACAATATACAAATGATGAATGCAAAACGTTCACAACTGTCCCGCTAAGCGCTTGCGCATCTTTTGCATTGGGGAAAGCGGCACCCGACTCTACATATCCGACTTTGTTTATTTGGGGTAAACCCAAAGCGACAGACGTGTATGGCATGTACAGATCTGAAAACAGAGGCAAAACCTGGACCAGAGCCAATGACGATTTGCACCAATGGGGTAGTCTGGCCAATGCCGGGTCAATAGAAGCTGATCAGAACGTCTATAGCCGGGTGTATAAAAGCTCTGCAGGTGTGGGTATTCCGTACATGGAGCTAGACCTGAGCAATGGTCTGGAAGATGTATTGACAGAACAAACACTTGAGGCCACATTCTACCCGAATCCGTTTAAGACAACTGTAAAAATGAAAATAAACGGATACAAACCCAAATCGGTTACTGTATATAATTTACAGGGAGTGATGATCAGGAAATTCAATTCATCTGAAATAGAATCCGGTGAGATAGAGTTCGGTCAGGATTTTGCTGCCGGCGTTTACCTTGTACAGGTAGCTGATAGCCGTGGTAGTAAAGGGTACAAAATAGTTAAACAATAAGGATTATTTCCTGAAGAATAAAAGAGAGGCTTCGTATTTGTTCGATTGCCTCTCTTTTGCATTTGAGAATCCCCGATTTTCTGATAAATTTATCTATTTTTGCAGGATAATGTATTTGCCTGAAATATCTTTAAATCAACTTATAATGAAAAGAAAAAACAAAGCTCTCTCTCTGTTAATATCATTGATGATAACCTCATCCATCGTGAGTGCACAGACTAAAACAATTCAGGTTGACCTAAAAAAACCAAAAACCGCGATTTCGCCCACCATGTACGGTATTTTCTTCGAGGATATCAACTTTGGGGCAGATGGCGGTTTATATGCCGAACTGATAAAAAACCGCTCATTCGAATTCGACAACAGGCTCCAGGGTTGGAACGCATTTGGCGGTGTGGAGATAAAAAGCGAAAAGCCCTGTTTTGACAGAAATCCACACTACGCGCGGGTCTCTTTCGACAATCAGCTGACCGGAAGCGGGCTCGAAAACGAAGGTTTTAAAGGTATGGGAGTAAATAAAGGAGAATCTTATCGCTTTTCGTTCTATGCAAGAAACATTCGTCAGACACCTCTCAAAATAAAGGTGGAACTAATTAACTCAACCAACGACATAATAGCCAACAAAACGGTAGATATTACCGCCGGTGAATGGACTCTATACACAACCGACATTACCGCGGGAAGAAGTGAAAAACAGGCCAAACTGCGTATAATTCTCACGCAACCCGGTACTGTCGATTTCGACCACATATCGCTATTCCCGGCCAAGACCTACAAAAACAGAGCAAACGGACTTCGCGAAGATCTGGCAAAAGCACTCGAAGATCTGAAGCCCGGATTGTTTCGCTTTCCCGGTGGTTGCATTGTAGAAGGCACCACACTGGCAACCCGCTACCAGTGGAAGAACACCATTGGCCCGGTAGAAAACCGACCGACTAACATCAACCGCTGGAACTATACCTTTGCTCACCGCCGCTTTACCGATTATTACCAATCATATGGCCTTGGTTTCTTCGAATATTTTCAGTTGAGTGAAGATATAGGAGCCGAGCCATTGCCCGTACTGAACTGCGGCTTATCCTGCCAGTTCGAAAACAAAGACGACAAACAACACTGCCCTGCAGATGCGCTGCAACCCTACATCGACGATGCGCTGGATCTGATTGAATTTGCCAACGGAGATACCACGACTAAATGGGGAAAGATACGCGCCCAACACGGACATCCCGCCCCTTTCAATCTGAAATATCTGGCTGTAGGCAACGAGCAATGGGGTGAGCCATACGCCCTTCGCATTGGTAGTTTTGTGAAAGCCATTCGCGCGAAATATCCAAAAATCAAGTTTGTGGGAAGCTCGGGCCCATATCCGGATGGGAAAGATTTTGAATTTGGTTGGGCAGAAATGCGCAAACAGAAAGCCGATCTGGTGGATGAGCATTACTACAGAAGCCCTGAATGGTTTCTGAAAAACGCCAATCGCTACGACAACTACGACCGCAAAGGTCCCAAAGTTTTTGCCGGTGAATATGCATGCCACGTCAAAACCAAGAAAAACAGTTTCGAAGCGGCATTGTGCGAAGCAGCATTTATGACCGGACTGGAGCGAAATGCCGATATTGTAGAGATGACGGCTTATGCGCCTTTATTTGCACACGTGGAAAACTGGCAATGGCGTCCCGATTTGATTTGGTTTGATAACCTCAACTGCGTGCGTACCCCCAGCTATTATGTGCAACAAATGTACGCGAACAATGTGGGCACACATGCGCTGAATACACTTTGCAACGGCACCACAATGGTAGGTCAGGATAGCCTCTATGCATCATCAGCAACAGACCGGAAAAAGGGGCAACTGATATTGCGCATTGCAAACACGGCAAAAAGCAAACAGGCTGTAAGGTATGAAATTGCAGGCCTGAAAATCGGAAACTATAAGGCACGGATAATTGAATTGAGCCAGGCGGCGCCGGATGCGGAAAATACAATTGACAATCCGAATGCGGTTGTTCCAAAGGAGCAATTGATTGATATTGACAGTAAAAATCTGTCATTCGACCTGAAACCGCAATCGTTTCTGACTATCATCATTGAAACGGGAAAGAAATAGAAAAACACATCTTAATTTAATCTTACTTTAATCTTAAATCTAAAAACACAATGAATTCACGCGAAAGAGTATTGAAGGCCTGGAAGGTAATGGAGGGCAATCCGGACAGAGTGCCGGTACAGTTTGACCTGTGCAGGCAGCTGCTGGACCATTTTGGCAAAGAACTGAACATCCCGGTAAACTACACCGACAATCTGTTTGAAGATGTAACTTACCGTATTTCGGGCAACGAAATCCGTCTGGCTCTGGGCTCGGATGTGGTCGTTACCGGTGCAGGCACATCCAAAGAGTACAAGAAAGAAATAGAAGCAGATGGCACATGGCTCAACGAATATGGAATGCGAATGCGTCAGGGGGCGATATATGTGGATGTACTGGAATATCCGCTGGCCAACTGCGATACATCGGCAGATTTGAGTGGCTTTAAACTACCCGACCCGAATGCCCCCGGCCGATATGAAGATGCCGAAAAACTTATTGCCCAATACAAAAACGATTACCTGATAATCGGAGACATAGAGGTGACCATTTTATCGCTGGTGCAGATGCTGGTAGGAATGGAGAAGATGATGATAGACATGATGCTGGAGGCCGATTATCTGCCGCCATTAATCAGAATGGTAACTGATTTTCAGACAGAAATTGGCATAAACCTGATAAAACGCGGTGTGGATGCCATTTGGGTAGGCGACGATTTGGGATCGCAAACAAACCTGCTCTTCCCGCCCGATATTTTCAGGGATTTGTGGAAACCGTATTATGTAGAGATGTGCAACAAGTTTAAGGCAGCCAATCCGGATATCCTGTTGCTGCTGCATTGCGATGGCGCAGTAAGTACGCTAATCCCCGATTTCTGCGAAATAGGATTTCACGTTTTCAATCCGGTGCAGCCCGATGTACCCGGCCACGGGCCACAGGAGCTGAAAGATCAGTTTGGAGAGGTCATCAATTTTTGGGGCGCTATCGACCAGCAATACCTGCTACCCAATGGCACAGATGCAGAGCTGGAAGCCGATATTCAGGCAAAAATAAAAGCACTGGGTAAAGACAAAGGCTATATGATTTCGCCGGCACACATTATCCAATCGGATGTCTCTCCCGAACGGGTGAAGAAGTTTGTTGAATTATGCGTAAGAAATGGGACGTACTGATAAACAACTGAATAAGCTATTTAGCTATTAAAAATTAAAACGGCTGTCTCCGAAAAACCCGAAGACAGCCGTTTATTATTTAATACAAAACCAGTTTACTCTTCAATAAAGGCAATAATCTCACCTTTTTGCACTACATCACCCTGTTTTGCAAAAGTTTCGACTATTTTTCCGCTGAAAGGTGCGTTGATTGGCTCAACCCCGTAGAAGGTTTGAACAAAGCAGACCGGAGAACCCTCTTTGACCGCATCGCCAATATTTGGCGCGCAAGATGTATCAATCAAATCATATTCCCAGATTATTGAACCACGCGCCGGGGAATGTACCGCTTTGGCATTGGGGTGGTTAGCAATGACAGTGTTTATATCAAACTTAGGCATCTCGATAACCGGACGGGTAATGACAATCGGTGTACCTGCCTTTTGTTTTTCGGCCTCCAACTCTTGTTCGAATCGTTGTTTGGCTTTTCCACTACGATAGTCGCGATACTGACGGTCGTGCATAGCCAGTTCGAAAAGCTCCTCGTTGTCGGGTCCGAAATCCCAGCCATTACCGGCCATTTCAGCAATATATTTCTCCAGTTCATTCGGATAGGCATCCTGCGGATTGCCCTCGTAAAACTCAAGACCTTTTTCCTTCACAATATCCAGAATTTCGGGCGCCAGCGGGCCGGGCAGTTTACCCGTTTTTCCGAGTATCATATCCCAGGCAGTTTTATCAATTGTGCTCCAGCGGGGCTCGCCTTTAAGAATATGCATCACATTCATCAATGCAATATTTTTGACATACTGACTGAATGGTGTCACCAACGGAGGGTAACCCAGTTTTGGCCATATATGCTCCACCTCCTGAAACAAGAGAACAACCAGCTCGTTCAGTGTCAGCTCTTTCTTATTTTGGTTGCGCATAGACATATTGATGGCATTGTGCATACCTTTGAGGTCGGCCATCATAGAGCCCATCATACCACCGGGCAGACCACAACCAACCAACAGAGAGGTCATGTGCTTATTGCCTTTATCGATGAAATAACCCAGGAAATCGTCCATAAACGACTGAGTAAGTTGTCGGGCCTCCATATAAGCCTTCATATTGATTTCAGGCACTTTGAATCCGGCATCTTTTAGCATCGCCTGAATGGTAATCACATCGGGATGCACCATACCCCACGAAAGTGGTTCGATAGCCACATCAAGATAATCGGCACCGGCACGTGCCACTTCGAGCATCGAAGCGACCGAGAAACCCGGACCGGTATGACCATGATACTGAATAACCAGATGAGGATATTTCTTTTTGATAGCAGCAGTAAGGCTTCCCAAAAATGCGGGACGACCAATACCGGCCATATCTTTGAGACATATTTCGTCGCAACCAAATTCGACCACCTTATCCACTACACCCATGTAGTAATCGACTGTATGAATAGGAGAATTGGTGATACAAAGCGCTACCTGCGATATCATGCCGGCTTTTTTGGCATATTTGACCGACAATTCGAGGTTACGAACATCGTTAAGACCACAAAACGAACGGGAGATATCTGTTCCCTGCGCTTTTTTAACACTGAAAAAGAGTTCGCGCACATCGGCCGGAACCGGATACATGCGTAAAGCATTCAATCCACGCTCCAACATGTGCGTTTGAATACCGGCAGCTTTAAAAGGCTTAGTCCACTCCCTTACAGCCTTATTCGGATTCTCTCCGAAAAGAAGATTAACCTGTTCAAAGGCACCTCCGTTGGTTTCTACCCGGGCAAAACAACCCATATCAACAATAACCGGGGCAATCTGTGTAAGCTGATCAATTCGGGGTACATATTTTCCCGATGCTTGCCACATATCGCGATAGACAAGACTGAATTTTATTTCGCGTGACATACTAAATGTGTTTGATTTCACGCCAAAATTAGAGAAAATAACTCAATGCTGAAAAGCTTTTCACCTATTTTGTGAGAATATTTTTATAATAAAGCACAAACTGCACATCACAAAGCAATATGTGCATAACCAATTGGATACAAAGGTTTTAAAACTGCACACTTTATTAGCTTTTGTGTCATAATGAACAAATAGCAAAAAAAACAAATCTACAAGCTTAGATAATTACTTTAGCGTTACAGTGACAGTATTGCTTCTTTTCAATGCCTCGTATTTCAGGGTCTTCACAAAAAAATCACGATTCAGGAATGCCGGATTCTGCATCTCCCAGGCTGCCAATACACTGAAAGTGGTCTCCCCTTTTTTATCGGGTTGCAGTTGTGCACACCAGGTGTAGAGAATACCATCGCCCTGATCGGGTGTATCGAATGATTTGCCAAAACATGAAGCGGGGACAATTAATCCTAATCCCAGGGTAAACTCCTTGTTGTAAGTCTGTTTGTCGTGTGTCAGCATCAACCGGTTTCCGTAAAATAGTTCACTTTGCAGCGGCTGATTGTTGTTGTTTCTGACGATACCGGTCACCAGCGAACTGCCCTTCGGAAGCTTTTTGGCAATCACACGGTTTTCGTAGCCGTATGATCCACCCCAAATGGTGACAACCTGAGAGAGGTCAATCTTTTCGCCATCCACATCCCAACCGAAGAAATCGAGTCGGAAAAGTGCCCGAACCACACCTTTATTTATAAGTGTATAACGCGTTGAGTCCACATTATCGGTCGTTTTATCTACCGTTACACCAAGTCGGATCAGCTTTTCATTCTTAAGTAGAGCCAGGCCGCCCATACCGAAAGATTTGCCCACGCTAAGAATATCGCGCCCCCAGTCGGCCATCACATGGTAGGTATCGCCGGGATAACCATCTGGTTTAATCCCCACTTTATCGAGCACCATTTCAGTCGTTTTTTTGCCATATACATCGCGGCAGTTGCGCCCGTCAAAGTAGTGACGAAATCCCATCCGGTCATTCTCCCAGGCAACTCCATCCATTTGGTAAGGATAAGGAACACTGCCACCGCCACGCGACAAATTCTCTTTGCCGTGACTGTCCATTTTGAGTTCAGTCACCACACCCGATGCCGTTAGTTTCCCATAGCGGACATTCGCCCTACGGGTAAAACTGGGATAATTTGCCTCACTGACCCATTTAATTGTAAGAGTTTTCTTCTCACCTTTAGCCAACGTACACAAAAACGCCAGCTCGTCCCACCGGCCATCCCGGTCGAGGTCGTCCACCTGCGATGGTATCCATTTACCTTTATTATCGCACAGCGCCGGCAGCAGGTTCTTCTGCGGTTTCAGTTGAGCGCGTTTCAGCACAAAAGGCTGATCAATCAGAGTGGTGTCTGCCTTGCTTTGCAGCACGATCTCCTGTGGTTTGCGTTGAGCAAAAAGAACAGCTGCCCCTAAAAAGAAGACAGCAAAAAAAGTCAATCGGTTAGTTTGTGTTTTCATGGTATTTCGTATTTATTTTGCTCTCAGCACAATTATTCCGGTATTGGATTGTATGCCCTGCATATATTCGTGTAAGGTTTTTTCGGAAATGACCACCTTTTTTTGGGTGGATGAGGCATGCATCAGGTGCAGTTTTCCCTCCTGCCAGAGGGCGATACCCACATGACTGATATCGAGTCCCTTCATTTTTGTGGTAATGGCTATCAGATCTCCCGACCGGATGCCGGCCGACAGCGAGTCTATATTGTTTTTGGGAATATAGTGATACAACCGTTCGTTTATCGACTTTTCCTGAGCAGCAATGACAGGAATAAATTCCGGAACCGCAGTCAATGCTCTGTATTTATCGGGGTTTTGTGTCATAAAACCGACATTGAACCGAATGGTATCACTGCTGATTTGCGGTGTCACATCCACCACAACGCCTTTTCGGGAATTATCTGTAATCCAGTCTGAGAAATAATGCAGGCGCGACGGGTATCGGTTGATTACTCCGCCCCGGTAACGGATGCGGGTCAGTATGGTTTTGTAGTGAGCGAAAGTACTGTTTTTGCTCTTTATTGTTTTAGCTATCGCCAATGAGTTTTCGAGAAAAGTGGTGCAATCCAGTTCGCGCAGGTTAATGCCCAGCTGCTCCTCTGAATACCCTTCGAGCGTATAGGCCACGTAAGGCGTATCCAGAAAGCACTTCCCTACCCTAACGATGGTTTCATTCACCGACAGATTGCGCCCAACACTTCGTTTGCATTTTTCAAAAATCGATTTGTGTGTCGGTTTTGATTGCGACACGGCCAGCACCGACACCAATAATAAGAGAGAGAGAATTAACGATTTTACTATCTTCATTGTATTTTTTGTAAAAAGCCCTCTCCGACCACCAAATCAGGCAGGCAGAGAGGGCTATGAATATTATTTATCTGATGGAAATTACAACAACCCCTTTGCCACGAGCAATGCCTCCATCTCCTGCTGAACCTTGCGGGCCTCTACTCCGGCCGCCTGAGCAAACGTCTCATCACCAGCGGCAAATATAATCTGACGTGATGAATTGACCAGCAATCCACATGTATCGTTCATGCCATATTCGGCTACATCCTGCAAACTGCCACCCTGAGCACCTACACCGGGCACCAGCAAAAAGTGGTTGGGCGATACTTTACGAATATCGGTAAACATCTTTCCCTGTGTGGCACCTACCACAAACATCAACTGATCTTCTGTAGCCCACTGCTGGGTAGTACGCATCACTTTTTCGAAAAGACGCTCTCCGCCGGCATCCTGCATAAACTGAAAATCCTGCGAACCTTTGTTTGAGGTAAGAGCAAGTACGATCACCCATTTACCTTCGTAAACCAGAAACGGCTTCACACTATCCTCACCCATATAAGGCGCCACCGTGATGGCCGAAGCATTGAGGTGTTCGAAGGCAGAGCGGGCATACATTTCTGATGTATTGCCAATATCGCCGCGTTTGGCATCAAGAATAATAAACTGATCCGGATAGTTTTCGCTGATATAGGCAATGGTTTTCTCCAGAGCCGCGATACCCTTCATACCCACACTTTCGTAGAAAGCAGCATTGGGTTTGTAGGCCACACAATAGTCGGCTGTGGCATCAATAATTGCTTTATTGAAAGCAAAAATCGGATCCTCTTCACCTAATAAATGTTGCGGGATTTTTTTAATATCTGTATCCAGACCAACGCAAAGGAAAGATTTTTTTCTCTTTATATTCTCAAAAAGCTGCTGTTTGTTCATATCAGTATGTTCGTTATGTGTATTGTCAAATGTCTGTTGTTAAAGTTCCGCCTCTTTCATTCTTTCGGCGTTTTCGGCCACAATCAGCTGATCGATTACATTCTGAATTTCTCCATCCATAAATGCAGAAAGATTGTAAATTGTATAGTTGATGCGGTGATCGGTAACACGCCCCTGCGGATAGTTGTAGGTACGAATTTTGGCCGAACGGTCGCCGGTCGAAACCATTGTTTTGCGTTTTGAGCCAATCTCGTCCAGATATTTCTGATGCTCGATGGCATAGATACGCGAACGAAGTTCAATCATCGCCTTAGCCTTGTTTTTGTGCTGAGACTTTTCGTCCTGACACTGCACGGTAATGCCGGTAGGCATGTGCACCAGACGAATAGCCGAATAGGTGGTGTTTACCGACTGACCACCGGCACCCGACGAACAGAATGTATCGACACGGATGTCCGACTCTTTCAGCTCCAGATCAAACTCTTCAGCCTCTGGTAAAACAGCCACCGTGGCTGCCGAAGTATGTACCCGACCCTGTGTTTCGGTTTGTGGCACACGTTGCACGCGGTGTACTCCCGACTCGTATTTCAGAATGCCGTAAACACCCTCTCCCGATACAGAGAAAATTATCTCTTTGAAACCACCCGAAGTTCCTTCGCTATGGTCCGTCACCTCCACTTTCCAGCCTTTGGCTTCGCAATATTTCACATACATGCGATACAGATCTCCGGCAAAAATAGCAGCCTCGTCGCCACCCGTTCCACCACGAATTTCCACAATCGCATTTTTGCTGTCCTCGGGGTCAGCCGGCACCAGCAATATTTTAATCTCTTCTTCCAAAACAGGCACACGGGCCGAGCATGTTTCCAGCTCATCTTTGGCCATTTCACGCATTTCGGGATCATTTTCTGTATCCAGTATCTCGCGGGCTTCATCAATTCCGTTCAACAACCGTTGGTACTCGTCGCGGGCGGCCACAATTTTCTCCAGGTCGCGGTATTCCTTGTTCAGTTTGATAAAACGCTTCATATCAGCTATCACAGCCGGGTCCGTAATGAGCGTGCTCACCTCTTCGAAGCGGGTGACCAAACCTGCTAATTTTTCTAATAAACTACTGTCTGCCATTATCTTATTTCTGTTGTAAAACCAATGTATCCGAACTCAGACACAACTGCAAAGGCCCGATTTGTACGGGACAAATATTTAATATTCAAATCGTCCGAATTCGCTCTCAATCAAAAGCTCTGTTTTGGCCGAAGCCTCTACAAAACCAACGATCTGAGCCTCAATACCAAACGAACGGGAAATATCGATTACCTGCTGAGCCTGTTCGGGCGCAAGGTAAATCTCCATACGGTGCCCCATGTTGAACACCTTATACATCTCTTTCCAGTCGGTGCCCGATTGCTCCTGTATGGTGCGGAAAAGTGGTGGCACGGGGAAGAGGTTATTTTTGGTAATCTTTACGTTTTCTACAAAGTGAAGCACCTTGGTTTGCGCGCCACCCGAGCAATGCACCATACCATGAATAGCCGGACGCATTTCGTCGAGCAAACGTTTGATCACCGGCGCATAGGTTCTTGTGGGTGAAAGCACCATTTTACCGGCATTCAGTTCAATGCCTTCTACGGTGTCGGTCAGTGCCAGACCACCCGAATAGACCAGTTCGCCCGGAACAGCCGCATCGTAGCTTTCGGGATATTTTTCAGCCAGATATTTAGAGAAAACATCGTGACGGGCCGAAGTAAGACCATTGCTGCCCATTCCGCCATTGTACTCTTTTTCGTAAGTAGCCTGTCCGTACGACGACAATCCGACAATCACATCGCCGGCCTGAATATTGGCATTGTCAATCACATCAGCCCGTTTCATGCGGCAGGTAACTGTGCTGTCTACAATAATTGTACGCACCAGGTCTCCCACGTCAGCCGTTTCGCCACCGGTAGAGAAAGCATTTACACCCATTTCGCGCAGTTCGGCCAGCAATTCGTCAGTACCATTGATAATGGCTGAAATCACTTCACCCGGAATCAGGTGTTTGTTTCGCCCGATAGTGGACGAAACCAGAATATTATCCACAGCACCCACACACAGCAGGTCGTCGATATTCATAATCAGAGCATCCTGAGCAATGCCTTTCCAAACGGAAATATCACCCGTTTCTCGCCAGTACATGTAAGCCAGCGACGATTTGGTACCGGCTCCGTCGGCATGCATAATGTTGCAATATTCGGGATCGCCACCCAGAATATCGGGAATTATTTTACAAAATGCTTTCGGGAAAATACCTTTGTCGATGTTTTTGATGGCGTTGTGCACATCTTCTTTCGAGGCCGAAACGCCGCGCTGATTATACCTTTGGTCGCTCATTGGGACAATTTAAAATTTCAAATTACAGATTACAAATCGTGTTTGTGGATAACTTCCAACTAATTGCGTGCAAATTTAGTGCAAAAATGGCATTTGGACAAATCAAAAAAGCTCCACACCCCGAAATGTGGGGCAGAGAGCTTTTTTTATAGATAAATAGGAAAATTTCTTACTCTTTCCAGCCGGTAAGACGAAGAATTTTATCTTTATACACCGTATTTTCGAGCCAGCCGGTAAATTGCTCCGCTCCTGGTCCGTAGGCAAAAATGGGGACAGGCGCTCCTGTATGCTTCACTTTGGTAAAATCAATCTTTACTGTTTTCTTCTCAAAACTACCTTCGCGCACCGCTGTGCCTCCTGTTTCGTGGTCGGCTGTCACAATCACCAGCGTATTGCCATCTTTACGGGCAAAAGCAAGTGCCGCGCCCACCGCCTTATCAAAATCGACAGTTTCGGACACCATGTAATCCTGATCGTTGTTGTGCCCACCCCAATCTATTTGCGAACCTTCCACCATCAGAAAGAAACCTTTTTTATTTTGAGATAAACGGCTCAATGCCAGCGACACAGCTTTTGGAAGATAATCACGACCTTCGCTCACTTTTTTCGGATGATCTTCTGCCAACAGAGCCAACAGCGGCCCCGCCTTTTCGCCACCAGCCTCTTCCATGGAATAGACCACCTGATAACCTCCCGATTTCAGCTCAGCAGAGAGGTTGCGACCATCTTTTCGTTTTTCGAAATCAGCAATTCCGCCACCAATAGCCACATCGATACCCGACGCGGGAAACCAGCCGGCAATTTCCTGTGTAGAATTCCGGCTACCGGCGTGAGCATAGAAAGAGGCCGGCGTAGCATGCGTCAGATTACAGGTCACCACCACTCCGGTGGATAGTCCGTTCTTTTCGGCCACTGCCAGTACCGACGATTTTTGCACACTATCGGGCGTCACACCTATCATTCCATTATTGGTTTTCACCCCACAGGCAATGGCCGTGCCACCGGCCGCCGAGTCAGTTATATAGTCGTTTGCCGAATAGGTTTTCGATATTCCGGTATAAGGAAACAGGGCCATATTCAGCGAATTTCCATTCACAGTAAGTGCGGCCTGTACCTGATTAAATCCCATGCCATCACCAATCATGATGATTACATTTTTGGGCGGTTTGGCAAACAAATGCACCACCGACACACACACTATCCCCAATATAAATGCTCTTTTCATCTTTCTTACAATTAAATTACGATTCAATATTGTCCAAAATCTTTTGAATCTCATTATCCGTTTCGAGCAACGTGCTTTTGCAGTAGCGCAGCAGCTCAGATGCCCGCGCCACCATATCCCGTAGCTTATCGACTTCTACGTTTTCGTTTTGCAACTGCTGCACTATGGCTTCCAGCTCAGCCATTGCTTTAGTATATGTCTCTTTTGCGTATGGTACGTTTGATTCCATTTCTATAATTTTATTTCAGATTTGCGAAGTTACATTATATTAATGCATTTACAGAGTAAAAGTTGAAACCGAAACAACAAATAAATAATTTTTAAACAAAAAAAGAGGCTGCCTACCGACAACCTCTTTACTATTATTGTTTTCTATATAAATAAAACAGATTCGGAATTATTGACCTGTATATTCTTCAGAATAGTTCACAGCAGCACCAGCCATTGTACCTGTCATGGTAACCTTGCTTGTCTTTCCGTTGTAAGATTGAGTTATTTTGAGTGCAATACTGATATTTTGATTGTAGTTTGTACCTGTTACAGCCAGTGTGCCGGCAATAGTTGACTCAGCCGCAAAAGATTGGTCATTAGCCATGACGTATTTTCCACCATAAGTAATAGTACCGTTAGTAGTGTACTTTGTTCCACTTTCAACCTGCAAAACATTGTTTTTAAAAACCTCTGTAAATGCCATTGCCATAGTACTACTTGTTGTAGTCGAAGTCATAGAATAAGTTCCGGTCATAACTATAGATCCACCCAGTGGATTGGTGTAAGTATAGTTAAAAGGATAAGTATCGGTTGAAGCCGATTTTTCTTTGATTAAACTGGCCGGTGCTGCAGACGGATCTCCACTTATTCCACCAAAACTAGCCTCTAAAATGGCATAAACAATCTCTTTTTGAACAGGATCCAAAGTAGTTGTAGTTGCTGTTGTATCATCCTTACTACATCCCGCAAAAATTACGGCAGCGATCAAACTCAGGGTAATAGCTAATTTTTTCATTTCTTAAATTTGTCAGAGTTTAAAGTGCTGACGCCGCACCGTTAATGTAATATTTATTTGTTTGTGATAATAAACTGATCATTGAATATTGAAAATATATGAAGCTAATACCCGTATAAGATTCAACTTTAAAACTTAGTAATAAGTACAATTTGTATAAAAAAACACATATCCAATTATTACAATGCAAATATTACACATTTATTTAAATAAAACAAACAAATTAACATATAATTATAAAAATAGACCCTACAATTGACCAGAACAAAACAATAAACTGAATCATTTTTTCAAAAAACAGGTTTTGAGAACAATACTGCTTCCATCAATCTTACAATCAACCTCCTCGGGATTATCAGTCAAACGAATACTTTTTACTTTTGTTCCTCTCTTGATTACCATAGAAGAACCTTTTACTTTCAAATCTTTTATAACCGTTACAGCATCACCGGTAAGCAGTTCTGCACCATTACTATCACGGGGTGTTTCATCTACAATTAACGACTCTTCACTTCCCGACCACTCATGTCCACAATCGGGACAAATAAACATTACACCATCATAGTAAGCATTACCCATACCACATATCTGGCAATTTGGAATTTCATTCATTTCAATTACATTTTAATTATCACTATTTTTTGGAACCGCAAAGTTACGTATTATTCTACAGGAATCAATATTGACTTGTAACAGAACAACACATAATAAACCTTTACAAGGCCACATTCATCTACATAATTCAGTTAAAGACGAAATCCCAAAAATCGTACGAATTATAAAAAACAAAGAAAAAACCAATAATTTAAGAACTCTGTTTACCAAAATCAAATACGACACAATTACAAATGGCCCAGATCATACACCTTTAGCTCATTTGGTATGCAATAAGTCAACAGTCAACCCAAAAGAAATTCTCATATTTAGTTAGATAAAAACCCGACTAAATCGAAACGATAAGAGTCTGCATAAACAGACTTTAAATCGAAGCCTTTGTTGCACAATTTCAGACTTATAGCAAAACAATACGTCTTTTAAACTGTTTAAAATTAGATGCTCATCATAATAATTTTCTCAAAAATTGACTCAATACATATCACATTGTCACCAAAGTGAAGATTTAACATCAAAAGTGATATAAAAATAGCTAATCAACTATCCACATTTGTTAATAAACAATTAAATGCTATTTATTTGATTTTTTATTGCCGATAAATGTTGACAATTTGCTTTTTATTTTGTTTATTTGCATCATAATTCAATTTTGAACTGTATTCAAACAACGTTATACGCTATTTTTTAAAACTAATCATTATGAGCAAATCAAAATTAGAGTACATCTGGTTAGATGGAAGC
>CAZHNZ010000052.1:0-27201 GCA_964534355.1 uncultured Parabacteroides sp.
GAGCCGGTGGGGGTGAAATATGCAGGGTGTGGCAAAATTATTCATGTGGGGTGATGGCCTGGCAAAATCGTATCCGCAATATAAAAAGACGGATATTTGAAGTGGGGTATGAGAAAAAAAATATACTTTTGTAACGGAAAACACACACCATGAAATAATTCGATTAAGCAACTATCTATCAATCTATTACACATACTAATTACCTATTCAACCGAAATGAAAAAGTTATCTTTATTTTTATCTCTTATGCTGTGGCTGACTGCGTTGGCTGCGCAAAATCAAAATCAGGATCTGATATTCCGGCTTCGGGCTTATTCGCCCAAATCGGTGAGGGCCACGGTGGAAAATCTGAACCGGACTTTTGGGGCTTCGTATGGGGCGGCGAAAGAGGCCGAAAATGTGGTGGCTGAGCTGACACAAAAGAAGGATGACCTGATAAAACGCCTGAAAAACAACGACGAAGCCGCGAAGAGTGAATGCGTGCAATTGCTGAAAAAGATTGACGCGTTGATGCTGGAAAATCCGCTGGTGAAGGGGAAAAAGATATTGGCGCTGCGCCGCACCATGGGCGACAGAGCGAGATGGGCGATGGGCTCGGAAATTGGCGTGGGACCATCGAACTTTCAGAACAACTCGGAGTTTAAAGACCCGACAAAGATATGGACCAATGAGTTTGTGATATTAAAGGCGAATGGCGGAAATGTATCGAGCACGCCGCTCTACAAGCCGCTGCCGGGGATGATGTTAAATGACCCGGAGCCGCACTTCGATGGAAACAGGGTGTTGTTTTCGTCTATCGGCACATCGAACCGGTGGCACCTGTTTGAGCTGGATTGCACAACGGGCAAAACGAAGCAGGTGACGCCCGACGCGTATAAGGATTTTGACAGTTTCGACGGCTGCTATACGCCCGACAACCGGATTATTTTCTGCTCGACAGGTACGTTTCTGGGGCTTCCGTGTACAAACGGGGGGCACAAGATGTGCGGTTTGTTTCAGTATGACCCGAAAACGGGGAAAACCCGTCAGCTGACCTACGATCAGGACAGCAACTGGGGTCCTGTGGTGATGAACAATGGACAGATTCTTTACCAACGGTGGGAATATGCGGATTTGGCACACTCTAATTCGCGCATTATGTTTACGATGAACCCCGACGGAACGAGTCAGCAGGCCTACTACGGCAGCAACTCGTACTTCCCGACAGCCTACTTCAATGCGCGTCCTATTCCGGGACATCCGTCGGCGATGATTGGTACTGTGTCGGGCCACCACAGTATAGCGCACAGCGGTCGCCTGATGGTGATTGACCCGATGAAGGGACGCGAAGAGGCAGACGGTGTGGTGTGCGAAATTCCCTATTCGGGCAAAAAGGTAGAGCCAATTGTGAGAGACAGGCTGCCTGATGGTGTGTGGCCACACTTTTTGCAGCCATTCCCGCTCAACGATACTTACACGATAGTGGCCGTGAAACCCACCCAAAACTCGCTGTGGGGACTCTATTTGGTAGACACGAACGACAATATGACGCTGATAAGCGAAGAAGAGGGCGTGGCCCTGATAGAACCGGCTCTGCTGGAACCCCGCACGACACCGGCGGTGATACCCGACCGGATTAAGCCGGGTTCGAAAACAGCCACTGTATTCCTCCAAGATGTGTATATGGGCAATGGTCTGAAAGGCATTCCACGCGGAAAGGTGAAGAAACTCCGCATCGGCTCGTACGATTTTAGTCCGCTCTCGCTGGGTGGTCTGATTGGTACTATCGGGATGGATGGCCCGTGGGATGTGAAACGAGTGCTGGGCACCGTAGATGTGGAAGCCGACGGTTCGGCGATGTTTACTGTACCGGCCAACACACCTATATTTGTGCAACCGCTGGACGAGGAAGGCAAAGCGCTGCAACTGATGCGTAGCTGGTTTACGGCTATGCCGGGCGAAATGGTGTCGTGTATCGGCTGTCACGAATCGAAAAATACAATACCCATACCCAAGTCGAGTCTGGCTTCGAAGAAGAAACCACAAAGCATCAGCGAGTGGTACGGAAAGGCGCGCGGATTCAGCTACCGCCACGAGGTGCAACCGGTGCTGGATGCCTATTGCGTGAGCTGCCATGACGGATCGAAGAGTGATCGTCCCTATCTGAAAGGTGACAAATACATTACCGACTGGTCGTCGAGACAGAGCGGTTCGGCCAACCCCGAATATGGTGGTCATTTTACGGTTTCGTATACCAACCTGCACCGCTACGTACGTCGTCCGGGTATAGAGAGCGACCTGCACATGCTGACGCCTATGGAATTCCATGCCGACCAAACCGAACTGATGCAGATGCTGATAAAGGGACATCACAACGTGGTGCTGGATAAGAAATCTATCGAAAAAATTGCCTGCTGGATTGATATGAACGCACCGTTCCACGGCCGTCGCAGCGATATACCGACCTACGAAAAGGCACTGCGAAGCAAACAACTGCGCGACCTGTATGTGGATATGTTTGGCGCGCCCAAAACAGACAACGAGTGGTTGCCCGAAATAGAAAAGGTGAAACCGGTAGCACCTGCCACCACCCGCCCCGAAGCCGGTGAAACCACACTGACCGGATGGCCGATGCAGATGAAGGATGTGCAGCAGTCGCAAATGAATCTGGGCGATTATCAGAAAACAATAGACCTGGGCAACGGCATCCGCCTGACCATGATAAAGATACCGGCCGGCTCATTCATTATGGGTAGTGACCGTCAGACCGACGAAATGCCACAGGCAAAGGTAGAGGTGAAAAAATCGTACTGGATTGGTCAGCTCGAAATTTCCAATGCACAATACCGGATGTTTGATCCGCAGCACGACAGCCGCGACGAAGACAGACACGGGTATCAGTTTGGTCGCAAATGCTACTTCACCAATCACCCCGATCAGCCGGCGGTACGCATATCGTGGCAAGAGGCGATGGAATATTGCAAATGGCTGACAAAGAAAACCGGATTTAGCTTTACTCTGCCTACCGAAGCACAGTGGGAATGGGCCTGTCGCGCCGGCAGCAACTCACCTTTCTGGTTTGGTCAGCTGAACAGCAATTTCTCGAGATATGCCAATCTGGGCGATATCCGCCTGCGCGACTACGCCGCTAATACGACCGTGAAAAGTTACGAAACTACCGGACTGATACACAACCCCAACAAATACGACGACTGGGTGCCACGCGATACGGTGTATGACGATGGCGGATTTATAGCCGAGCAGGGCGGACGCTACATTCAGAACCCGTGGGATTTGATGGACATGCACGGCAACGTGGCCGAGTGGACACTCTCGACCTACAAACCATACCCTTACAACGATGAGGATGGCCGCAACAATCCGTTGTTGAAAGAGGCGAAAAGAGTAGCCCGTGGCGGTTCGTGGTACGACCGGCCGTTCAGAGCAACAGCCTCGTTCAGAACGCCTTACCGCGACTATCAGAAGGTGTACAATGTCGGCTTCCGGGTGGTAATGACCGAAGAAGAGTAGGACTCTACCGGATACTGATTTTGTTTATATTTAGATATTATTAAAAAGAAGCCGGCCCGAACATAGATTTTGGCTGGCTCTTTTTTTTGTAACTTTGCATTCTTAAAATACAGATACTTACATGAAACGACCAATCATATTGCTCTCAGCAGCTCTGTTTACTCTGTTTCTGACACTCACGGCCACGGCAGGCGACAAGCTTTTGGTGAGCGGCTGCGGCATCAGAGACCTCAACATTATTGACAAAAAAACAAAAACGATAGAATGGACACACCGGCTCGCCCCGGGTGAAGAGTGCAACGACGCCGAGATAACCAAAAAAGGCGAAGTGCTGTATGCCTATAAAAAAGGGGCGCGCCTGATTACCCGCAAAGAGCAGGCTGTGGTGTGGGATTTCAGAGCATTGCCCGGCGAAGAGGTTTTCACGGCCACGCAACTCAAAAACGGCAATTACATAGTGGCTGCCTGCGGGCATCCGTCGCGCATTATCGAACTCAACACCAAAGGGGATACTGTGCGAATAATCCGCTTCGACACAGGCATAAAGAGTGTGCACGGGCAGTTTCGGCAGGTATTGCCCACCCCCCGCGGCACTTTTCTGATAGCCCTGATGGCCAAAGGCGAAGTGATAGAGATGGACGACAAAGGCACTGTGCTGAAACGGGTGGCGGTAGGTGGTTCGCCCTTTTCGGTGAAAATCATCAAAAACGGAAACTGGCTGGTGGGCTGTGGCGATGGCCATACTATCAAAGAGATAGACCCCGTGGCACAACAGGTAGTTTCGACCATAGACAATAGTGTGCTGACGGAGACCCAATTGCTGTTTGTGGCCGAAGTAACCCGGCTGAAAAACGGACATACACTCATTGCCAACTGGGAAGGGCACACCAAAGACACGGTGCAATACAAAATAATAGAAATCGACCAAAAGAACAAAGTAGTGTGGGGAATCAGAGATTGCAAAATTGCCAATCGTACCGCAACACTCTTTCAGTTCAAAAAATAAGTTGTTGTTAATTATTTTTCATCCAATTGTTTAACCATGAACCAATCGAATATTTCACAAATGGCAGCCCGACTGCTACTGAGCAAAGTAGCCATGCTGGTGTTGCTGCTCAGCTATGCCGCAAGCATGGGTATAGCCACCTTTGTTGAGAGCAAATACGGCACTGCCGTGGCACGCGGATACATTTACAACCATGTGTGGTTTTATCTGCTTCAACTGTTGCTGGTGGTCAACTTTATCGGTATTGTGTGGCGCGACAAGATGCTGCTGTTTCGCAAAACCGGCATGTTGCTGATACACGTGGCATTTATGGTTTTGCTCACCGGTGCCTTTATCACCCGCCATTTTGGCTACGAGGGAATATTGCACCTGCGCGAGGGCGAAACAAGCGACAAAATAGTGAGTGACAATGTTACACGCACCATCCCATTCAAAGTCAGACTGAATGATTTTCAGCTCATTCGTTATCCGGGTTCGCACTCACCGTCGTCGTATCAGAGCGACCTGACAATATCAGACAAAGGCGCTGAACGCAACGAAATTATTTCGATGAATAATATAGTCTATCAGGGCTCGTTCCGACTCTATCAGATGTCGTACGACTCTGACGAGCAGGGCACTGTGCTGACAGTGAGCTACGACCTGGCCGGCACGGCGGTGTCGTATTTCGGCTATTTCCTGCTGTTGGCCGGGTTTATTGTGGCATTTGCGCAAAAAAACTCACGCCCCCGCACACTGTTGCGCCGCCTGAAAGAGCTGTCGGACAAGCCTGTACCGGCAGTGATTGTGGCATTGCTGCTAACAGCCACCACCGCCGTAGCACAGGATCTGAAATTTGTGGTGTCGGCGGCACATGCCGACAGTTTTGGACGAATAGTGGCGCAATGCCCCACCGGCCGCATAGAGCCGCTGAACACCTACAACGCCAAATTGCTGCGCAAAATAGCCCGCAGCGAATCATTCAACCATATTACAGCCGACCAATTTGTGCTCAGTTACATGGTCTATCCGCAATACTGGAATACCGTTCCGACTATCTCTTTGAAAAACAACGAAGTACACACCCTGCTTGGCACAAACGGCACTTCGGTGGCATTCGAAAATCTGTTTGATATGAACGGAAAATACAAACTGGAATCGTATGTGGAAAAAGCAAGCGCCAAACCGCAGAAATCGCGTTCTGCCCTCGACAAAGAGGTGCTTAAACTCGATGAGAAGGCCAATATCCTCTATGCTTTGCAGGAATTTCGCATGTATCCGATATTCCCGTTGCCAAACGACCCCAACCACAAATGGTACTCAGCCGGCGACGATTTGTCGCAGTTTAGCGGCAAGGACTCTATGTTTGTTGCGCAAATATTCCGGTGGTACCTCGACGAAACAGCCAACTCGATGATATCGGGTGACTGGAAAGTCCCCAACGAAATAGTGGGTATGATAAGCACCTATCAACAGGCGCGCACCACACAACCCATTGACAATCAGAGATTGAAATACGAGACATTGTACAATAAGTATCAGATATTCAATCAGGCATCCAAGCTCTATCTGATGCTCGGATTTTTGCTGGCAATCATCGCCCTGTGGCGGATGATTAGCCGGAAGAAGTGGCTCAACATCCCGGTATGGATAACCGGCACACTGCTGTTTGGCGTCTTTCTGCTGCACGGCGGAGGTATTGGACTGCGCTGGTACATATCGCAACAGGCACCCTGGTCTAACGCCTACGAATCTATGATTTACATCGGGTGGGCAACCCTGATGGCCGGGTTACTTTTTGCCAAACGCTCTACGCTGACGCTGGCTTTGTCGGCCATTTTTGCCGGACTCATTCTGTTTGTGGCCAATCTGAACTGGATGGACCCCGAGATAACCCCGCTGGTGCCGGTACTCAAATCGTACTGGCTGATGATACATGTGGCTGTAATCACCGGTAGCTACGGATTTTTTGGCGTCTGCTTCCTGATCGGGGTAGTCACTCTTGTGCTGATGAATTTCAGCGAAAATCGACACCCACACCTGGCCGATCGCATCGAAGAGCTGCGCATTATCAACGAACTCTCTATGTATATTGGGCTGGGACTACTTTCTATCGGCACATTTCTGGGTGCTGTGTGGGCCAACGAGTCGTGGGGCAGATACTGGGGCTGGGATCCGAAAGAGACCTGGGCACTCATCTCGATGATGGTGTATGCCTTTATACTGCACTGCCGGATGATACCCGGACTGCGTTCTCATTACTTTTTCAGCACCCTGTCGGTGTACGGACTGAGCACAATACTAATGACCTATTTCGGGGTGAACTACTACCTGACCGGCATGCACTCGTATGGCGCGGGCGATACACCACCGGCTCTGGATGCTATTTTTATCGGATTCGGCGTGGTTTCGTTGTTGGTATTGATTACTGGTGTGGGACGGTTGCTTAGGACGAAATAGCACCGATAAACTTCATGTATAACGTAAGTAAGTAATATTTTACCTCATTCGCACGCCATTCAGGGCCTGCGCGCACGCAACATCTGGCGTTTTCCCGGAGGGCCGGGAATGCGTTCCACATCAAAGCCGGCAGCGAGCAGAGCCCTGCGCACTGTGCCTTTGGCGCAATAGGTGGTAAAAATAGCACCGGGATTGCAGTGCGAAAATATCTGTTCGAAGTGCGCCGGATTCCACATCTCAGGCTGTTTGTCGGGTGCGAAAGCATCGAAAAAAACCACATCGAAATTCCGGACAAAGGTGTAATTACACAAATCGGCTTTCACCTTGCAGAGCGTAAAAAATGGCGTGATACTCACCTCTTCGTCCCAATTCGCCCGGTGCAACTGATCGAACAAGCCGGCATGTTCTTCCGAAATAAGCTTTCCGTAGTTGAGTTTTTCTATTATATCCTGTTGCAACGGATAGAGTTCAAGCGTGGTATAATGCACCCTGATACCCTTTTCGGCCGCCTCTATCAGGGAGAGATAGGCATTGAGACCGGTACCAAAACCGATTTCGAGCAGCGAAATATCGTTGGAGGCAGATTGGCGCAATCCCGCTTCGATAAACACATGCACCGACTCTTGCCGCGCACCGTTCACCGAGTGGTAATGTTCATTCATTTCGGGCACAAAAAGCGTGTGAGAGCCGTCGGCTGTGGTTTCTATTACAGGTCTGTTTGTTTGCATTTAAATGTCGTTTAAGTGCGCAAAAGTACCCTTTTTTTGAGTTTTATTTCACAATATCGTATAAAAAAAATGCCACCCCGGCATTGTGCAAATTATTATGCTTAAATTTGTTGGGAAAAACTGACAAAACTAACCCGATATGAGAAGAATGTATGTATTAAAAATGGTCTGTCTGGCGGGCATTATCGCTCTGCTTTCGTGCACCGAAAAGAGAGACAACAGGCCGGTGATGACTGTATCTATATTACCACAAAAATATTTTGCCGAAAAGATAGCCGGAGAAAAGATTGAGATTTCGTGCATGGTGCCCGCCGGGTCCAACCCCGAATCGTACGATCCCACCCCCGGACAACTGGTGAGCCTGAGTCGCAGCAAAGCCTATCTGGCAGTGGGCAATCTGGGTTTTGAGGCCGCCTGGCTCGATAAACTCAAAAAGAACCACCCGCAGCTCGAAATCATCAACACCTCTGCCGGCATAGCGCTGATTCACTCTGAGGGTGAGTGCAACGGCGACCACGAAGAGCAACACCACGCCCACTCGGGAGTGGACCCGCACACCTGGAGTTCGCCCAAAACGGCGCGCACCATGGCCCAAAATATTTACAACGCTATTGTTAAATCGGACACGGCAAACCGGGCGTTTTACCAAAAGAACTTCCAAAAACTACTGCGCGAGATAGACGAAACAGACTCGGTGGTGACTGCCGTTATCGCCAAAGCCAAAAACCGGACATTTCTGATTTATCATCCTTCGCTCACCTATCTGGCACGCGATTACGGATTGAGGCAATTCAGCGTGGAGCTGAATGGTAAAGAGCCGACACCACAATACCTGAAAAGCCTGATTGAGATTGCCAAAAAGGAGCAGGCGCGAACTATTTTTGTACAAAAAGAGTTTGATACAAAGAATGCCCGCATACTGGCACAGGAATCGGGCTGCGAAATACGGGTAATTAACCCGATTGCTTACGAATGGAAAGATGAAATGTTGAACATTGCCAAAGCCCTGTCGGATGAGTAAAATTGCTATAATTGAGGATTTAACCATACAATACGATAAAAATGTGGTGCTCGACCGGGTAAATCTGACCATTGAGCACGACGACTTTATCGGTATAATTGGCCCCAATGGCGGAGGCAAAACCACTTTGCTGAAAGCTATTCTGGGGTTGATTCCGGCCAAGAGCGGAAAGATAAGGTTCTACAACAAAGCCGGTGAGGAGGTGTCGTCTTTGCAAATCGGGTATATGCCTCAAAATAACAGCATCGACCGGTCGTTTCCCATCAATGTGCAGGATGTCATATTGTCGGGGCTCGGGGGGCAAAACGGACTCTTTGGCCGCCCGTCGAAGGTGCAGCGCGAGGCTACTGAGCAGATGATAGAGATGCTGGATTTGCAGGAATTGCGCAAAAGGCCTATCAGTCAGCTCTCGGGCGGACAGCTGCAACGCACATTTCTGGGGCGCGCGCTGGTCACTAAACCTCAACTGCTGATACTGGACGAACCCAATTCGTACCTCGACAAAGAGTCGGAAGGAAAGCTTTTCGACCTGATGCAAGAACTAAAACCCAATGCGGCCATTCTATTGGTTTCGCACAACATTGCCTCTGTGCGGGCAATTGCCAAAAGCCTGGCCTGCGTAAACGGCACCCTGCACTACCACACCAACACCAACATTCCGACCGAGTGTTTCTACGAATTTTATTAATCGGGCCGGTTTATTCTGCGTCAGCCGGTTTTTCGTGGTAATCCTCGGGGAAGCGCGAAGGTGAGCAACCAAACTGCGCCTTGAAACATTTGCTGAAATAGAACGGATCGTTGATACCCACCTTGTATGAAACTTCGGACACGTTGTATTGCTTGCTCATCAACAGTTTAGCAGCCATATTCATGCGTCGGACACGGATAAACTCGTTGGGCGAATAGCCGGTCAGATTCTTTATCTTTTTGAAGAAGAGCGTACGCCCTGTGCCGGCAAGCTGCGCAAACTCATCTACGGCAAATTCGGCATCGCAGAGCCGTTCATCCAATATCTTCTCTACTTTTTGAATAAACAATTTATCGATATCCGGTATCTGCATGGTGTCGTCCACCTCGGCAGAAATCAGCGCAGACTCTTTGGCCGGCGCCACCGAATAGTGACGCTGCACGGCCTCTCTTTTTTCGAGTAATTTGTTGATTTGCAACATCAGATGTTTCAGGCTAAACGGCTTGCTGATATAAGCATCTGCACCCGACTTCACCCCCTCGGTGTTGTGTTCGTCAGACATATAGGCCGTAAGCAGAATAATCGGGATGTGACACGTTTCGAAATTAGATTTCAGCCTGGATGTTAATTCAAAACCATTCATTCCGGGCATCATCACATCGCAAATGATGAGGTCGGGATCCTCTTCCCCACCCCGTTTTATACCGGCAATGCCATCTTCGGCCGTGATAATCTGAAAATAGGGTTCCAATTTTTCCTGCAAAAATTCGCGGATATCGTGGTTGTCATCAATCACCAAAATCTTGTATTTGGTATCCGCCGGCGATCCGGGGATAACATTCCATTCGAATGAACTTTCGGAATCTTCGATAAACTCAGACAGAAGGTGCATCGAACTCTCTTCTCGGGTAGGTTTCACGATACGATCCACCACAAACTCGTCGGGGCTGTACACCTTTTCGCTCAGCGGAATATCTACGGTAAAGACCGAGCCACCCAATTCATTTTCGGCAAAACTGGCTTTCCCTTTGTGTAACAACGAAAATTCGTTGACCAACGAAAGCCCGATGCCGGTGCCCGATGCCGAGAAATTGATCTGCATAAACCGGCTGAAAAGCAGCGCCTGCTTCTCTTTGGGAATGCCTATTCCATTATCAGCCACCGATATAGAGAGCCAATTCTGAGTCTGATCGATAAAGGCAGAAAGTGTAATTTTGCCACCCCGCGGCGTAAATTTAAAGGCGTTTGAGAGCAGGTTGAATACAATTTTATCCAACTTATTGCGGTCGATGTAGATAGAGAGCTCTTCGGGCGAACAGAGGAAGCGGTAGTCGATATTGGTTTTGCGTGCCACTTCGCCAAAGCTTTCGTGTATATCGCGCAAAAACGAAATCACCTCTACCCGTTGCAGGTTGAGTTTCTGTTTGTTGTTTTGCAGTTTACGAAATTCGAGCAACTGATCAATCAATCGCATCAGGTGAGTGGTGTTTTTATCCAACCCCCTGATAATGGGTCGAATGGGCTGTGGAAAGCGTTCAATCAGCTCGTTGAGCGAATCGACCGAACCTTTTATGAGAGTCAGTGGTGTTCTGAATTCGTGCGATATATTGGTGAAAAAACGCAGTTTATACTCGGTAAGCTGATGCTCAATCTGCACCGCCTGATTGAGCCGGTTAAACTTCGAAATAAGCCTGAAAGCCACATATACAACCCCTACCAACAGCAGGAAATAGAGTAAAAATGCATACCACGTAAGCCAAAACGGCGGATGCACAACGATGCGGATAGAGGTGACATCCTGCGGGCTATCGCTATCGGCATCAATAGATTTTACCCTGAAAATATAGTCGCCCGGTGGCACATTCCGGTATGTGGCCACATTGTACGAGCCGGAAGCATTCCACCTTTTTTCAAAATTTTCGAGAATATAGAGATATTGATCAGCCCCGCCGTTTTTGAAATTGAGCGATGCAAATTCGATGTGAAAAACATTGTCATTCGAGGGCAAATCAATCCGGTCGGCAAAAGAGATCGCCGTTTTGAGCGGTGCATCTTCATCGGCTACACGGGCAGGTTCGTCGAAAACAGAAAATGAGGTCAGTACCACCCGGTTGTCGTCAGAGGAATTGGCCGACAAAGCCGACGGAGCAAACACATAGAATCCGTCGAGCGTCCCCCACATCAGCCGGCCATCCTGCAACCTGAGTGCCGCAGCTTCGGAATAGATATTGCCGGCAAGCTGATCCGACAAAGAGTAGTTTCGGAACAAGCCCGTCTGTACGTTGTATTTAGACAATCCGCTCTCGGTGGCAATCCACAGCAAACCCTGTTTATCTTCCAACATCGATACCGGGTTGTCGTTGGCGAGCCCCTGATTGGTGGTGAAAGCCTTGTATTTGCCTTTACCATCGGCAGTTTCGCCCTCAAATCTGTTGAGGCCACCACCCGCCATGGCCAACCATATTGCCCCGGCTTTATCCTGATAAATAAATCTGACTTCGGGTGCAGAGAGGCTGTTTTTGTTTTCGAGATCAAACAAATCGCATTTGTAACGGCGATTGTCTTTGAGCAGCGCATCGGGATTGAAACGAATCACACCGTTGTTGGTAGCCGCCCATATCTGCCCCTCTTTGTCCTGCATCAGGTGTCTTACATTTTTGTTCCACTCTTTTATTTGGGTAAAAGAGCGAAATCCATTAGCCGTAAGCAATTGAATACCACCCCCGAAAGAGGCCACCCAAATACGTTTCTGTTTATCTTCCAAAACCGAATAGATGTGATTGCTGCGCTGAGGTCCTGAGGCTGTTTGCAGCGAAACCACCACCGGTTTTTTTGTATAATCGCCCTGTGCAAAAAAGAGCAAGCCGCTGCCTTTTGTCCCGGCCCACACATCGCCCCGGCTGTCCTGCATCAGGCAATAGACGTTGTATCCATTCTGAAAAACCACTTTCTGAGTTTCGAAACTGCGGTTGTAGATGTAGAGACTTCCGGCTTTGGTGGCGACCCAAATATTTTTGTTTTTATCTTCGAGAAATGCTTTTACCAAATTGTTGTTGCCCTCGTTGGTTTGCGGGTCGGGGTAGTAGGTTTTCACCTGTCTGTTGGGGAATGAGAGTTTGTTGAGCCCTTTACTCTCGGAACCCGCCCAAATATTGCCCGATTTATCCTCTGTCAGAGAGAGCAGATAGTTGCCCGACAGGCTGTTGGTGTTGTTTTTTTCGTACACAAAATGAGAAAGTTCGCCTGTGGCGGGGTCGAGACAGAAGAGTCCGTTTCCGTACGACGAAATCCAAATCAGCCCACGGCAATCGGTCAGGAACTGATACCTCTCTTCATCTATAAACTGCAAAACCGACGGCGGAATCAGGTTCAAGCGAAAAGATTTGCCCGATTTCAGGTGAAACAGAGAGACCCAACCCGAGGAATTGTAAAAAAGAAGATTGCCCGATTTGTCGGTTTTCACCGAAACATGCCCACCCATCGGCTCGCCCAAAACCGTTTGAGCCGGTGTAATGGATTTTGATGCAGGGTCGAAAAAGAGAATTTGCCCCGGATTTGAAATCAAAATTAGCCCTTTATTGCCCATTTTGCAGGCATCGCCCACATTCAATTTCGTCGCTGAGGTGGTTTCAGAAAACTGTTTTTTTGCTAAATTATATCCGACAATCAAGCCTGATTTCTCAATACAAAAAACCTGATTATTGAGTTCCAAAACCCGGATGAATGAGGATTGACGGGCAGCCTTGCGGGGGTACGATACGGCCCCTTTTTCTGAAATCAGCACGATGCCTTTTGCGGTCAGAATCCAACTATTTCCGCGCGAGTCGGTGAGAATATCCCGAACATCATCCGACGGAAGCGCCACATCCTGTCGGGTGCCATAAGCCGTTGCGAGAGCCTTTCCGTCTGTCAGTTTTACAGAAAGACAGCCGTTTTTTCCATAGAGCCACACGCGGCCATCCGGCGACTCAGCAAGGGCAGAATAGGTGCGGTTTTGATGCTCTTTTTTTTCGCTGAAAGCCACAAACTGATCCAATTTCGGATAGTAACAGTGGTAAATATCGTTGTATGTTCTCACCCAAACATTGCCCGCTTTATCTTCATACAAATCTTTGATTTTGGCGTTTGAGAGCGACAACGGATTACCCGGAACCGGCCGGAAGTTTTTCACATTTACGCCGTCGTATCTGTCTAGTCCATTGAGCGTAGCCGCCCACAGAAAGCCCGTTTTGTCCTGCAAAAGAGTACGAATGGTGTTGTGCGAAAGTCCGTTTATAGTGGTGATATGTTCGATGTTGGGGCGGATAGAGAGAAGTGCCGAAAACCGGAACAGCACCGCTAAGAGGCATAAAAAACGAACAGACAGGCCTGATATACGCATATTATTTGGATGAAAAATTGTGTTTAAATGAATGCAAATATACTTTATTTATCCGACAGACACCCCTTTTGTAATATATTTCCCCCTCTTTTTTAATACACTTTCGTTCAGGCCTGTAAAATCGTGCCAAAATATACGTGGTTTGTGTGTTATGAATGATTATTCAGTTGAATGTACATTTTTCCATTTTGCATATCGGCAGAATGTATTTCCTTTGCACCTGAAAAACAATCTCTTCATCAATTTTCAACTACTGAGATGCTTAAAAAACTTATTCTATTCGTTTATCTGTTAGGAATATCTGCTACCGGTCATTTGGCTTTTTCGCAGAAAACAATTGATCTGAAAGGCCGTTGGGCATTTGCCATCGACCGATCTGATGCAGGAATTTCTGAGAAGTGGTTCAACGGGAAGTCTGGTGAAACAATCGTGCTTCCCGGTTCCATGACTGAGAATCTGAAAGGGGATGACATTACGCTTAAAACAAAATTTACCGGCAGCATATACGACAGCTCGTGGTACTTCAATCCGCGCATGGCCAAATACCGTGTAGAGGGAAATCTGAAAATGCCGTTTTGGCTCACTCAGGCCAAGCACTATGTGGGGCTGGCGTGGTACCTGAAAGAGGTAATCGTGCCTGCATCGTGGAAAGGAATGCAGATCAGCCTTTTCCTCGAAAGACCGCATTTTATCACCAAAGTTTGGGTGGATGGCAAAGAGGTGGGCAGCGACAATTCGCTTTGCACCCCGCACATTTTTCAACTCACCGGATTGAAACCCGGGAAACACCTCATTGCAGTACGGATAGACAACCGCATGAAGGATGTGGATGTGGGACAAAACTCGCATAGCGTAACCGACCATACGCAGGGCAACTGGAATGGCATGGTGGGCGAATTGCAACTTCGCGCTGCGTCTGTTGTTTCGTTGGGCAATATTCAGGTATTTCCCAATCTGAAAGAGAAAAAAGCCCGCGTTAAAATTGAAATTCTCAACCCGATCGGCAAACCGGCATCGGGCACCATCACCCTTTCTGCCAAAAGCTTCAACGGCGAAAGACAACACATTGTCAATCCAATTGAGGTTCCTTTCAAAACAGACGGAAAAGAAAAAATTATTGAGGCCGAATTGACTTTGGGTGACGGTATGCTTTTGTGGGATGAGTTTAATCCCAACCTTTATCGCTTACAGGCCACATTGAAAACAAACAAACAGACAGACTCTCGCGACATTCAATTTGGTATGCGCGAAATGTCCATTCAGGGAAAATACATTTGTGTAAATGGCATAAAAACCATGCTGCGCGGAACCGTGGAAAATTGTCAGTTTCCGCTCACCGGCTATCCGGCCATGGATGAAGCGGCGTGGCAGCGGATCTTCCGCATCTGCAAATCGTACGGTCTCAACCACATGCGTTTTCACTCGTATTGTCCGCCGGAGGCTGCGTTTATCGCCGCCGACAAAGTGGGTTTCTACCTGCAACCCGAAGGCCCAAGCTGGCCCAACCACTCTACCCGACTGGGTATGGGATTGCCTATCGACAACTACCTGATGGAGGAGACCAAACGCATTACCCGTGCTTACGGCAACTATGCTTCGTTTACTTTTCTGGCCTGCGGCAACGAGCCGAGTGGTCGCTGGGTGCCGTGGGTGAGCAAATTTGTAGATTACTGGAAGGCGACCGACAACCGCCGCCTCTACACCGGTGCCTCGGTGGGTAACGGTTGGGCATGGCAGCCAAAAAGTCAGTACCACGTAAAAGCAGGCGCCCGCGGATTGAGCTGGAGCAATGGCCGACCTGAGTCGATGGCCGACTACCGCTCGCGCATCGACACAGTGAAGGAGCCCTACATTTCGCACGAAACCGGTCAGTGGTGCGCATTCCCCGATTTTGATGAGATAAAAAAATATACCGGCGTTACCCGTGCCAAAAACTTCGAGCTCTTCAAAGAGGATTTGTCGGACAGCGATATGGGTGAGCTGAGCCACGAGTTTTTGATTGCCTCGGGCAAATTACAGCTTTTGTGCTACAAACACGAAATTGAAAAAACACTGCGTACACCCGACTACGCCGGCTTTCAGCTGCTTTGCCTGAATGATTTCTCGGGACAGGGAACGGCGCTGGTGGGCGTGCTCAACAGTTTCTGGCAGGAGAAAGGCTATGTGACGGCACCCGAGTTTCGTCGTTTTTGCAGCCCGACAGTTTTGCTGGCGCGCATTCCGAAATTTGTGTATCACAACAACGAACCGCTGAGTGCCAAAGTTGAAGTAGCCCATTGGGGCAAAACGCCGTTGGCAAATGCAAAAACCATCTGGCGGATACGCGATGCCTACGGTCTGACACTGGCCAAGGGTGAGCTTTCGACCAAAGATATTCCGGTAGGAAATAATTTTAATCTGGGAGATATAAATTTCGACCTGACCCGCTTTTGTGAGCCGGCCAAACTCAATCTGGAAGTGGCCATAGAGGGTACGGAGATTGCCAACGACTGGAACTTCTGGGTCTATCCGCAAATGCGTCAGCCGGTGGATACCTCTGATATCTACATTTGCCGGGGCAATCTGGACGAAAAGGCCATGAATACACTGAAAGAGGGAGGCAAGGTTTTGGTTCTGGCTGCCGGAAAAATCACCTACGGCAAAGATGTGGCACAACATTACCAACCGGCATTCTGGAACACCTCGTGGTTCAAAATGCGCCCACCTCATACCACCGGCGTGTTTATCCGTCAGAACCATCCGGTTTTCGGAAATTTCGTGACCGACTCGTGGGGCGATATGCAGTGGTGGGAGCTGGTCAACCGCTCGCAAGTGATGCTGCTCACCGACTTCCCCAAAGGATTTCAGCCCATTGTGCAGCCCATTGACACCTGGTTTATCAACCGGAAACTGGGTATGTTGATTGAGGCCTGTGTGGGTAACGGTAAGCTGATGATGACAAGTGCCGATGTATCTTCTGATTTTGCCGGTCGTCCGGTAGCCGAAAGATTGTATTACTCGATAATTAAGTACATGCAATCCAACCGGTTCAGACCCGAATTCCGTGTGGAAGAGAAGGTGATACGCGATTTGTTTGAAAAGACGGCTGCGCCTATCAACATGTACAGCAAGAGCAATCCCGACGAACTGAAAAAAGGGGTAAAATAATCTTATTGCCGCTTTCAACCCAAGTATAACGACGTAACAGAAATATGGAATTAAAAAAAATAGTGTGTGTTGTAGTGTGTACTTTGGTAGGGTTTTCTTCTTTTTTGTCCGCAAAAGAGAAGAGCCCTATCCAAAGTATTTTTCCACAAATCAAATGGATAGATGAGGTGGGAGCCACGCAATTGCAATCAAACGGCTTTGTGGTAAATGCAGTCGATTTCGGAGCAGTTGGTGATGGCGTGACTATGAACACAAAAGCAATTCAGAGCGCCATAGATGCCTGCGGTGCGCAGGGCGGAGGGCGTGTACTGTTCAGTGCAGGCAAATACCTGACCGGTTCGCTCTATCTAAGAAGCAACGTGGAACTGCACATCGACCGGAAAGTGACCCTTTTGGGCAGTCAAAACATCAAGGATTATCCGGAGACATTTACCCGCATTGCCGGCATCGAAATGAGATGGCCTGCCGCACTTATCAATGCCAACGGAGTTCACCATGCCTCTGTCACGGGCGAAGGCACCATTCATGGTCAGGGTAAAGTCTATTGGGAGAAATACTGGAGCATGCGCAAGGAGTACGAACTGAAAGGATTGCGCTGGGTGGTCGATTACGACTGCAAACGTCCGCGTACCATCCTTATTTCGGAGTCGGAAAATATTTTTGTCAAAGACATTACCATCAAACAATCGGGTTTCTGGTCGATGCAAATTCTCTACTCAAACCAATGCACAGTTGATGGTGTCATTATCCGGAATAACATAGATGGACACGGTCCGAGCACCGATGGTGTGGATATCGACTCTTCGACCCGCATTTTGGTGCAAAACTGCGATGTAGACTGCAACGACGACAACTTTTGTCTCAAAGCCGGACGTGATGCCGACGGACTTCGGGTGAACAAACCAACTGAGTATATCATTATCCGCGATTGCATTTCGCGCGCCGGCGGCGGACTGTTTACCTGCGGAAGCGAAACATCGGGCGGCATTCGCAACGTATTGGCTTACAACCTAAAAGCTGCCGGAACGGGTGTGGGCATCCGATTCAAATCGGCCATGACAAGGGGTGGTACCATCGAAAATATTTACATCAACAATATTCAAATGCAAAACGTGGGTGTGGCCATCGAAACCACGCTCAACTGGTATCCGGCGTATAGCTACTCTTCTTTACCGGCCGAATATGAGGGAAAAACGGTGCCCGACCACTGGTATACTTTATTGCGAAAAGTTTGTCCCGATTCGTTGGGAGTTCCACGCTTCCGGAATATCTATTTGTCGGATGTGGATATCAAGCACGCCAAGCAGGCTCTCTCTGCATCGGGTGCCGAAAATTCAATGCTCGAAAATTTCCGTCTGAGCAACATTCGAATTTCTACCCAAAAAGCGGGAACCATCGAGTATGCTCAGAACTGGTCTATCATCAACCTTGTTTTTCCCGAAATTAATGCTTCTGAATTGTTGGTTAAAAACAGTATTAATGTTGTTCAGCAATAGTTCCAATTAACAATTAAAAATTAATAATTAAAATACGCTTAAAATCAATGGGTTAATAAGAAAACAGATGCGTTGTTTTATTGCTTATTCTTTTTACATTTAATACGACATGAAAAAAATAACACTGGCACTGGTCGCTTTATCGACCACTTTTTCGCTGATTGCCCAACTGAAAAAAGATACGTTGCAACAGTTTCCTGCCGGCACAAAAGTGGTGGGCTCTTCGTTGCAAAACCGGATTACCGGCGATGAACTGCTCGGACTCAAATCGGGTGCCGATCCCGCCAAAGCCAATGCGTCAATGGCCGGAAGAACAAGAAAGAAAGGTCGTCCCGTGCTCTTTACCATCGGCGACTCTACGGTGAAAAACGGCAAAGGCGACGGCAGCAACGGACAATGGGGCTGGGGAAATTTCCTCTCTCAGTTTTTCGACACCACCAAAGTTTCTGTGGAAAACCACGCGCTGGGTGGCCGCAGCAGCCGGACTTTCCTGACCGAAGGGTTGTTTGACAAGGTGCTGAATGCTGTTCAGCCGGGGGATTATGTACTCATACAGTTTGGACACAACGATAACGGCTCGCCCAATACCGGTCGTGCCCGCGCTTCGCTCAAAGGGATAAGCGACTCGTCGCAGGTTTTTGTGATGGAGGCTACCGGCAAAGAGGTCTCTGTGCATACCTTTGGCTGGTATTTGCGTCAATATTGCATCGACCTGAAACAAAAAAAGGCAACGCCCATATTGGTTTCTCTCATTCCCCGAAACAACTGGGTGACCAAAGACAGCCTCAATATCGTGCGTAATAATACGTCTTACGCCCTCTGGACCAAACAAATTGCGGAACAGGAAAAAGTGCCGTTTATCGACCTGAACGAAGTCATTGCCACCAAATACGAAAAGCTGGGCAAAGATGCCGTGCAAAAACTTTTCTACGGCGACCATACGCACACTTCGCGAGATGGGGCTATCCTCAATGCAAAGACCGTGGCCGAGGAGATAAAGAAATTAAAGAAATGCAAATTGCGCAAAGCGGTGAAAAAGAAATTGTAACCTGTTCAGCAAGCTACACATGAAAAAATATTGCGTTCTGCTCTCTCTTTCTTTGCTAATGGCTGCCGTGGTGGTGGCCAAACCGCCCGTGGGCTCTTCTGTTATTACCCTGAATACAAAGAATGCGGATAGCCGGATTGTCACTTCGCAAAATCCACAATTCTCGTTCCTGTTTCCTGAGCTGGGAGGTACGTTGCGGTTCGGACTTATTTCAGGAAAGCAAAGCAAATGGATGGAAGAGGCCGGCAGTCTCTTCTCGACAGGCGACAAGGGCGCGTTGGTATTTGATATGAAAGATGAGTTGCTGGGAAAAGGCACGCTCAGCATCAAAGCCATTCCCCTCAAAACAACAGACGGACTAATCCTCGAAATCAGCACAGGACAGACAACTGCCGGCGTAGAGCTCTTTTGGGCTTACGGCGGGGCTACGGGCTGGCCGGCAGAACCCCGAAAGGCCGCGCTGAAACCGGAATATTGCAAAAACAACGTCTTCGTGGTCGAACGCAACGACATGACCGTGTTCTACAAAGAGACCGTAGATCTGAAAGTGATGAACCTGCTTTTTCCGGTCGAAACCGAAAGCGCGCTCTCGGATGCCCGGCAGCAATCTTCGCCGCTTGCACTTTGGCGGTCGGGTAAAGAAACAGACTCGCCGCTTTTATCCGGCAAATTTACCTTAAAGGCGGGAACGAAATATTACATTTGCATCTACCGTCAAAACAAGGAGGCCGATTACAACTATTCGCATTTGCCGCAGTTGTTTGAAAAAAGCCGACAATAACCATTTTTGCAAATAGCCCATGAAAAGCAGATACATACTCATTTTACTTCTACTCGCGTTCGCGCCTCTCCGGGCTGCGGACTATTTTAATGTAAAAACATTCGGGGCCAAAGGCGATGGCAAAACCATCGACTCGCCGGCCATCAACCGTGCCATAGAGGCAGCGGCCAAAGCGGGTGGCGGAACGGTTTTCCTGCCTGCCGGAAACTATGCCTGCTATTCCATCCGCCTGCAAAGCAACATTACCCTGATGCTTGATGCGGGCGCGACTATTGTGGCCGAATTTCCAACGGAGAAAGAGGGTTATGATGCGGCCGAGGCGAATTCGTTTGATCAGTATCAGGACTTTGGCCACAGCCACTGGAAAAACAGCCTCATCTGGGGCATCAATATCGAAAATATCACTTTGTGTGGTCAGGGCACCATTTATGGCAAAGGACTGAGCCGTGGCGAAAGTCGCCTGCCGGGCGTGGGCAACAAAGCCGTCAGCCTCAAACTGTGCCGAAACGTAACCATGCGCGACCTCAAAATGCTGCACTGCGGCCATTTTGCCCTGCTGGCTACCGGCGTGGATAATCTGACCATTGACAATCTGCTGATTGATACCAACCGCGACGGCCTCGACATCGACTGCTGCCGCAATGTGCGCGTCTCGAACTGCACCGTCAACTCGCCCTGGGACGATGCTATTGTACTGAAAGCGAGCTACGGACTGGGATTTTTCAGGGATACAGAAAATGTGACTATCACCAATTGCCTCGTGAGCGGTTACGACAAAGGCAGCGTGGTGAACGGAACCTTCGAACGGTTCGAACCGCAGGCGCCCGATCAGGCCTTCACCACCGGCCGTATCAAACTGGGTACCGAGTCGAGTGGCGGTTTCCGCAATATTACCATTTCCAATTGTGTGTTCGACCGATGCCGCGGACTGGCCCTCGAAACCGTGGATGGCGGCATTCTCGAAGACATTACCATATCGAATATTTCGATGCGCGACATTGTCAATTCGCCCATCTTCCTGCGACTCGGTGCCCGGATGCGTTCGCCACAGGGCACGCCGGTGGGCAAACTGCGCCGCGTGAGCATCGACAATGTGAATGTGTACAACGCCAATTCAGACTATCCGTGCCTCATCAGCGGCATACCCGGCGGGTATATCGAAGATGTTTCGGTAAACAACATGCGTATAGTATATAGAGGTGGAGGCACCCGCGAGCAGGCTCAGCTCATCCCCGGCGAATTCGAAAAAAGATACCCCGAGCCGCTGATGTTCGGCGTTTTGCCTGCTTCGGCTTTTTACATCCGCCATGCGCGCAATGTTTCGCTGAGCAACATTCAGGTCAGCTTCCTCAGTCCCGACTTCCGTCCTTCGGTTCAGATGGATGATGTGAAAGGGGCGACATTCAGCGAAGTGCGCATTAATCAGCCCGATGCACCGGATTTCCTGAAACAGACAAACTGCGAAAAAATTGAGACTTTCCGCTGCGGCGGCATCAAAGATAGTTACATCGAAAAATCAGTATCGACTCATGAAAAATAGTTTTTTCTCAAAGAAAATCACCACGTTTGCCGTGGCTGCTATGGCCTGCACCCTGTTGAAAGCGCAAAGCACAGACGATGAAACCATTGTCCGCCGCATTGCCGACAATATCCTGCAACAGCCCGTCACCCAATTCGTTGGGGTAAAGGATGGCAAAACCTACAACTCGACAGCCGAAATTCCCGAAGGCACCGAAGTGAAATTTGCCACCCCGCTGTCGGAATGGCACTATTCCAACGGGGTAATCAATATGGCGATGATCGAGCTGGGCACTTTGCTCAACGAGCCCAAATACATCGGCTACGCCAAAAACCACGTCGCATTTGGTTTTGCCAATGCCGATTACTTCAAAAAACGGTTTAAAGGCGATCGCAAGCACTGGCACTGGCCATTCGGACAGCTTTGGAGCTTTAAAGAGCTCGACGATTGCGGTTCGATGGGTGCGAGTGTGATTGATGTCTATCGCTTCGACCCCAAACCGGAGTACAAAACTTATATCGAAAACAGTGCCAACCACATTCTCAAAGGTCAGGACCGCCTGGCCGACGGGACTTTGTGCCGCAAAACACCGCGTCAGATGACCGTCTGGGCCGACGATGTGTACATGAGCGTCTCGTTCCTGTCGCGCATGGGCAAAATGTCGGGCGATGTGAAGTACTTCGACGATGCAGCCCGTCAGATTATTCAGATTTCCGATTTGCTCTGGGATCCGTCAAAACAGATTTATTACCACTGCTACTATACCGATTTGAAGCGTAACGGCGTGGCCTACTGGGGTCGTGCCAATGGCTGGATTGCCGTTTCGACGGTGCAACTGCTCGATGTGCTGCCCGCCAATCACCCCAAACGGGCGCAGCTGATCCGCTACCTCGAACGTCAGATTGTCGGCTTCTCGCGCTATCAGGATGCCAACGGCATGTGGCATCAGCTGCTCGACAAAAACGACTCGTACGCCGAATCGTCTGTCACCACCATGTACGTTTACACCATTGCCAAAGCCATCAACAACAAATGGATCGACCCGGCCTACCGCTCGGTGGCGATGCGTGGCTGGGAGGCGTTGAAGAAAAATCAGATTACCGCAGATGGCAAATTCCAAAATGTCTGCGTGGGAACGGGTATTGCCGATGATCAGGTATTTTACTACAACCGTCCGGTGGGCGACAACGAAAAGCACGGCCTCGGACTGGTACTGCACACCGGCGTGGAGATGATTAAACTCAGAAAAAACAAATAAATCAACCGACTAATTTACCGATAACTCATGAAAACAAATTTTCTATCACTTCTGCTGCTTTTCTGCTGTGGTTTCGCCTCAACGCTGAGTGCCGAAACAAAGCCCGCCGCCCTGTTTCAGGAGCACATGGTTTTGCAGCGCAACAGTGCAATTCCCGTATGGGGAACAGCCACACCGGGCGAAAAGGTGACTGTTACCTTCAAAAACTCTACCCAAACTGCCGTTGCCGATGCCTCGGGCAAATGGATGGTTCGTCTGAAAAAACAAAAAGCGGGCGGCCCGTTTGTCCTGCGCATCAAAGGAACCAATGATATCACCATCAACGATGTCTATGTGGGCGAAGTATGGCTCTGCTCGGGTCAGTCGAACATGGACATGACCGTGGCCAAAGAAGACCGTTACTGGTGTGGCGTGCTCAACGAAGCCGAAGAGGTGGCCAACGCCAACTATCCGCAAATCCGGGTTTTCGATGTGGACTTCCGTCCCAATCACCACATTCAACCCGATGTGGTGGGCAAATGGGAGGTCTGTTCACCCCAAACCGTCGGACATTTCTCAGCTGTGGCTTACTTTTTCGCCCGCGAAATACAGAAAAAACTCAACATCCCCATCGGCCTGATTACCTCTGCCTACGGTGCAAGCGCGGCCGAAACATGGATTAGCAAAAAGTCGCTCGACGAACGTCCCAACCTCAAACCCATCATGGAAGGATATGCTAAGCGAATGGATGAATTCGTCGCCGACAGCGCCAACCTGATGAGCAAATACCGCGAAGAGATGGCCAAATACAACGGCGACCTGGCAGCGGCCGCAGCGGCTGCCGGCGATGTGTCGTCCAAAAAGCCCCGCGCACCCCGTCACCCCAATCCGATGCTCGATCAGCACAACCCGTTTGTTTGCTACAACGGCATGATATACGGATTGATCCCCTACGCCATTCGCGGTGCGCTATGGTATCAGGGCGAATCCAACGGACCGACTGCCGGTGTGTATCGCGAAATCATGGAGACCCTCGTGGCCGATTGGCGAAAATCCTTTGGCGTGGGCGAATTCCCCTTCCTCTATGTGCAGCTGGCCAATCTGGGCAAACCAATGGCAGAGCCGGCCAAGGAAGATAAAATGATGGTTGTTCGCGAAGCGCAACTGCTCAACCTCTCTATCCCCAACACGGCCATGGCTGTGGCGATTGAGAATGCGGGCGACGAGCCGGGCAATGTTCACCCCAAAAACAAACAGGAGATTGGCCACCGTCTGGCACTGGCAGCAAGAGCTAAGGTTTATGGTGAGAAAATCGTATATTCCGGCCCCATCTGCAAAAGCCACAAAGTGGAAGGCAACACCATCCGCCTCTTCTTCGACCACGTGGGCGATGGCCTGGTAGCCAAAGACGGCAAACTCACCGGCTTTGCCATTTGTGGCGAAGACAAGCGCTTCGTATGGGCCGATGCCCGCATCGACGGCAATACTGTGGTTGTTTCGAGTCCCGAAATCACCAATCCCGTTGCCGTTCGCTATTGCTGGGGCACCAACCCACCCGCAAGCCTGCTCAACAAAAACGGACTTTGGACACCCTATTTCCGTACAGACGTTCCCACAAAATAAAAACAATACCACCCAAACGTAAAACGTACAACGTATAACGTACAACGTAAAACGTATAACGTATAACGTATTACTTAAAACTTATAACTTACAACCTATAACTCAAAACCCATGAAACGCGCCGCATTCAAAATGTTCCTCAAACCCGGCTGTGAGGCCGAATACGAAAAACGCCACAACGCCATCTGGCCCGAACTGGCACAGTTGCTCAAAGAGAGCGGAGTTTACGACTATTCCATCTTTTGGGACAAAGAGACCAACATTCTCTTTGCCGTACAAAAGTCAAGCGGAGAGGGCGGCTCGCAGGATCTCGGCACCAATCCTATCGTGAAACGCTGGTGGGATTATATGGCCGACATCATGGAGGTCAACCCCGACAATTCGCCGGTCTCTATTCCCCTGCCGGAGGTGTTTTACATGGAATAGTGCGCCTGTTTCACCGCTTTTAGAAGCCGGACTAACTTTATAACTTTCAAAAATAACACAGCTCTTATCTCTTCTTCCGGAGGGATAAGGGCTATAACTTTTTTTAATAATGAAACGTTTACTGACACTCACTTTGCTGTTGTCCTTCCTATGGGGCGCAAGAGCACAAACCCCTTCCGCCACCGGCGATTTCAGGGTAGGCGACAAGACTTTCCTGCTCAACAACCAACCCTACGTCATCCGGGCCGGTGAAATTCATTTCCCCCGCATTCCCCGCGAATACTGGGAGCACCGCATCCAAATGTGTAAGGCAATGGGCATGAACACCATCTGCATCTACCTGTTCTGGAATTTCCACGAAGAGCAACAGGGCGTTTTCGACTTCAAAGGACAGAAAGATGTGGCCGAATTTGTCCGCCTCGTACAAAAAAAAGGCATGTATTGCATCGTTCGTCCCGGCCCCTACGCCTGTGCCGAGTGGGATATGGGCGGCCTGCCCTGGTGGTTGCTCAAAAAGAAAGATATCAAGGTGCGCACCAAGGATAATCCCTTCTTCATGGAGCGGGCGCAGATTTACCTCAAAGAGGTGAGCAAAGAGCTCGCCCCGCTGCAAATTCAGAAGGGTGGAAACATCATCATGGTGCAAGTCGAAAACGAATACGGTGTGTGGGGACGCGACTCGATCTACATGGGGCAAATCCGCGACATCCTGCGCAGTTCGGGCTTCGACAAGGTGCAGCTCTTCCGTTGCGACTGGAGTTCCAACTTCTTCAAATACCACGTGCCCGATGTGGCAACGGCGCTCAACTTTGGCGCAGGATCAAATATCGAAAGTCAGTTTGCCCGCTTCAAGGAGGTCTATCCCCAATCGCCGCTCATGTGCAGCGAGTACTGGACAGGCTGGTTCGACCACTGGGGTCGGCCGCACGAAACCCGTTCTATCAGCAGCTTTATCGGTAGTCTCAAAGATATGATGGACCGCAAAATCTCATTCAGCCTCTACATGGCGCACGGGGGTACCTCGTTTGGCCAATGGGGTGGTGCCAATGCGCCCGCCTACTCCTGCATGGCGACTTCGTACGACTACAACGCGCCCATCAACGAGGCCGGACAGCCTACCGACAAGTTTTACGCCGTGCGCGATTTGCTCAAAAACTACCTGCAACCGGGTGAGTCTCTGCCCGAGCCGCCGGCCAACATGCCCGAAATCACCATCCCGGCTTTCACGCTCAATCAGGTGGCACCGCTTTTCAGCAATCTGCCCGCACCCAAACCGTCGGCCGATATTCAGCCCATGGAGATGTTCGATCAGGGCTGGGGACGCATTCTCTACCGCACCACGTTGCCGGTTTCGGCCTCTGCCGGCAAACTCAAAATCACCGAAGTGCACGACTGGGCTGTGGTTTACCTCGATGGTAAATGCATCGCGCAGCTCGACCGCCGCAAGGGCGACAACACCGTCGCACTACCCGTTCTCTCTCAACCGGCCCGCCTCGACATTCTGGTCGAAGCCACCGGTCGCGTCAACTACGGCGGCGCCATCATCGACCGCAAGGGGATTACCGAAAAGGTGGAGCTGATAACCGCCAAAGAGAGCGTGAACCTCAAAAACTGGCAGGTCTACAACTTCCCCGTCGATTACGCTTTTCAGGCCAAAAACCGCTTTGCAGCCACCAAAACCAAAGCCAACGGACCGGCCTGGTACCGCGGCACCTTCACGCTTGCTAAAACGGGCGATGCTTACCTCGACATGACCACCTGGGGAAAAGGAATGGTTTGGGTAAATGGCCACAACCTCGGCCGTTTCTGGAAAATCGGCCCGCAACAAACGCTTTATACGCCCGGCTGCTGGCTCAAAAAGGGGCGCAACGAAATCATCGTCCTCGACCTCGAAGTGCCCAAGTCGAACCTCATCGCCGGCGTAGCCAAGCCTATTCTGGATAAAATCATTCCCGACGAATCGTTGCTCAACCGCAAAAAAGGCCAAAACCTCGACCTCACCAACCAAACGCCTGTGCTCGCCGGCTCATTCCCCGATGGTCAGGGCTGGAAAGAGGTTGCGCTGCCCACCGTGGCCGAAGGACGTTACCTCTGCTTCGAATCGCTCAGCGCGCAACGCCCCACCGACAAGTTTGCCTGCGTGGCCGAACT